>JBGCEO010000012.1:0-18010 GCA_045106475.1 Granulosicoccus sp.
TTTCTACGGACAGAAATGACATTAATGTCGTCTGGTAAAGAGCAGACGTTTAATTACATCCTTGGTACATCTGCTTTTGGCCGGTCGCGTAGATTTTCTACAGCTCAGCCTAGATATAGTTCATGGATCATGACAGGCACAGGAGTACCCTAAGGCGACGCTGGAAAGGGTCGCTAACGCCCAGTCCACTCCGAATTTATGCGTTGTTTGTATTGCGGTACAGTGGAGCGACAGCGACGCCGCAATACAAACAACGCGTATAATCTTGAGTGCAACTGATTTGTTATACGTTTTGTAGGTCAAAAGGATAATCTATTGATCGATGCGTAGTTGAAATGTTTCTTTTGTACATTTCCGACAATTCCCACGAAGGGAACTCTGCAATCTCAAAAAAACCGCTGGTTAACCGAGACCATTCGGGGCGGCGACCATACTGAGCAATCAAAAGCACGACACAGGCGCAAACCGCACTGATTACATTGCTTAGTGTAGCTCGATCAAAGCTGAATTCGCGATCGTGTTTGGTCGCATTGTAGGCGTCGTACCAAGTAAGACTCCGCGTCGGTTGGGATGCATGCCAATTGTCGAAAGGCCTAGACGAAGCAATGCATGGGTGTAGTGGAAACATGATTTCGTATTGATCCAGAGACATTGGGCCAAGAAGGCGAACATAGTCATTAGTGTTGTAATGCCGGCCAAGCGGATCAACGCTATTCGCGACCAATACCCCCTTCATTTGTGCCTCGGCTTCAGTCGCCGCAACCAAAAACAGATTCCGTATTCGGTGACCGAAGACATCCATATTGCACGGGCTTGGTTCGCATACTTGAAAAAGCGAGATAAGCTCGAGCTGCAGTGTGACCAGCTGCGACAACACTCCGCCATAAGCATTCAGGTCAATCGGGTGTGGTTCTGATCCCATGCCCGGATCGTATTGCTCATCAATTACGTCAATGGGTTTCCAGTTCCGATTCATCCGGCTACAAGTGCCAGTTAGATATGGTCGGTAAATTCGCGGATAGAAGTAGCCGTTACGCAACACCAGCTGCTGAAGATCCCAGTTGTTAATGTTTGCGTCGTGAGCAATAAGTCTGCTATGGACAGACTCTCGCAATGTAACACCGTTGGCGATATCAACCGGCGCATCAATCCTGTCGCACGACCATTGGTCGCCATCAACAGTGATGAAGCAATCGAGAGACTGCCCATTCTCTCCGCGTCTATCAACCACCAACATGTACTCTTCAATTTCGCTCATTTATTCGTATAACAGAGTGCTTAACCGGAAAACTGGTTTAGTATATTTATACGGCTATCCGGTTAAATCTAAATATGGATTCAGGCCGAAACTCTATCCGATTGATTTGAGATGAGTTTAGTCTCTCACAACGTACGCATTACAAAATTAAGCGGAAAGACCAAACCTTACCAACGATAGCTCTTGGCCGATTCCAGCCGGTCAGATTGACAGTCCGCCTGAGCAATTAGGCGGCTTTTCGTCAACCAAATCATGTTGAGTGATTCTACCGCAGAACCTTACCTTGGCTGGCTTTCGCGGTCCAACTCAAAATGCTAACGAATTCTGTATCGCCCCTTTTCTGAGTCCCGTCCAAGCCCTTGCAGCTCCTGCATTAACACGCCGCGAATGCTCAACCCTGGTAGGTAGCCACTGCCAAACTCTGCCAGGGTCAGCACAATTGCTTCGGTACGACGCCCCTGTGGTGATAACGAGTATCCAGATGAGCGTTTAACTATCAGTCCAGCGTTCACCCGACAATTCGAGTGCCTAGGCGGTCCCGCAGAACTGATTATAGGTTTTCAATTCATTTTACTTTACTTTTTAATAGTGACATGAATATGCTATTAAAAATAAAGCGCGCAATTCAATGATAAGCCAGGCCCCGCTAGAGTTGTTCTTGATTGTTATAGGCGGTCTGACGACTGCCTTTGTACCGGTGTTCGCGAGGGCCTTTCGTATTCACTGGACTACATCCCTACTTGGTTGCATTGCCTGGTTAACGGTGACAGGTGCGTTTCCATTTGTCTTACATTTGATGAGTGTCGGTTCCGAGGCGCAGTTTCCGGTCTTTGCCATCATGCTTACCCTTGCAGTTTCATTGGCGATCGGTCGGGTGGGTCTCCAAGTTGTAGAGATGAACGGGCTGGCCCTACTGGCTGGAATACATATCTTTCGGCTTCCGCTTGAGTTTGTGCTGATCCTTTGGTATGAGCACGGATTCATGCCTGTTCAAATGACCTGGAACGGCGACAATTTTGATGTCGTTACCGGTGTGCTGGCACTACCGGTTGCAGTGTTGATTGCGAAGAAAATTAGACCCACTCTGATTGCTTTTCTGTTTAACCTATTTGGCCTTTTGATGTTGCTTAATATCGTTTTGATCGTCGCGCTATCCAGTCCAACGCCGCTGAGGACCTTGACGGGTGGTTACAGCTCGGGACCAGAAACGCTAGTTGGTATGTATTTTCCTTCGGTCTGGATAGGCTCAGTGGCTGTCGTTGGAGCTACTTTTCTACATATCGCTTCCCTTTCTTCCTTGTTTAGAAAGAAGCTGGCTCAAGCCCGCTCCAAAGAAAATAGAAAGAAGTTTGGCACCCTTGTCGATTGAGCGTGCCCTTAGGTGTCATATATGAGCCTAGAGGCGGATGATATTGTGCAGGCTTACCTACTACCTGCCACAACGATGGCACAACGCCTGTTAGGGCAAAGCGTAAAATCCGTGATGCCGCAGTCGAGATCCCAGAAAAGAGCAATCTACCCTTTCGAGTTTCAGCGGTTCTAGAAATGGAAGATTTGTGGTTAAACGAAGCAATCTCAAACAACGCGGCGTGGTGCGATGCAATTGCAGCGTCGCATGGCATATCTGCGCACCGGAATGAGTCTGTTTGGTTGAGCAAGCAACCAATGCCGCCTCTCTACCCGAATATTGTTACCTTAAGAAGCGGAGCTGTTATCGACAAACTTATCGATACTATCAACCCGCACCTCCCTTCGGGCTGGGGTATCAAAGATAGCTATTGTGAGCTTGAATTAGAAGTAAAAGGGTTCTCTCTTGCCTTCGAAGCTCAGTGGTATTGTCGCCTGCCAAATCAGCATGTGACAGAGGAAAAAAGCCCAAATTTCCAGGTTAAAACAGTGCGGACGCCATCCGAACTGGATCGATGGGCTGCTGCCTGGGGTGAAGGAGGCGCGATATTTAACCCCTCATTGCTTGTAAACAACTCCATCGAGCTGGTCTATGTTGAACGCGATGGCGAGGTGGTGTCTGGTTTAGCTACAAATCAGAGCGGTGATTCAGTCGGTATTACTAATGCGTTTGGTCCACACTGCGATATCGTGTCCTGTATTGCCTCATTAGCTGGTAGGTACCCAATGAAAGGCATCGTAGGATATGACGGCAAATCTGAGGTTGAAGCTTTATGTAGTATCGGTTTCAAAAGCATTGGGGGTTTACAAGTTTGGCTGCATGATTGAGCTTCCGGATTTGCCCAGGCAGGTTGTCAGAGAGCCCGCCAAGCCTTTTTTGTTATTTCACCCATGCGCGAATTGCCATTCATCTTTAGTGATTTTATAAAGGCAGTGTTTCTGGAGATCGCTTTGCTCAGAGACACTTGGATGTAAAAAATCAAGGTTCGTATTTATCATGCCAATCCTTTCCATTACTGCTCGCGACCTGACATTGTTCAGCGTGGTAAAAGAGTGAATTTCGTCTAATCCAAATTCGGTAAAGCCCAAACCAATACTTTTCAATGCAGCTTCAGTTGCGAAACCGTTTCCCCATTGCGAATGAGCTAATCGCCAGCCAATTTCAACGCAGGGACAAAAATTCAGATCAGCAATGAAATTGTGGAGACCCACAAACCCGATTAATTCCCCTGTATCTTTCCTATCAACGGCCCAAAAACTAAACCCACGTTCGTCGATTTCCATATTACAGAGTCGCATCATTTCATCGCTTCTTTCGCGCGAATATTCGTCAGGAAAATACCGCATCACCTTTGGATCTGAATTTATTTTTGCAAACCCCTCCCCATCAGAACTGGACCATCTTCGAAGCTTCAACCGATCCGTATAAAACTCCATTATTTCACCTCACATGGTGTCTTTAATGTCTGCAGTTGGCCTAACAGTTACGTAAGTCGCTCACTTAAAGCACTAAATAGATGTTGACGTACGAGTCGTACCCGTTTGGTATCTCGATGATCCTTATGTGAAAGAATCCATAGGTCATTGGCAGGTATCTCTTTAGTGAGCCTTAACGCTGTTAGTCGAATGTCTAGTGCCACGAGATAAGACGGCAGTAAAGCAATGCCCATCCCCGCCCCACATAACGCTGCTGCAGTACTGAAGTTGCTCACTGTGGTACATCTCGATTTTTTTGGCATCAGTTTGCGCAACCATTGACATGCTACGACATTTCGATACGTGTCATCGAGGACTATAAAGTTCAAGCCATGGGTGTCGCAAGGAAAGTTTGAGAGGTTTCGTTCTTGCTTGTATTTTACTGATGTCGCAATACTGAATTCCAGATTGCCAATCTTGCGGCCTATTAGATTTTCAGGTGGTTCAACACCCGTTCGTATAGCGATGTCTGCTTCGTGATTATAGATATCGGAAAATTGATTCATCATTATCAGAGATAGCTCAACTGCTGGATACAACTCACTAATTTCTGTGAGAATCGCGGGGAGCACATATTGAGATAATGTATCAGTGCTAGTGATGGTAACCGGTCCGTTGATTAGCTCATCTGCACCGGAAATCTCTTTCGCTATGCCTGTAATCGCAGATTCCATTTTTTGCGCTTCAGTCAGCAACGCTTCTCCCTCTGCAGTGAGCTTATACCCGTGGGAATGTTGTGCAAACAGTTGCGTCCGTAATTCACACTCAAACGCTTTGATTCGCCGATGCACAGTAGTGTGGCTGACGTTGAGCTTTTTCGCAGCCGCGGATAACGTGCCATGTTCGGCAAGGCTCAGAAAAAAACGCAAATGGTCCCAACTCCAATTCATGATCCAACTCTCCCGGTATTTGTAGCCCTGTGCGATCACGCATTGACGCTGTGCAAATATGTGCTCTCCAATATACAGCTTATGGGACAAACCTTTGTTAGTCTTTGCAATCCGTCCCCATCAATGGAGGTTTAAGGAAATTATGTCACTAAAGAAATTAGCCATAGCGACTTTGTTAGCACTGCCAATAAGCGTTGTCATGGTGGCTCATGCTGCCGATGGACCACACGACAAAGCCATCAAAGCACGCCAGGCGATGTACCAGTTATACAGCTTTAATATGGGCATTTTGTCCGCCATGGCAAAAGACAAGATGGACTACAATGCGGAAGTTGCGGCTGAGGCTGCTACTAATCTGCATGCTGCGGCCCACCTTGGCCAAAGCCAGTTTTGGCCGCAAGGATCTGACAATGCAACCGATGGGAATGCACGCACTAGAGCTTTACCTGCTATTTGGGAAACATTTCCAGCGATAGTAGAAAAATCAGATGCATTGAAAGCGTCGACAACGGTGCTAGCTGCTGAAGCCGGTAACGGTTTAGCTGCTCTTAAGGGCGCTATTGGAGATGTCGGCGGCTCATGCAAAGGCTGTCATGATGATTATCGTGCAGAGAAAAAATAATCATAACAAGCTTAGCTTTTAGGACAGACCACAACTAACCTTGGCGTAAGACGTTCTAGTAGGACGTTCTAGGATAGAAGTAAGCGGCAAAAATTGTCGCTTACTTTTGAGCGCTCATACCGAGTTTGTCATTTCACTGAACACATCGATATGATTATCGATGCACATGAACTGCACAGGGGGCATGTCGTACAACTCGAGCCGCTGTAGACCCCAGTAAATAATCACTCAAGCCGGGTTTGTGTGATCCCATAACAATACAATCAATGTCATTGTCGTTGGCATGATCAACGATAGCCCTATAGGTGTGACCCTTGACCATTACCGGCTTGATGTTATCAAAACCGGCAGTTTTCTCATGTAATTGTTGCTTTGCGTAATCAAATCCCTTTTTTACAAGTGTTTCGTCAAGGTAAACGCTAACAGTTGCAGGCGCAGCTTCGTATACGTGAAGTGCAGTTATCTCCCCGTCTTCGCCGGCGAGCAGCTTCGCAATGGCCAAGGTATTGGGCGAAATTCCGTGATCAAGTGCCAGCGGAACCAGTATTTTTCGATACATTGGTTATCTCCAGGGAAAATCTAGCTATTGCAGGTAACTATGCCTCTTTTGAATGCAAAAACCGAGGTTTAAATCGGATAGGTTACGTCATGCTGCATTACCCCTACCCTTAAAAAACGCATTGTTAGCTTTTGTGTTGCAATCCCGTATTTTTGCATCGTCCTCTGGCGCGATTCTGACAATCACACCCACAAAAATTTGACATTACTGACTGCCTGAGACTTGACATTTTCGAAAACAGCAAATATTTTTTGCAACCGGTTGCTATTCCAAGCTGCATATGATGTCATTATAGGACGTCGGGAGTGCATACCGCGCTTGCGTGCGAAAAAATCAACCAAAAAATACAATCAGGAGGGTCAAGTGAACTCGCTACTAAAGAATCTGATGGTCTCTACCGCCATCATCGCGGCACCATTGATCGCTGCTACAGGTACAGCGCAAGCAGCCGGTGAAAAATATGTACTCGTAAGCCATGCACCAGACAGTGATTCATGGTGGAACACAATAAAGAACGGCATCGCGCTGGCAGGTGAGCAAGTAGGTGCTGAAGTTGAGTATCGTAATCCGCCAACTGGCGATATTGCTGATATGGCAAGAATCATTGATCAGGCTGCTGCATCTAATCCAGATGGCATTATTACAACGCTGGCTGATTTCGATGTATTGAAAGGCCCTATCATGGCTGCTGTTGATCAGGGTATCGACGTCATCATCATGAACACGGGTACGCCAGAGCAAGCAGCAGAAGTTGGTGCTCTTATGTATGTTGGTCAGCCTGAGTATGATGCAGGGCTAGCTGCCGGTATGCGCGCTAAAAGAGAGGGTGTAACCAATTTTGTTTGTGTTAACCACGCTATCCAGCAGCCCACTGTAGGTGAGCGTTGCCGTGGCTATGCTGACGGCCTTGGCATCGAACTAGGCGATGCGATGATGGATTCTGGAACAGATCCAGCTGAAATTAAAAACAAGGTATTGGCGTATCTCTCAGCCAACCCTGATACCAATGGCATCTTAACTCTAGGCCCTGTATCTGCAGATCCAACGATTGCCGCATTGAAAGAAAACGGTATGGCTGGTGACATTCACTTTGGTACTTTTGATCTTGGTGCGGAAATCGTTAAAGGTATCAAAGATGACACTATCAACTGGGGTATAGACCAACAACCCTTCTTACAGGCCTACATGCCCGTAGTTATCTTGGCGAACTGGGATCGTTATGGCGTACTTCCAGGCAACAACATCAATTCTGGCCCAGGCTTTGTCACTAAAGACGGTCTGAAAAAGGTTGAAGAATTTGCAGGCGAGTATCGCTAAGAGCAGTTTTTAAAAGCAGTATTTTCTAAAAGCAGTACTTTCTAAAAGCAGTCAATGAGCGGTTACCCAATCGGGTAGCCGCTCGATCCCAGTTACTCTTTAATCAAAATAGGTAGCTTGATGTCTGAGAGCACTACCACAGACACGCAAACAGACGAGCGTGTTAAAGAGATTTCTTCGTTTCGTAAAGCATTGATTCGCCCTGAACTTGGCGGAATTTGCGGCACTATCACAGTCTTCATCTGTTTCGCACTGTTTGCACATGACAGCGGCATGTTTAACAGTCAGGGTGTGTTGAACTGGTCGATCGTGTCTGCCCAATTCATGATTATCGCTGTCGGTGCCTGCCTGTTGATGATCGCTGGCGAATTCGACCTGTCTGTAGGTTCGATGATTGGTTTTGCCGGCATGTTAATCGCGATTTTCTCAGTCACCCTCGGGTGGCCTGTCTGGTTATCAATTATTGTCTCATTTGCTATTTGCATAGCTATCGGCGCGTTAAACGGTTTTATCGTGATTCGCACCGGATTACCCAGTTTTATTGTGACGCTTGCTTCATTGTTCATTCTTCGTGGGTTCACCATATACCTTCCGCAAACCCTCGAGCGTAAGACCATCATTGGCGGAGTAAAAGAACTCGCCGAAGGCGACAAGCTGGGTGCCCTGTTCGGGGGTAAAGTCTTAACAGGTTTGTTTCAGTGGTTTGGTGATATTGGGCTGATCGCAACGTTTGAAAGAGGCAATCGAGCCGGTCAACCGGTCGTCGATGGTATTCCGATGTTGATTGTGTGGGCGATAATATTGATTATTTTCGGTCACCTGCTATTGACTCGAACCAAATTTGGCAATTGGATCTTCGCATCTGGAGGCGACGCCCAGGCAGCGCGCTATGTCGGTGTGCCTGTCAATCGGGTAAAAATCCTGATGTTTATGTTTACTGCATTTTGTGCCTGTGTTTTCGCAACCTGCCAGGTCATGGAATTTGGATCAGCTGGAGCAGATCGAGGCCTGCTCAAAGAGTTTGAGGCGATCATCGCTGTAGTTATTGGTGGCGCCTTGTTAACCGGTGGTTATGGTTCAGTTATTGGTGCTGCATTAGGCGCATTGATTTTTGGTGTCGTGCAGCAGGGTTTGTTTTTTGCTGGTGTAGAGAGCTCACTCTTCAGAGTGTTTCTCGGCGTGATTCTTCTTTTGGCAGTGATACTGAATACTTATATCCGCCGAATGATCACAGGAGAAAAATGACATGAGTGACACAGCCACTCCCATTATCCAGATGAAGAACATCGAGAAGCACTTCGGTTCAGTAATTGCGCTGGCCGGCGTGTCAGTCGATGTTTTCCCTGGTGAATGCCATTGCCTGCTAGGTGACAATGGAGCAGGTAAATCAACCTTTATCAAAACGATGTCAGGTGTGCATCAGGCAACTACCGGTGAGATTTATTTTGAAGGCAAGCCGATGTCATTTGCTGACCCTCGCGATGCAATTTCAGCGGGCATTGCTACCGTATATCAAGATCTGGCAATGATTCCATTAATGTCAGTGGCACGTAACTTTTTCATGGGTAACGAGCCGGTTCGCCGCGTAATGGGCATGTCGTTTTACGATCACGAGCTTGCTAATAGCGTCACCATGCGCGAGATGAAAAAAATGGGTATCAGCCTGCGTGGGCCTGATCAAGCTGTGGGCACACTCTCAGGTGGTGAGAGGCAAACCGTAGCGATCGCCAGAGCTGTGCACTTTGGCGCAAAGGTACTTATTCTCGATGAGCCCACTTCAGCGCTTGGTGTTCGCCAAACATCTAACGTACTGGCCACTGTGGACTCAGTGCGCAAGCAAGGGATCGCAGTGGTTTTCATAACGCACAATGTGCGGCATGCACTGGCCGTGGGAGATCGCTTTACCGTGCTCAATCGGGGTAAAACACTGGGTACCGCTAAACGCGGTGAAGTATCGCCGGAAGAATTGCAGGATCTGATGGCCGGTGGACAAGAAATGGCTAAGCTCGAAGGTTCTCTAGGCGGAACCGTATAGGGTTTAACTGCCAATTTTGTATAACAACCGCTAGCGCTCGCCTGCTAAGTGCATGAACTTCTTGTAGTACCTATCTGGATGCCTCCTACTTGGCATTGACTGCCATAAAATATTTTGCATCGGCATCGACTTCTACTGATTGATATTTACCCTCCCTCCGCTTCTTACAGCAGGGAAAGAAGACCCTACATCGATCACGCTCACGGCTGTTTCGGCCCTGCGCTCTCAAGCCTGTAAGAGTCCAACCACATCCAGAGTAACCGTTTCGCCTTCTTGCGAAAATACCGTAGAGGCATCCTGCAGATCAGTCTCATCGCTTCCCTACTTCAGACATTAATCCATGGACTTGCACCAGATTGTTTTGCAGAACCCGGGCTGGCATGATCAACACTGCAAGCCGTGAGTATTGCCTGAGCCATGAATATCGTTATCCCCCCATAACGTCATGGATTAGTGACTTATTTTTCTGACCCATTATAAGATCATGCAAATCCAAAGCAATTTATAACTTTAGTGCACTTTTTTGACTGTTTGGCTGCAAATAGCAGTCTTTAAAAGACAATAAATACGCTGTATCAATGCTTTTAAGTGCAATTACAGATTGATGGATTTACATTAATCGATTGATCGAAATATTACTGATGTTTATAGTGAGTGACCGGTGAATACCGGGGGCTAGCCTTATTGTTTGAGCATTGTTACCCAGCCAGGAGGATCCGGATTGGAGCCATCAAGAACAAGTCCACGGTCCAGGCGATCTGGTGGACGAAGAGCACGAATTGCAGAGCGATCAGCACCTCTGGCCGATAATCTAAGACCAGTTAGGGCTGGCGTAAAGGGCGGGCAATACAAACCACTTTCCCCTTCAGATATTGATCAAATACACCGCACAGCTCTTCAGATCCTGGAGGAGATTGGATTAGCCCTTGCTCCTCAAAGCGGTATCGATGCAATGACTAAGTATGGTGCAGATTATTCGAGCACTGATGGACGTTTACGCTTTAGTGGAGAAGTGGTTAACAAAGCGCTAAAGGATGCGAACAAGTCAGTGGTGCTGCATGCGCGCGATCCAAAATACGATTTGAAACTAAGCCACCAGAGTGTTCATTATGGTACGGCTGGTGCGGCAGTTCATCTGGCTAATATCGAAACTGGCGAGTACGTAGAGAGCACCTTGGAGCATCTCTTCTCGGCTGCGCGAATCACCAATCACCTTGACAACATTCATTTCTTTCAGCGGTGTCTTGTGGCTCGCGATTTAACCGACAATCGTGAGATGGATCTCAATACACTTTATGCATCGATAGTTGGAACGACGAAACACATAGGCACTTCGTTTACGGAACAATCATTTGCTAAAGACTGCATCGACTTGTTACATGTTGTCGCAGGCGGAGAAGATGCATGGCGTGACCGACCATTTGTATTAAACAGCAACTGTTTTGTTGTTCCTCCACTGAAATTTGCAACCGAATCATGTGAGACCATGGAGGTTTGTATTCGTGCCGGGATGCCGGTGTTGCTGTTATCCGCAGGGCAAGCGGGAGCGACGGCACCTGCACCATTGGCTGCAACCGTTGCTCAGGCCGTAGCTGAATGTCTGGCGGGTTTAATCTATGTGCAGTCAATACAACCAGGCGCTACCGCTGTGTTTGGTACATGGCCGTTTGTGGCTGATCTTCGCACAGGCTCGATGTGCGCAGGTTCTGCCGAACAGGCATTGCTCACTTCTGCCTGCGCCCAAATGGGGCAGCACTACGGGCTGCCTACTGGCGCAGCCGGTGGTATGAGTGACGCAAAATTTCCAGACGCCCAATCAGGTTCTGAGCATGGGATAACAAATGTTATGGCAGGCCTTGCGGGGCTTAACATGGTTTACGAGGCGGCTGGCATGTACGGCTCATTACTTGGCTTTTCTTTAGAAGGCTTGATCATTGACGATGATGTTGTCGGACAGTGCCTGCGATGCGTTAGAGGTATTGAAGTAACTGAAGAGAATCTTGACATCAATATGATTAAATCGGCGTGTCTGGACGACGGGCCAGGTCACTATTTAAGCGCACCACAAACGTTGAGCATGATGCAAACTGAGTATTTTTATCCCGAATTGAGTGATCGTACATCGCCAAAGGAGTGGGTAGAGAAAAACAAGCCCGATCTAATTAAAAATGCCATCAAACGAAAAAATGAAATTTTAGCCTTACCATGCACTGGCGCGCTGCCGCCTGAAAAAGACGACAAGCTGCGCAGCGAGTTTCCAATAAGGTTACCTAAAGAATTGATATTGACGAAGCCTAGTTGACATCGCCCTGGAAGACCTGACCGATCCTTATTAGACGCGTGTTTTCTATGCAGCAGTTTCAGTTGCTATGTGACTTCTTCTCCGTGATTCTCTTTCAGCCACTGACAGAGTTCATCAAGTAGGCCGTACATCAAAAACTTTCGCACAACCGACCACACGCGCTTTAAAACCTTATTCACACTAATCTGATGAATCTTTACATAGTGAATGAATGCAAGAAGAGGCTGTAGAGACATATTACGCTTCAATAGTTTGAAAACACAGCGAACCTTTGACAATCTATGCTTAGCGCTCGCCTGATAGATCTTTTCATTATCTCTAGATTGAACGACGTAAATGGTTACCCTGTCTGAAGCACCATCATTCCCCGAGAGTTGCCTATTTTCATGCAGTAGCCGGCTCTCCAGGGAGTCGATCGCGTAGGCCCAATACATCGAACCACGATTTTGTTTTTGTAGGTGCTTTGTAGATTCAATCAGCTCATGTAAGAGATTTTTTTTATAAGTTTCGTTTTCAATGAGCAAGCTTTCAAGCCGATGTTCAAATTGCTCGTATTTATCAGTTTGCTTTTGCAGACTCTGCAACCGATCAATCAGCTTGGCAATAGCTTCAGTCAGTTGTATCAGTGATGTACTCTCTTTTATATACATGTCGTGATCTCCGATTGAGTAGACATAGAGTTGCACATAACAAGTTACATATAATGTGCAGCAATCGAGATTTGAGTATCGAACCAAAGATGGTTACGTTATACGCCCGTCGGAATGAGAACCAGTTAAACAAAATCAGGCCTCATATGAGAAGCAGTACAGAGGCTTAGCTTGATTAAGTGATGGCGGACACGGGCTAAGCTGTCCTAACGTGCTTTAAAACGGCTTTATTTGACTGCTATGGCAGGAAATGTGGGCTTGCGCATGAATTTCTTCGCTGTAAGTAAATCTGTGTGTGCCATGAGTCGACATAGTATGTGCAGGGCTGGTCTCATAGTAATTTGTGCTGATTCAAGATTTGTCAGTGCATATCACCTGCCGCCGATCCGATTGTGTTTCGATAATTTACAGCGTTCTACTATGTCTAGAGTTGTTTCTAATAACAGAGTTCGTACGGTTTTCTCCATAGATGAAAGGGACAGGGAGCTACTGAAGTATTTTAGTGCTGCATTGGGAATCAACGAGTCACAGGCTCTCGTACTGGCTGTGCAAATAGCGAACAATCTTGCCGGCAAAGTCGCGGAAGGAGAAATAGTAGGAAGCGTTAACGACAAAGGATTGTTTAACGACGACAGTCTGACCAACACCATGCTTAACAAGTACAGGCCTGCTGAAAATTCTGATTCGGATTTATAAATTCTTTAAGCTATTTCGCTGACAATCGATATCCATTTTAAATCATACACCGCCAACAGTCGCTTGCTGCTGACCATGAATCTGTTAGGGAGATTTTTCTTCAGCCAGTTTCTTGAGCGCATCGTTCATCATGTTTAGCATTGGCGAAACTCCTTTTTCCATCTGCCCCTTCATTGCAGCCGCCATAAGGCCTTTGAAGGTTTCCTTGTGTATGACTTTCGTACCGCTTTCTGTTTTCTCAAGTTCTATTATTTTTTCATTGGTAAATATAAATCCTGCCATCATGTGGGCGCGCCAGTGAAAATACGTTGGCTCTTCCATCTGAATGATCTCAGGGTTGTATTTAGGACCGTCTTTACCAGGCTCTTTACTCATCATAGTGATACTAACTACGGAACCTATCTCGGCTTTTCCTTCTGATGCATTGATCGTGGGGCTCCATTCGTGCCACTTGTCCACCTCGCTAATGATGCTCCACACCTTCTCGGGTGGAGCTTCGATATCGATTTCAGTTTGAATAGTTTGCATTTTGCTTCCAGTGAATGACAAATAGACTAAGCCCAGTAGTAACAACAAAACAATAACAAGAATTATATTTTTCATCTCTATATCCTGATAAGCAATAGCCTGACAACCACCGTAAGGTGTGTATTTCAAATCAGTCGGTGATAGATTCGATGTAGCTATGCAGCTGCTCCATACCTGCGCCCCAACCTTTGCCGTGATCAGATCGAGTTGCTTCAAATGTTTGAAGCTCTTCCGCTGTTGCGTTTCTCGGTGCCCAGAGAAAGGTCAGTTTTGTTCGATTGCCCGCAATCTCTTCAAAGTGCAGCGTAGCCAACATATGTTTTGGCCAGTTGGGTATATGGGGCATGGGTAGCAAATCGCCTTTTTCATTAGAAAAATATTGCAAGAACACTAAACGCTCTGGCGATATAACTTCCTCATAGTGAGTCAGAAGCCACATTTGATTACCACCGGGCATAGTAATTTTATGTAGCGATTGGCCGCCAGCCACAATGTTTGCAGAAACGAATTCGCATTTGCAACCAACCATGGGGAACATCCAATTGTTGAGATGCTTAACTTGTGTCCATGCATCAAATACAAGTTGTCTTGGCGCATTGAACTCCCGCACTATTTTTGAAGGAACAACTGCACTACCGCTCATCGAATTAACCACCTTTTTGTATTTGATTTAAGTAAGCGTCCAGCTGATCCATAGTTCCACCCCAGAATTTCTCAAACTGATGCAACCATTCTTGAATGGGACGAAGCTCCTCTGGCTGAATCCGGTAATACCTGAAACGCCCTTCTTGGCGTTCGGAAACAATATTGACTTTTCTCAGTACGCCCAAGTGCTTGGACACGGTCGGTTGGGGCCAATCGACTGACTCGACTAACTCATTAACCGTCATCTCCTTCAACACAAGCTGCTCAATCAAAATTCGGCGCTTTGGTTCACCAATTGCGCTAAAAACATCGTGTGTCGTTTTTAATCTGGGCATGGTTTTTATTATATTCTTATATGGGAATATGTCAATGCAGGTTTAATGAGCTTAAAATCATAGGGTTGCCGGTAGAGTGTTTAGATTTATTTTCTCAGACATCTAGCGTACCGGCTGGGCTTCTTGCGGCAGCGCGCAATTGTAGGGGTCAACGCAGGAATCGGCATCATGTTGAGCTGGACCGGGAAAGCCAGCCCAGGTAACGTTCTGCGGTAGAATCACTCAACATGATTTGGTTGACGAAAAGCCGCTGATTTGCACTGGGTGAAGCTGAATCTGACCGGCTGAAATCGGCCAATAGCCGACATAGAGAGCTGTACCTAATCGCAGTTAATTCGGGCACAAATTCGAAGCAACGATATATGAAATTCGAGATTCCTACAAAATTGAACATTGATGCCAATGAAAAAATCATCAGTGAAACGCGGAAATTCAACTCTCAATTTGTAGCTAATGATTTCGAACCGCTTTCTGTCTATTGCCGAAATGAGAGACACGAAATTATTGGTGGTCTGACCGGTAAAACATATTGGAATTACCTTGATATAGAGTTTTTATGGGTTGACCAGTCGGCACGGGGAAAGGGCATGGCCACTCGAATAATTGAATTAGCGGAAATCGAGGCTAAGCAACGAGGCTGCAGTTTTTCGATGCTGGATACGTACGAATTCCAAGCATTAGATTTTTACCTGAAACAGGGTTACACCAAGTTTGGTCAACTGGACAGATACTGCGAAAAGTACGAGCGTTATTACTTAAAAAAAAAGTTATAAGGCCCGCTTTTGGGCAGAAGCAGACATTTCAGGCGATCATGCAACACCTAAAGGGTTGCGCCACGGATTCGGGGTTCGCATGGCCATGCAGACCCGTAATCCGCGCCTTGTTCAAAAGCTATTGGGGCATAGTAATCTAGAAACAACGGCTATTTACATGGATTTGGTGGGCGATGAAGCCAGGGTGCCAACCAGATTGATGTGAAAATATGCTCTAAGCGCGTAAAGGTCTTCATCGGCAGATGAGAAACATCCTGCCAGTGCTTAGTCAAGTGCGTTCTAAAATATCAATTGTTGAACGCACAGCCCCCAGGTGGGGACAGACGTCAGCGAACGCGCGAGACAGCCACACACGAGCCGCCACCTCGACGGCCTGTTAGTTCCGGTGTAATACCGGAACTAACACGGCCCATTCAATAAGACGAACGGTAGTGCCGATATAAACTGCATCGCTCCTACCGTGCACCTAAATGGACGTTTCGTCGACCGCAGCTTCCCCCGCCCACACTTCCGAGTTCGAGCTTACGAAGCGGTTTTCGATCGCCTGTCTGATCGGGGTCGTGCTAGTTACCGTAAGTCTGATCTTCGTCTATCGAGGGTTGACGGAACGGCATCTGATCGAACACGAGACTCGAGCCAACACAGAGCTCGCACAGTCGTTCGTCAACGGGGTGTGGAGTCACCACCGTGACTTCGTGCTGCGTTCCGAAGGCGCATCGCGAGAGGAGCTGATGGCAGACTCCGGGGTCGAGCGCCTGATGACCGATGTCCGCCGTCAGATGCGAGGCCTCCAGGTACAGAAGATCAAGGTATACGCGCTCGACGGCAACACGGTATTCTCGACAGATACCTCGCAGATCGGCGACGACAAGTCGGAGAACTCAGGCTTCCTCTCGGCACGCGCCGGCGATGCCGTCGGTGCCGTCACCTATCGCGAGCGATTCGATGCGATGGAGGGCGTGCTTACGGATCGGGATCTCGTCTACTCGTACGTGCCGCTGCGCAATCCCGACACCGAGACGATTGAGGGCGTCTTCGAGGTCTACTCGGACGTGTCGCTGCTGCTCGCACGCCAGCGCGCTGCCCAGTGGCAGGTTGCGGGCCTGGTACTCGGACTGCTTGCGCTGCTCTACGCCTTCCTGTTCACGGTGGTTCGACGAGCTGATCGCCACCTGACGCAACTCGAAACCGATCGGTTGGCTCGTGAGACGCAGATCCGCCGCCAGGCTCTGCACGATCCGTTGACCGGACTCGCGAACCGAGCGAGCTTCCCCGAGTACCTCGATGCGGCGATTCGTCGCAAGACCGGTGGTGGGCGCGGTGGCGCGCTCATGTACATCGATCTTGATCGCTTCAAGCAAGTCAACGACACGCTCGGTCACGCAGCGGGCGATCAACTCCTCATCGAGCTCTCGAAACGCATGCGCGCCTGCCTCCGAGCGGAAGACAGGCTATTTCGCATCGGCGGCGATGAGTTCACCGTCGTGATGGGCGAGGCTGACGGCATCATCATCGACTCGATGGCGCAACGGCTTCTCGAGACGGTGAAACAGCCGATGGTGCTGTGTGGCGAGACGATTATCCCGGGTGCAACCATCGGAGTCGCGCTGATCCCTGACAGAACGACGACCGCCGACGCGTTGATCAAAAAGGCGGACGAGGCCATGTACAGCGCCAAGACGGCGGGTCGGGGCAGGTGCGCGTACCACAGACCGAACATCGGCCCCGCTCAGGCAGCGTGACGCCGCTCACAAGGGCAGAGGGATTCGTGAGCGGTTTAGCGTGACCGAATCCTGTATCGCCCCCACCCATGATTGCGTCATAATCATTGATCTCACCATTATGTAAAATACACATCAGCCTTCGTGTGTCTTTTCTTCTTCAATTCGCAGTCTGGGTGCGTCCGAATTCAACAACAACAATCGCTCAGCGGCATGCTGTTCGAACGGCCCCTTCCCTAATCTTCGCCACCGCAAGCCACGCCTGCAGAGCGGCTACCGGGCAATAAGGTGAGTCCGGTTGCGCCAGAATCGGAATCACCTGCCCCTTGCCTTCCTGATCTCCTTTGGAAAAAGGAATAGTGAGCAGGTGCCCGCGCTCACGTGATTCAATATGGTGAACGCTAATTCCCACCAGTTCTGAGCGACGCAACGCCCCGGCAACCCCATAGAGCAGCAGTGCTCGATCACGCAAACCGCGTCGTGTGGATAGATTCAGCGTATCCACCATCCGCTTGAGCAGCGCATCCACTGCGGGCGCTTTCTGGTTGGCTACTCGACCTTCGCGGGCTCGCACTCGGCGTAACCCTCGCATGACCTCTTCAACCGCCAGCAGACTGCATGATAGGGCCAACAACACTCAAATACTTCTCTATCGCACTATCCGCGTTAGAGTTTATGCTCGTTATTGCCACTAACTGAATGGTCATTCCTTGCTCCTATTTTTGTCTGCTGTGGGCCGATCTGCGACTATCGCTGTAACTCAGATTACCCTAAGTGACCGGCAAGTTGGTGCCCA
>JBGCEO010000013.1:0-6739 GCA_045106475.1 Granulosicoccus sp.
GCAAGACTCTGGGATGATGGCATCATCGATCCACGCAGTACGCGAGACGTCATTGCTTTATCGTTGCGAGCCTGTTTGAATGCGCCAATTGAGCAAAGCCATTTCGGTTTGTTCAGGATGTGATGATGTTTTCCAAAATACTGATTGCAAATCGAGGCGAAATCGCCTGTCGAATCATCGAATCTGCACATCGACTGGGTATAAGCACAGTCGCCGTGTTTTCAGATGCTGATCGATCAGCACGACATGTTGAACTGGCTAATGAAGCGGTGTACCTTGGCGGCTCACTGGTTAGTGATAGTTATCTCAGGGGTGATCTCATCATCGCTGCTGCGAATTCCACTGGAGCGCAGGCTATTCATCCAGGGTATGGCTTCTTATCGGAGAATCCTGATTTTGTCGATTCTGTGGTGGCAGCGGGCCTGGTCTTTATCGGACCAAGCGCCTCATGCATACGTGCAATGGGGCTCAAAGATTCTGCAAAAAAACTAATGGATGAAGCCGGGGTACCTATAGTGCCCGGCTATCACGGTACCGATCAGAATCCAGAATTTCTCGCAGAGCAGGCGGTGCAAATCGGTTATCCAGTCATGATCAAGGCGCGCGCAGGCGGTGGCGGCAAGGGCATGCGTATGGTAGAGACGCCCGATGATTTTCAACAGTCTCTCGCCAGTGCCAGCCGGGAGGGGCAAGCTTCATTTGGCGACGCTTCGGTTTTAATCGAAAAATTCATCAGTAACCCAAGACACATTGAGGTTCAGGTGTTTGGCGATAGCCAAGGCAACGTTGTGCATTTGTATGAACGCGATTGCTCGCTGCAGCGTCGACATCAAAAAGTAATAGAGGAAGCGCCAGCGCCGGGTATGCCGGAGTCTGTACGGGATGCCATGACAACTGCTGCAGTCACTGCCGCAAAGGCTATCGAATATCAAGGGGCTGGCACCATCGAGTTTATTGTTGATGGCTCAGGTACATTGCGTGCGGACGGCTTCTGGTTTATGGAGATGAACACCCGTCTACAAGTTGAACACCCTGTAACTGAATCGATAACCGGCCTTGATCTGGTTGAAACCCAGATCCGGGTTGCTGCGGGTCAGGCTCTACCTTTCCGGCAGCAAGACATATCGATCAGCGGTCATGCATTTGAAGCGCGTTTGTATGCTGAGGATGTCGTTGCCGGTTTTTTACCATCAACCGGAAGGATAGAGCATTTGCAGTTTGATGATGAGGCTCGCATCGATACCGGGGTGCGTGCAGGCGACGTCATTACACCGTTTTATGACCCTATGATCGCCAAGATCACAACATCGGGTCATACGCGCCAGGAAGCGCTGGAGCATTTGCGCCACGCTTTACTGAATACTCGTGTAGCGGGCACCGTTACCAATCTTGAGTTTTTACTCAGACTGGCTTCACACAGCGGTTTTGCTGATGGCAACGTGGACACGGGTTTGATTGATAGAGAACTTGATTCATTGGTAAAAGTGCATGAACCCGATGAGCTGATGATCCTCGTGGCCACCATGGCCTTGTATGACATAAAGCCTACTGATGAACAGGCAGGTTGGCGGCTGTGGGGTGATGCCAGCGTACTGGGTACTCTCGTTTTTAACGGGCAGTTGATAAAGCGGCGCTTGATACTATCAGGACAGGGCGCAGTTTCAAGTAAGGAGATCAACGGTTCTGAGGAGTTGATAAAGCTTGTCGTTGAGTCTCAATCGCCTACGCACTATCGGGTTGTGCTCAGTGGTCGCTCCGTCAATTTGAGTACTCTGCGCTGGCAGCAGGAGTCAGCTCAGCACGTTTTGGTGCAATGCGCTGGAGCAACTCATGAATTTACGCTCTCTGATCCTTTGATCGCTAACGAGCCGGCACTGGAAAATCCGGACGCTGTGGTGGCGCCCATGACAGGTATTGTTAGAGTCGTGGATGTGAGCAAAGGTGACCGTGTAAAAGCGGGAGACAGACTTGCAGTAGTCGAGGCCATGAAAATGGAGACTAGCCTGATCGCACCACGCGATGGCGAGGTGGCAGCGGTAAATTGTAAAGTTGATCAAACCGTAGAGGGTGGGGCTGTTTTGGTAGAAATGTCGCCCTAGGCGGCTCAGCTCAGTTTTATCCTTAGGCATCTCTGATGCATTTGCCCAGTGCCAGTAATTGTAGTATGGCCTGAACCTCTGCCACACCGCAGCCTGCTTGAGATCAGTAAAACCCTGAGCGGTGTGCTCACGATTCAGGTATATTACTAGTCAAATGGTTAGGATTTTGTGAGGCCAGAGGCAATCAGATGAGTGTTGTCGGGATCTTTTCAGATGCCAAGGCCGAGCCGGGCGAAGATATAGCCGTGGTCGATGGACTCAGACTATTGCGATCTCTCGACCCCCATTTGCTTAAACCCATTGACTGTCTCTTGGTCGATGTGCGTTTCGATGCAGAAAGCACCCTGAAAAAGGTCTTGATGCTTAATGGTCAGTTACCCGTGATTGCGTTAAGCGACAAACACACACGCTTTTCAGAAGCTTATCCGTTTGGCTGCCATTTGCATGATCACACCACTCCTGAGGAGTTGGGAAGCCCTCTGTTCTGGCATCGAGTCAGCACTGCCATAGATCGATGCCGGTCTCCATTGTCTCAGTCAAACATAGGTCAATACCAATACACTTTGTTGCAGGCAATTGTGGATCATTCATCGGACTGGATTTTTGTTAAGGACCTTGACCATAAATTCCTGTTGGCTAGTGAGTCGTTTGCCAGAGTCACAGGATTTGAGCTTCCGGATTTGATTGGCAAAGACGATCTTGAGATTGGTAACGCTCCTGAGCATGTGCTAGGTGACCCCGGCAGCAACTACAAAGGCTTCTGGCCTCAGGACGATGCTGTAACCAGGAGCGGCAATATTTCAATAGAAGAAAATCCGCACTGGGATCTCTATTCGGATTCGGAACGATATCGTCGAACTATTCGAGTGCCGTTAAAGGGGCACACAGGTGAGGTCTATGCATTGTTAGTCAGTTCTCAGGACGTCACTGATGAAATGAAAAAGGAGGCACTGCTGGCTGACCGTACCAAAATGCTCGATATAGTGACAACGGAAAAACAGCTCGCTGAAGAAAGCCAGAAAATGGCGGAAGAAGCGGTTGCGGCAAAAGCCAGATTTCTGGCGGCTGCGAGCCATGATCTTCGACAACCTCTGCATGCTATTGGACTGTTTCTGGATATTCTAAATACCCGAATGGAAGGCGACAAAGACCAACACCTGGTGCGGCAGATAAAAAATTCCTGTGCAGCATTGAGCAGTTTGTTCAACGGTTGTCTGGATATTTCAAGGCTTGATGCTGGCGTGATAGAGCGTCTTGATATGGATTTTACTGCTGTTGAATTTGTAGAGAGTCTCAGTGACGAATTCAGAGAGCAGGCAAAAGAGAGACAACTTGATTATCAATATGATGTAGATGACTCAGTCCTTAGGACTGATTCGATGTTGTTAGCAAGAATAGTACGAAACCTGGTTAACAATGCCATCGATAATACGAGTACCGGGCAGGTGTTGATACGATGCAAGAGAACAGATGTGTTTGCGCAATTATCAGTTGTTGATACGGGCAGTGGTATTCCTGAGCAGGATCAGGAATTGATTTTTCAGGAGTTTCACCAACTGGACGGTACCCGTGTTAGACACGGTAAGGGGCTTGGGCTTGGTCTGGCTATTGTCAAACGATTATGCGATTTGCTAGATCTAAAATTAGAACTCACATCCGAGGCAGATAAAGGCTCCTCTTTCACATTGAGTATACCGCTAGGTAAAAAAGAGAACATTGTTGTTCCACTATCTGTAGACGATTTACCCTCTTTACGCGGCGCAAAGCTTGCCATTCTCGACGACGACCCCTCCATCCTGGTGGGTATGGAGGTGTTGCTGCACACCTACGGTTGCGAGACTATCGTCGGGCCTGATGCGCCAACTGTTGTGAAGGTATGCCAATCACAGAGCATCGTACCTGATGTCATCATTGCTGATTACCACCTGGGTATTGCCGGCAGCGGTACCCGCGCAGTAGATGATATTCGGGACGCTCTGGGCTATCCAGTACCTGCTGTTCTAGTAACAGGAGATACTTCTGATGAGAGTGAGCAAGATGCTGCTGATCGATCAATGAAAATTCTCTTCAAACCTGTTGCATCTGAAAAACTTATTTCAGCCATCGCAGGTGAGTTGACTAAAAAAGACTACGCAGCAGAGTAATTTGCAATACCTGCTCGATAAAGCATGCCTATCATGCAGGTACACAGATACTACCTAACCTGCGTTGGCTAAGCTGGATAGCTTGGTGTACTCTGAGATTTGATCCAAACTTATCTGCAGGGTAGTCGAACAGTGAGTTTTCGTTTTTTCTCCGATAAGAACAGGCCAGCCCATCTTGGACCTTACCCTCTGGAGAAGCTATCAAGACAGGCCTACTTACCCGATCTCTCTGCCTGCCCGGAGTTTGAGCAGCTGGTCTTTCGTGATGCAGCTAACCCCTGTTCAATTATCAATGCCATGGATGAACACCAGGCCATGCTTGATGCCATCCGAAGCGGTCTGGTGAATAAGTCCGTAGCGCAATGTCCGGCTGAACTTGATCAAAGAGCCGAGCACCTTAAGGCATTTGCCTATTTTGCAGATGCTGCGATGGTGGGTATTTGTCGCGTTCCAGCCGGTGCACCTTTGACAAAGCCTTTTATCAACAATGACATCGCTAAGCTGGCAGAGGATTTACGCACGCGTCAGACCAAGACGCTTGCTTCGGGTATTGATTTGATCATGGCGGATTTACGTGATTCGATGAATGCACCTGCCGTCGGCATCGACAATCATACACACGCCATCGTATTTCTTTATGAGTATCCTCGTGATCCTCGCATCGATGAGCCTGGAACTGATTGGATCATGGGTGCTCAAGCTCATCGCGCTTGCCTGCTGGCCACTGAAACCGCTGTTGTATTAGCGAACTATATCCGTTTGTTGGGCTTTGATGCCCGCGCGCACAGCGCCACCACATCGGATGTTGACCTGCATAAACTGGCAGTGGCCTCCGGACTCGCAACTGTAGAATCTGGCGAGTTGTTAAATCCCTATATTGGTGATCGCTATGGAATTGGAGCGGTAACGACAGAGTTTGCACTGGCAACAGATCTACCGCTAGCGCCTTTTACTGAACAGAACAAACGCAAAAGTCACGGATTTGCCTGGCAGATAGGCAAAGGTTTTTCGAAAAACGCCTTTAACTACATTCCTTTCTCTAAGCGCAGGTTCGTCGATGGACAACACCCCTTTGAAACACTGAACCGGGTGGATAAGCCAACTACCTACATTGACGAAGCTTGTGTTGCCCGAGTACCTAAGCGCACAGATATGTTTGCAAGAGCCCAATTTGGCGATATGGGCAAAGCGTTGCAAGAAGGGGCGAAAGGCGGGCGTTATGCGCGTAAGGCCGCACCTTCTATGGCTCAACGACGTGCACTGGGAGCCTTCGTATTGCTTCAGGATGGTGCTTCAAGTAGCGATCGTGTTTCGATCGATCCCGACAAAGCTGCTGATCTTGTCAAGGCCACTGGTTATTTTCTGGGCGCAGACGCGATGGGTAATTCCCGATGCCCTGTATGGGCCTGGTATTCGCACGACGCAAGTGGTGAACCGATTGTTCCACCTCATGATCATGCGGTCTCCATGATTATCGATCAGGGCTATAGCACCATGGAAGGATCTTCTGGTGATGACTGGATTGCGGTGTCCCAGTCGATGCGGGCGTACTTGCGATTTTCATTGCTAGGCGGTGTGCTGGCAAAGCAGATAAGGAACCTGGGGTACAGCGCCAAGGCACATAGCGTAATGGATGGTGAGGTTCTACAGCCTCCCTTATTGCTTTTAGCGGGTTTAGGGGAAGTTTCCCGAATTGGCGAAGTCATACTCAATCCGTTTTTGGGGCCTCGGCTCAAGTCAGGTGCCATTACAACTGATCTGCCGTTGGCTCACGACAAACCCATTGACTTTGGTTTGCAGAATTTTTGCAACAACTGCAATAAATGCGCGCGAGAGTGTCCATCAGGTGCGATCACAGCAGGTCCAAAACTGATGTTCAATGGTTACGAGATCTGGAAATCAGATAGTCAGAAATGCGCAAACTATAGAATTACGACGCCAGGTGGAGCTATGTGTGGCAGGTGCATGAAAACCTGCCCATGGAATCTTGAAGGTCTGTTTTCAGAGAAACCGTTTCGATGGGCAGCTATGAAGCTGCCTGCTGCAGCACCGCTATTGGCCAAATTGGATGATGTGGTTGATAACGGTAGTCTGAACCCTGTTAAGAAATGGTGGTGGGATCTGGAGGTGCAAGATGATGGAGGCTACGCACCGACACAATCACCGGTTAATGAGCGTACGCTGCAAAAGGATCTGCATTTAAACTATAAAGATCAGACTCTAGCGGTATATCCTGCAACTCTGGCTCCCCATCCGTATCCTTATCCGTTCGCTATGGATAGGGACAAAGGTATAGAAGCCTATCAGGCGATGGTCACGGCGGAGGAGTATCAACGCCGTAAAAAATCAAACGACCTGCATGGCATTGAGCATGTGTATAGCATCGATGGTGAGAGTCCGGTTATTCAAGTGCTCATTAGTAAAGCCGAACAGATGACGAGCACGATAGCCAAATATGAGTTGTCTGCCATAGATGGTGGTGAATTACCCGCTTGG
>JBGCEO010000014.1:0-3811 GCA_045106475.1 Granulosicoccus sp.
CAATGCGTGATTGTTCTTTAGAACTATTGATCAAATCGATAGCCATGACCACGCACTGTTTTGATCATCCTGCTGTGCGCACCCAGTTTTTTTCTAAGCCGACCAATATAGACATCAATAACGTTAGTCAGCGGATCCTCCTGAGAACCCCATACAGCGTTAAGAATACGCTCGCGCGCAAATACCTTGCCCGGATTGGCCATAAACAACATCAGCAAACTGCGCTCTCGCGAAGTAAGCAGTATCTCTTCACCATCGATCGAGACACGTAGCGATTTCACATTGAGTTCAAGCCCATCGCGAGAAAGGACATCCGCCTCTGTGGAGCTTTTGAATTCTGTTTTGCGGCGCACAAGAGCTTCAATGCGGGCTACCAGTTCGTCAAAATCAAATGGCTTGGTCAGATAGTCGTCAGCGCCCAGCTTTAGTCCGTGGACCCGCTCAGCCACAGAGTCCAGTGCACTTAAGATTAAAACAGGCGTGTGATTTCCACGCGCTCGCATCTTGCGGCATACATCCTGACCCGATATTCCGGGCAACATCAAATCGAGCAAAACCACATCAACTTCATGCTGCGCCATGAACTCCAGTGCTATTTCACCATTTTCGACATGTTCTGCTGTCCAACCTTCAGACTTCAAACCACGGGTAATAAAATCTGCAACGCGATGTTCATCCTCTACAACCAGAATATTCATGATGACTCAACGTTTAAAACATTAATCAATGTTAGATCACTCCGGTAGATGAATTGCTGCAGAGAGTCCACCACCGAGCCTATCTTCCAATGTAATGGTGCCACCATGCGCCTGTACGATCGATAGTGCCACAGGCAGACCAAGACCTGAGCCTTCTCGATAACGTTCTGCCGCATTACTACCTCTAAAAAATCTCTCGAACGCCTGACTCTTTTCTGAATCGCTCATACCTGGGCCGGTATCCTCCACTGCGACGCGAAACCCCTCTAAAACCGAATCGATTTTGAGTTTGATCTGGTCGCCTCCGTGATGCCTGGCATTTTCAAGCAACACTAGTAGCGCCTGTCGAATGCGCCCCGCATCACCTTGAATCGGTGCTGTATTGACCGTTGACTCTATGGGTACATCGCTACCAAATGTATTACGCGCCTCATCGACCACCGTATGTAAGTCCATCAATGACAGATTAAGCTGTACCTCACCCGCTTCATTACGCGCCACAAACAACAAGTCATCCACCAGTCGTGTTGTGTGATTAGCTGCCTCGCGTACACGCGTCAGAGCATCGCGATACACGACAGGTTGTTTCTCCTTGCCGCGCAAGGCTATGTCCGCCTCACCTTTGATGATCGTCAACGGCGTTCTCAATTCATGGCTAACGTCTGCAATCATGCGCTTGCGACTGGCATCAGTGCGTTTGACCTCTTCGAGCATAAGACTCAGACGTTCGGTTCTGTCAGCAACTGCATTGGTCAGTGCTTCCTTTTCAATTGACAGAGTTTGATTTTTTTCAGCAACACGACCTGCCATGGTATTAAAGGTTGATCCAATCTCAGCCAACTCATCGCGCCCGGACAGATTCACACGAAAATTGTATTCACCTTCACCAAATTTTCTGACACCTTGTAACAAGGTATTGATCGGTTTGGTGATTCTGACATTGAGCATGATCACAACGAGAAATATTGCGATACTCGTGGATGCGGCAAACAAACCGGCAAAAAACAACTGACGGTGCATCGCCTGATCAATACCCTGACCAATATAATGCACATCTGCTTTTTCTTCTACCAGAGCCGTCTGGATCATCCTACGAAACCCTTCGTCAATCTCATCATTGAGTAGCAGCGATAAGCGCTCCCAATCCGAAGAAAGCTCGCCGGTGCCGGTCGGAGAAAATTGATCCAATCGGGTAATCAGACTTTTAACTGTTTTTTCAATGGCAGACAATGCAACGAACTTGGAACCCGCGTGCTCACCAACAAGCAGTATCTTCTGGTTAATGAGCGCACGGATCTCACTAATGTCTCTCTCAATCAGTTGAATCAGTACCTTTTTACCAGCCCGCTGATTCGCATCACCAATAATGATGGCATCGCCATACTGCTTAAACAGTTGATAAGTATGACTCTCCAGCATTAGGTAGGATTCATATATGGAGTGTGAAACGGTGATTCTGGCGAAGTGTGACCGGGATTGTTGCAAATTCCACACAGCTAGTACAGCACTTGAGATTCCAAGGATCAGAATCAGCAGCAGTGCGATGCGTAATTGAGTAACAATTCTCATAGCTTGTGAATAGTAAAAAACACGGTACGTCAATAGTATTAAGCCGAAACTAAGCCTTGCTGAAGGGATTTATTTTTTTGTCATGAATGGGTTACCTCAGCTTCACTTAGCATACATCGCTATTTTAACCCTACGCAATAGACTAGGCGGTTAACCAATCCATTCCCTCTCAATATTCAGGTGTCAAGATGTCTAACCGCACGAAAACTGCCAGAAATACCACTTTCAACTGCCTTTTCTCAGCAGCCCTTATCGCAGGCATGGTTGCTCCCGCTTCCGCTCAGGAAATGTGTGAAGGTTATGGGCCACAAACGCCTCGCGATATCTCTAATGCGATAGGTACAAATAAACGTGTGTTTACACTGGCACCCCCTGCCCAGAACATGAACCTGTGCAACATCCACACGCACACCAACGCCGAACACAAGGGCCCTGGATTTACAGTATTTGCAGGCAAAGCGGACAATGGCGGGTATCAGTGCAACGAAACCAGTGAACTGACAGAGGCAGAACTTGTTGATCCTGCCAATGGAGAGGGTGCGTTCCATGGCGTTAAACCTGGCGATACCATTGAGGTACACTGGGTTCATACTTCTTGTGACGTGACGCCCGGCGAAGGCCTGGGTTCTTGCCTTAGTGAGAGCTGTGCCAACCCCGAACTTCGCGTTGAAGCCCAAGCATTTCTGGTAGTCAACGATGCTCAGGCTCTGGATTTCATGCAATTCGCCTATGACAACAATGTTGTTGACGGGTTGCATCAGGCAAAGTCATTGCCCGCTGATACCGGCGATGCGGTTGTTTTCGCAGGTTCCACGACAGGACCAAAGTACACAGAAGCAACTTGCTCACCGTTACAGGTAACGTGGAGTGTTCGCCCAAGCTGTGCCAAACTCGACATCAATTCGCTTAACGCTTGGGCTGAAAAAGGCAATATTTTCAACGAGACCAAGTCGCATGGTGTGCGTCAGTTGGTTACCTCTCCTGAATTGCTTTCGCCAATTAACTAATCTATATATTCATATTAGCTAAGTCAGTCGCTCCGGCGAAACTGTCACCTATGTGGCTGTTTGTGCAAGCAGCCACATAGTCCCTAAACTGCCCCAATTGGATGGGGTTAATGCGAACAAGTTCTACCAAACTATCGCACATCATCCAACCGTTGCAGTCTTTTTCATCGGCAGCGACGGCAGCTTTACTCGATCACACAACACATCAATGTAGATATCGATGTGATCGGCCAGGCGTTCAGGTAGCTTGGTTGTGCACCAGGTTCGCCGGTTCAATCGATTCACCTTTGCCCGAATGTTGGCAAACGAGTGATTCACGCTGAACAGATGATCAAAGCGGGTTTTCTTCAGCTCCCCCTGACCCACAACACAGCCTCGCTCGCTGATATGCACTGTATGCGTACTGTTCGGAAAGTAGCGCTTGATCAACGACGGGTATTGTTGGTGACCATCGGTTTTAAAGTGCACATCGGTAGGTAAGCAGCGCTGCAGCTCATCGAACACCTCATGCCGAGCTGCATTACTATGATCAGCTCG
>JBGCEO010000015.1:0-71590 GCA_045106475.1 Granulosicoccus sp.
AGGTTAGTGCGATTATCAACAGATTCGAGAATGTCAGTCACTTTTATTTCGATTCCATGTAGAAAACTAGTGTGTGCTTACTACTAGGCAAGCAATTAACTAGCGGCCCTGACACAACGCTTCTTAACCGATCACCAGTATACAAAGGTTAGCTGTCACAAGCTTAGATTCGCCAGTTATCCGGCCATTTGTGCAAATAACTATCCAGAGAGCCTGCCTCAAGCAGCGTACCGATGTTACATCCGTGCATTCAGTCAAGCTGTGGAGAAGCGCTACAGCTAAAACAAGCAAATAGGTAACATGCGTGCGAGTTAGATATACACTTAGATAGTATTCTGTAAGCCGCGCATAACCAACCGCCAGGCATCTTCTGCATCGCATCCGGCTTGCTCGAACACTTGCTTCAACTGCTCGGATTGCACACCCGTCAATCGGGTTTCAAGACGTTTGCCGGTGGCACTCAAACGAAGCATCTTGACTCGACCATCACGTGTTGATTTTTTGCGCACAATTAAGCCCATTGCAATCAATTGACTTAGAGGCGTATGCAACGCTTGTTTGCTGATCGCCAACTCCTGCAATAAATCGTTGATTGATAAATCGGGGATTTTCCCGACGAAATAGAGGATTCTGTGGTGAGCCCGGTTAAGGCCGCGTTTTTCTAAGATGCGATCGGGCTTGGTCGTAAATGAACGGTAGGCCCGGTACATCAGCTCTATCGCCTCGTAAAGATCATCATCGAATTTTAGGTCATCCATATTGACATATTACAAATAGCAAATTACACTGTCAATAGGTCAACATATATGACCTATCTATATTACGCCTGTAATGGGAGATTAAAGCCCTGTCATCAGGCCAACCAATGAGCCTCAGGATTCATCATGGTAAGTCTGGCTTCACGCATTCAAGGTCTGGGTTCCTCCCCCATACGTGACATTCTCAAGATGATAGATCAGCCTGGCATGATATCCCTGGCAGGCGGCTTACCGGACACACACTGCTTTCCTGAGCTGCACATCGACGTTGAAACTCAACTGATGCAGTATGGCGCAAGCGAGGGCGAAGAGAACCTGCGACAGTGGATTGCCAACGATTTAGCAGCCCGAGGAATCGAGACCGACGCTAATTGTGTGATCATTCTTTCGGGTTCGCAGCAAGGCATTGACCTAAGCGCCAAACTATTGATCGAACCCGGCACGCCGGTGGCTGTTGAGTCGCCAACCTATCTTGCTGCTCTCCAGGTCTTTAAACTCTTCGGTGCCCGATTGCTTGACTACGACAGTTCACAATTCATACAAACAGATGAATCGTTTGCACCTACCCTGCTCTATACCATTCCCACCTTCCAAAATCCAACAGGCAAGGCCTATGACTCTGCCACTCGACAGCAAATAGCCAGGCAATGTGACGCCCGGGGCACCGTACTGTTTGAGGACGATCCTTATCGCGAATTGAGCTATGAGCCCTGCGACCGAAAACCAATCTGCGCTATGGTCGAATCAGCTCCATGGATCTATCAATCTTCGTTTTCGAAAACCCTATGCCCCGGCTTGCGCTTAGGTTATCTCGCCTGTTCCGCGTCACTCTATCCTTACCTGCTGCAACTAAAACAAGCAGCAGATTTGCACAGCAACCGAATTGCACAGGCGGCAGTTTATTCACTTGTAAATTCTCCCGACTACCACACTCGCTTAAGCAGGCTATGCGAACTCTACAGAGAGAAGCGCGATCACTTCGACAGCCTGTTAGATCACTATTTTTATGACATTGCGCAATGGGATATTCCTCAGGGCGGCCTGTTTTTCTGGCTGCGATTAAAAACTGAGCAACCTGTCGATACGCGCACGTGGCTGCCCGATGCTCTAGCTGCCAACATCGCTTTTATGCCGGGTGAACCGTTTTTTTCTGATGGTCGCTCTGCCGCTAGCACGATTCGACTTAACTTCACATACGCCAATAATGAAGAGATGGAGAAAGGCATCGCCAGTCTGGCTCAAATTATCAGAAAAAAGATCAATGCGTGTTCTTAGTCAGAGAATACGACAGCGGTTGTTTATCGGCATGCATTGTCATAAGCTTCGATCTTCAAAAATTGTCAAATCCATCTTGGAATCGTACGGAATTAGCGAAGTAGATGTCACAAAATACAAACAAACCCGCAGCTGGCAAGCCATTGGCGCGCTTTAACGTCACCAATCTTGATGGTACCCAAAGAACACTGGTAGAACCCTCATCACGATGGACCTTATTAATCGTATACCGCGGCAAGCATTGTGGGCGTTGCAAAAAATACCTGAACGTATTGGAATCCATGAAAGAACAGTGGGACGCTGCAGGCTTTGACATCATTGCTGTGTCCGCAGACTCGATTGAAAAAGCCACAGACGACGTCAAGGAATTTGGCTGGACGTTTCCCATCGCAGCGCAATTGCAGGAGGCAGATATGCGCAGTCTAGGCCTCTACATCAGTGACCCACTAACGCCAGACGAAACAGACAAACGATTTGCTGAACCTGCTGTATTCTGCTTACGGCCTGATACCAGCGTGCAGATAGCTGCCATATCCAATGGTCCCTCTGCACGTCCTGATTTAGCCGAACTGCTTGATGGCATGATTTTTACCATCACCCACGAAAAACCTGCGCGAGGCATGGTCGTTTGAATGGTAAGAAATCAACTGCGCCTTTCGGTACATGGGCCTCGCCCATAAGTGCAGAAAACCTGGTTACAGGTGCAGCAAACATCAGTGAAGTGATACCCGATGGCGACTCTGTCTGGTGGGCAGAATCCCGACCCTCGGAAGGCGGCCGTATTGCAATAATGCGTTGGCAAGCTGGCGACACTCTAGAAGTAACGCCACCAGAGGCCAATGTCAGAACAACGATGCACGAATATGGTGGCGGTGCCTGGTGGGTTCAAAACGGCACGCTCTGGTATGTTGATTATCAGGATCAGAGAGTGCGCATGCAGCGATCCGGACAAGACACACTACTGCTCAGCACAGAGCCCGAATCCCCTCGCGCAAACCGGTTTGCAGATTTAAGACCCACGCAGGACGAGCGATGGCTGATTGCTGTTGCCGAGCGTCATGATGCATCGTTGGCAGAACCACAAAATCTATTAGTTGCGATTGCCACCGATGGCTCATTAACCTCTATAGACTTGGCTTGGGGAGCGCACTTTTACGGATCCCCTTGCCTGTCACCCGATGGAAAACAACTGGCATGGGTGCAGTGGCAACACCCCAACATGCCCTGGGACGATACGTCATTAATGCTGGCTGATATCCTCAGCAGCGGTGAGTCAATCAGTCTCTGCGATATTCGACAGGTTGCCGGTGGCTTGAACGAATCCATCGTTCAACCATCCTGGTCGCCCGATGGCACACTGCACTACTTATCTGATCAAGACGATCTTTGGCAGCTCTATGCTTTAGGTCAATCAGCACCCGTTTTAAAGCTGGATGGGGATATCGGTTACCCACCATGGGTTCATGGGATTTCACGTTATGCATTCGATGAGCAAGGTGAAGTTGTAGCAGCTTGTTTCAAAAACGGTGTAGACACGCTCGCTGGATATCCGGATCAAACGGCATTTCACTCTATTCGAATAGATGGTTCAAAACTCGCATTTGCCAGTGCATCATGGTCCAGTGAGGTCAGCGTGCACTTTGATTCTCAGCTTGTGCGTGAGCCCAGAGATACCGGGCTATCCCCTCAGTTCATGCCGCCCCCTGAAATCATCAGCTTTCCGACAGGACCCGATCCTAGTGCCAGCCACAATACAGAAAAGGCTCATGCGCTTTTCTATGCACCAGCGCATTCGGATTTCACTGGCCCGGTTGGTGAAAAACCCCCTCTGATTGTGTTGGCACACGGTGGACCGACATCAGCAGCGCGCAGTCAACTATCTCTGGCACAGCGATTCTGGACTAGCCGAGGTTTTGCCGTTGCCGATGTCAACTACCGAGGCAGTAGCGGTTTTGGTCGACGCTATCGAAAGAAACTAGAGGGACAATGGGGCGTTGCAGATGTTGAGGACTGCGTAGCGGTTGCACGCTTCCTTGTGGACAGAGGTGATGTCGATGAGTCTCGGCTCATAATTCGTGGTGGCAGTGCCGGAGGATTCACGGTTCTTTCAGCGTTGGCGTTTCACAACACTTTTACGGCAGGTGCCAGTCTTTACGGCGTAGCTGATCTGGAAGCACTGGCCAATGACACCCATAAGTTTGAATCACGTTATCTGGATAGTCTTATCGGGCGCTGGCCTGAAGACGCTGAAATCTATGCGGCTCGCTCACCCATTAATCATCTCGAAGGGTTCAGCACGCCGATGATCGTTTTACAGGGCTCTGAAGATGCAATTGTGCCGCCCAACCAATCCCGCATGATAGTCGATGCATTGGACAAGCGAGGTGTGCCTGTGGCCTATATTGAGTTCGAAGGCGAACAGCATGGATTCAGGCAGTCAAGCTCTATAATAAGGGCAATGCAATCTGAACTGACATTCTATGGTCGCGTATTCGGCTTTGTGCCCAGCGGTGAAACAACTACGCTGACTATTCGAAACGATGCAGGCCTGCAACACGATCCGGATGTTTAAACTGAGTCTTGTGCAGCTGTGTTTGATTGAATCTTTTCCTGGCTTTCAGTCGCCATAGGGCTCCCAACCGTTGCGGTTGCGAGCAGGCGTCTCAGCGCATCCGGCTCACAGGGTTTGTGCAGCATGGGATAACCCAGTGCTTTAATATCGATGAGCCTGTCAGGTGCAATGTCGCCGGTTAATATGATTGCAGGTATCTTGAGTCCCAATAAATCACGCACTCTTTGGATAACATCGCCACCATTTTCTCCTTCTCGCAGCCGATAGTCACTCACCACAATGTCCGGTACTTCGCCTATCTCTTGTAATTGACTGATCGCAGCATCACCCGACGTTGCCGTCATGACAATACAACCCCAGGTTTCCAACAAACCTTCAATAGCCAGGCAGACTTCTTCTTCATCGTCAATAACCAGAACAAACAGCGTATCAACATTATCTGTCGACGGTTTATAAAGCGTAGATGAGTATTCACATTGAGCAGGATCCCCCAATGGCACACCGATTGTAAAAACAGAGCCAACCCCCAGTGTCGATTGAACCTTGATTGACACATCAAGTAATTCCGATAGCCTCTTGACAATAGACAGCCCCAGCCCTATCCCCTGGTTTCGATCTCGCTCAGCGTTGCCTAATTGTACAAATTCTTCAAACACCCTAATCTGATCAGTTTCAGGCATACCTATACCGGTATCTGCAATTGATAACCAAACTTTTTGCTGATCTGATTCGGTAGAAATCGTTATCTCACCTTCATTGGTATAGCGAACCGCATTGCTGGCAAGGTTCCTGATCAAACGCTCAAGCAACAGCGCATCGGTAAAAACAACATAATCCTCCAGAATCACGTTGAATCTCAGCTCTTTAACCTGAGCTAAGGGTTTGAACTCACCCTCAATCTGTGACAGCAGACTATCAAGGTGAACATGTTGTTTACTGACTGAAAAAGTACCGGCATCCAGTTTCGAGATATCCAGCAATGCATTGAACAGATCCTCAAGGGACTTTACGGATGAGTCAATCTGAGAGGCTAAGGTTTTGTGGCGGGTCTCGCGCGTTTGCAATTCAAGCGTTGCAGTAAACAAGCGCAAGGAGTGCAAAGGTTGTCTAAGGTCATGGCTTGCAGCCGCCAGAAAATTTGACTTTGCATGATTCGCTGTTTCGGCGCGCTTAAGCGCCTCTTCCGCACGACTCTTCTCGTGCTGAAGATTTTCTAACAAACTAAAATTATCAAAGCGTACATTGATCGAATGCATGATGGATGATCGTATGCTTCTCGACGTGCCAAGGCATATCACCAGATACAGCAGTATCAACCCGGCTATCCAATGATAGGCAGATTCCTCAAAAGTGAAAAAACGCATGGACACCGGTAGCATCAGCGGGAAAATGTATAAGATATACATTGGCACCATATGCGCAACAGATGCAGTGGCACTGGCAACCATGCCTGTCATGACCATGACCACCAGTAAATTGATAAGAGGATTATTCTGGGATACAGCGAAAAATGCCAAGGTGCCAAAGCAGCTCGCCATTATCATCGCCATTAATGTGGCAACCATGGTTCGTCGACTGACGTTGTCGACAGTTGTAGGCACTTTGTTCCAATGCAGCAGCAACGCGCCTCGGGCGATGGTCTGAACAACAATGGCACCAAACCAGAGTAGCCTTGCCTGCAGAGATATTTGCTCTTGCAATGCAAGAAACAACGCTAGCGCAGCAAGAAAACTACCAACAATTATCCAGACAAGATTGCCGCAAAGCAGTGCGAACTTGGCAATCCTGATTTGTTGTTCTCGATCATCCACCACGGTTAACGGTCACCTTCAACCGCAGGTCTGATACTTCAATCAGATCCTGGTCCATGATTTTTCGACGTCTACGGGTTTCTACATCCCCGTTTACCTTCACCTGCCCATCATCAATGATTAGCTTGGCTTCAGCGCCGCTTGACGCCAAGCCTTCAAATTTCAATATTTTGTAAAGCTCAACCGGCTCTCTATCAAGCACCACTAAACCGAGATCATCCGCGGGGGGCATACTAGCCGCACCTTCTTAGAAGAAAGCTCCTAGGGTACACTGAAGCGGGTTACGGAAGTGCAAACTCCTACCCAAGCATTAAGGCTAGTATCAGCTAGCTTTAGCCAGCAAGTCTTCGTTTGCGTTGATTGTGCTGATCAGCTCGGCAAGCACCTCATCGGCCTTGTCATTGTCGATCTGACAGGTGCCCGCAGCAGCATGGCCACCACCACCATACTTAAGCATCAATTCGCCAATGTGGGTTTTGCAGGAGCGATCAAAAATAGACTTGCCAGTAGCAAAAACTGTGTTTTGCTGTTTGAAGCCCCAGAGCTGGTGTATTGATATATTGCAATTGGGGAACAATGCGTAAATACTAAATCGGCTGCCGGGATGAATGACCTCTTCATCACGCAGGTCGAGCACGACAAGATTTCCGTAGACCTTGCTGCATCGTTCCAGCTGATCTTTGAACGCGTCTGCATGCTCTTCATAGAGCTCAACTCGCTCCAGAACATCAGGTAATTCTAAGATTTCGTCTATGGTTGAGTCCTTACAGGCATCAATCAACGACATCATCAATGCGTAATTGGAAATTCTGAATTCACGAAAACGACCTAGTCCGGTTCGTGAATCCATCAGCATATTGAGCAGTTCCCAGCGTTTGGGATAGAGCACTTCTTCCATGCTGAATTGAGCTGAATCGGCCTTGTCAACCGCCTCCATCATACCGTCCCATTTTGCAGGAAACGCATCGTGTCCACCATAGTGAAGCCAGACTACGCGCGCTGCTGAAGGTGCGTCGGCATCAATTATATAGTTGGATACGCTAACATCGTTTCGCTGAACCTCAGATTCATGGTGATCAAATACCAAATGAGCGCCTTCTACAAACGGCAGATTGGTGGTGATATCCTTCGGCCCGATTTCAATTTTCCCATCTTGCATATCTTTAGGATGCACAAAACTGATGTCATCGATCATATTCAGGTGTTTGAGCAAGACTGCGCATACCAGTCCATCAAAATCACTGCGGGTTACAAGACGGTAGGTGTCGCTCATTGAGATTCCGGGCAATTAGCTTATCAATAACCTAAAGAATCGGCCCGCAATCCAAAGTCTTTCAGCGTTATGAGGTTAACTAAGAGGCTAAAAACCCCATTTCGATAATCACATCACAATTTAAGTCTAAGCACCTCAACCTCAGCTCTTGGCTTGAAGAGCAGCTTTTAGTGACAACGCCAATGCCGAAGGTTGATCATCGCTGTTGTCCGCTGTTTTCCCCTTTTGCCGCTTGCCGTTTTTTGACGCAGAGGAATGAGCTGGCCGCGGCTTTTTGTCTCTGGGCCTGGCGTTACCTCTATTGGGCCTGGCTGCTCCGGAATCATTGGCATCATCGCTTAAGCGCATGGACAATCCGATTCGCTTGCGCTCAACCTCCACAGCCATCACTTTGACTTTAACGATGTCTCCGGCTTTAACAACCTCGCGAGGATCTTTGACAAAGCTGTCGCTAAGCGCAGAAATATGTACAAGGCCATCCTGATGCACACCCACATCAACAAAAGCACCAAATGCCGTGACGTTTGTCACCTGCCCTTCCAGTATCTGATTCAACTGCAGATCCTTAATGTTCTCAACACCCTCAAGAAACTGAACTGTACGAAATTCCGGCCGGGGATCTCGACCCGGTTTTTCCAGCTCCTTCAAGATATCCTGAACGGTGGGTAGACCAAACTGCTCGTCAGTAAATTGCTTTGCATCAACTGAACGTAGCAATCCTGCATCACCAATAACGCCAGCTAAGGGTTGGCCGATAAATTCGATGATGCGTTTTACAACCGGATAGGCTTCGGGGTGTACACCTGACGTATCCAGGGGATCACGACCGTTGGGAATTCGCAAAAAACCTGCCGCCTGCTCGAATGCTTTGGGGCCCAGGCGGGGTACTTTTTTTAATTCTTTACGGCTTTTGAACGTACCATGTGTATCGCGGTATTCCACGATATTGGCGGCAAGCGTAGGAGTCAGGCCTGCGACTCTGGACAATAGCGCCGCGGAGGCGGTATCCAGATCCACGCCAACCGCATTAACACAATCCTCAACAGTTGCTTCCAGACTCTTGGCCAAAGCACTTTGCGAAACATCGTGTTGATATTGGCCAACGCCAATGGCTTTTGGATCTATTTTTACCAACTCTGCCAGTGGGTCTTGCAAGCGCCTGGCAATAGATATGGCACCTCGAATGGTCACATCAAGCTCTGGGAACTCATCCTCAGCAGCTTGAGATGCTGAATAGACCGAAGCACCCGCCTCAGACACCACCACTTTTGTCATCAAACGTTTTTTACCGTCAGGTAGCTTGGCAAGTGTATCGAGTAATTCCTGCGCGAGCTTCTCTGTCTCGCGGCTTGCCGTACCATTACCGATGGCCACAAGTTCAACGCTGTGCTTCATACACATGGAAGCCAGGGTGTTCAACGAGTCCTGCCATTGCTGTTGAGGCTTGTGTGGATAGATGGCTGTGTGATCCACCACCTTACCTGTAGCATCAATAACCGTAACCTTGACACCTGATCGGTATCCCGGATCCAAACCCAGAGTAGGCCTGGGACCTGCCGGTGCAGCCAACAATAGATCCTGCAGATTTGCAGCAAACACGCTAATCGCTTCGGCATCGGCACGGCTGCGAAGATCGCCAAACAGTTCGGTCTCTAGATGCAATGACAGTTTTATCTTCCATGTCCAGCTAACAACCTGGGCTCGCCAGTCATCAGCTGGTCGGGCCTTATGTTCAAAGCCAAGGTGTGTTCCAACGGTGGCAATACAGGCTGCATCTGAAAATTCGTCAGTCTGCTTGCAAAGTAGGTGTAGCGATAAGAAACCCTCTGCTCTGCCTCTGAACATGGCAAGAATGCGATGCCCGGGCACTCGAGCATAAGGTTCTTGATGATCAAAATAATCACTGAACTTGGCAGCCTCTTGATCTTTGCCCTTAACGACAGAGGCACAGAGGTAGGACTGGTTTTTTAACATGTCCCGCAACCGGGCGATTAAGGTTGCATCTTCTGCAAATCGTTCCATCAGAATGTAACGCGCGCCCTCAAGTGCACTTTTCACATCAGGCACAACGGTGTTTTTATCGGCGTCACTTGAGGCGGACGATTGTTCAGCAACATAGCCTAAAGCCTCGCGCTCCGGATTGTTCTCCGGATGATTCCAAAGTAAATCTGCTAAGGGCTCAAGACCTGCCTCTATTGCCATTTGCCCCTTGGTACGCCGTTTCTTTTTAAACGGCAGGTAGAGATCTTCCAACTCAGCTTTTGTGTTCACAGCGGCAATCCGCAAGCGTAAGCTATCGTCGAGCTTGCCCAACTCATCAATAGCAGCCGTAATGGCTTGGCGGCGATCTTCCAGATTACGTAGGTAGGTCAGCCTCTCTTCCAGCAACCGCAGTTGCGAATCCGATAAGCCACCTGTGACCTCTTTTCTGTATCTGGCAATGAAGGGCACCGTATCACCCCCATCCAGCAACTTGATGGCAGCGGACACCTGCTTATTACTACTAGCAATGGTTTGTGCAATCTCACTTTCAATGCGCGCATCCACGGTCAGTGCCGAATCGCTCATGATATTTTTTGTCTCACTTGAATAAGCTCCGCCATGATGGAGATAGCAATTTCTGCAGATGTTCTGCTGCCGATGGGCAAGCCGATAGGCCCCTTTAAACGTTTGATTGCCTCAGCAGGCACATCAAGACCCTCAAGTCGAACACAGCGTTTTTTATAGTTTCTGGTTGAACCCAACGCACCAACGTAGAACGCTTTACTGGGCAACGCTTCCATCAAGGCCATATCATCCAGGTTCGGATCGTGAGTCAACGCCAGTACAGCGCTTTGCGCATCAACAGCCCACTCAATCACGGCATCATCAGGGCTTGCAGATAAGAGCGTTACACCATCAAGCGACCAGGCTGCATAAAACTCCGGCCGAGGTTCAACCACGACGACCTCAAAGTCCAGCGCCTTGGCAAACTCTGCGGTGTAACGCGACAATTCGCCTGCACCTACGATAAGCACACGCCAGCAGGATCCAAACACCTGTTGCAAAACTTCTCCATCCCAGGAGAACACATCCGAACGCTCGGCCTTTGTTATAACCGCATCCAGGGTTTGCATCGATAGTGTGCGGCTAACCCGTTCGCGCGACTGAAGTGAATCCAGGATGGTTTGCAAAGGCGCAGCATCCTCAAGAGTTTCGTATACAAGTTCCAATTCGCCACCACAGGCAAGACCGAAACGCTTGGCCTGTTCATCATCCACCTTGTGCAGATGCACTCGAGCATGATCCTGCCCTTTGAATTGTTCGGACAACTGCTTCTCAACACAACCACCTGACACCGAGCCCACCAGAGTGCCGTCATCGCGCACGGCAGCGATTGAACCAGGGGGCCGCGGCGATGAACCCCAGGTGCGAGCGACCGTTACCAGTTCGACTCGATGGCCTTCAGACAACCACTGGACACTGGTTTGGAGAACGTGCTGCGCACTACTTTGCATCGCTTTGCTATGTAAACTTCGAATAGGCCTATAGTGTAACGTCAACGTCGTTGTTACGCCTGACCATCAGTAGTTCGCTCAAACCTGTATTGTTTGGGCGACTGAGCGAAGAGTGCTGAAAACCTCTGGCTCAGATGAGCTCCGTTAGCAAAGCCTGTGGCCAAGGCTATTTCTTGAATGTTAAAGCCGGTACCGCTTAGAAGCTCCGCAGCCTTACGCAAGCGCATTTGCCGATAAAAGCTGACGGTGCTGGTGTTCAAATGTTGACGAAACAGACGATTCATTTGACGAGCGCTCAATCCAAGCAAGTCTGCGATTTGCGAGAGTGTTAAGGGATCAGCGATATGGTTTTCCATCGCTTCAATCGCCTTTATAACGCTTTCAGAACTCACATTGTACTTCTGCGCGATGCCGGATCGTTGCGGTCCATCGGCAGGGCGAATGTCAGTATGCAAAAACCAGTCACTGATTTTGCGAGCAAACTCATGCCCGTGATGTTCTGTGATCAAAGCATGCATCATATCCAGTGGCGCGGCCCCGCCTGCGCAGGTCAGCCGAAGTCGATCCATCACATAGAGTGACCTCTCCACGACCACGCGCGTGGATACCTTAGCCAAAGCCTGAGCATGTTCCCAATGAATTGTCATTCTGCGCCCATCCATAACGCCAGCCCTGGCCAGAATCAAAGGACCTCCTGACACTCCTCCAATCATCACCTCCCGCTCTGCAAACAGCCTGAGCCAGGCGGCCAATCTAGGATCATGACTGTGCTCCAGATTCCCGCCCGCAACGACCAGAATGAGATCAAAATCCGCTTGCTCACCCATAAAGGCATTTGCACCAATTATGGCGCCAGAGGAGCTCCTTGAACGGGCTCCTTTCACCGGTATGTTTTTGATATCGTAGAGTTTTTTACCAGCCAGCAAATTTGCTGCTCTGAGCGGCTCTAAAGCCGAGGCATACGACATAAGAGCAAATCCGTCTAATAGTACGAACCCGACTCGAAACGGCCTGAGTAATTTCTTGTTTATGTCCATTATCAATAATTTTACGTCTTTTTAAGACATACACAAACAATGATATTTGAGGCATCCTTAGCCACTGATCAGCGACGGGTAAGTCCATGCGTTATTCCGCTTTGCAGATATTAAAAGAGGGTCTGACCGGCAACAAAGGCTGGCGCCCGGCATGGCGCAACCCCGAACCCAAAACCGCTTATGACGTGATTATCATTGGCGGTGGTGGTCATGGTTTGGCAACTGCACACTACCTGGCAAAGGAGCACGGCATTACCAATGTCGCTGTGTTGGAGAAAGGCTGGATTGGCTCAGGCAACGTTGGTCGCAACACCACGATTATTCGGTCTAACTACCTATTACCGGGCAATGAACCGTTTTATGAACTCTCACTGAAATTGTGGGAAGGGCTGGAGCAGGATTTCAACTACAACGCCATGGTGTCGCAACGCGGCATTGTGAATCTCTACCATAGCGATTCTCAGCGAGACGCCTATGCTCGTCGTGGTAACTCAATGCACATGGCAGGCGCTGACGCCGTGCTACTGGATGAGGAGGGAATTCGTCAGCTGTGTCCTTTTCTTGATTACAAAAATGCACGCTTCCCGATTAAAGGTGGGTTATGGCAACCCAGAGCTGGCACCGTGCGTCACGATGCAGTTGCATGGGGGTATGCGCGTGGTGCTGATAGCCGAGGCGTGGATATCATCCAGAATTGCGAGGTCACCGGCTTTTCGATGGACAACGGGGTATGTACAGGTGTGCAAACCACTCGAGGGAAAATTTCTGCGCAAAAGGTTGCCGTCTGTGTGGCAGGTTCATCGGGGCGTGTTATGTCGCTGGCAGGCCTTCGCCTGCCAATCGAGAGCCATGTGCTGCAAGCTTTTGTTTCCGAGGGTCTTAAACCTGTCATACCCGGTGTTGTTACTTTCGGTGCTGGACATTTCTACATAAGCCAATCTGACAAGGGAGGACTCGTCTTTGGTGGCGACATTGATGGTTACAACTCCTATGCGCAGCGAGGCAACCTGCCGGTTGTCGAAGACGTATGCGAAGGGGGTATGGCCGTAATGCCCATGATCGGCCGGGCTCGTTTACTAAGAATGTGGGGCGGTATCATGGATATGTCGATGGATGGCTCGCCGTTTATCGACAAAACACCAGTACCAGGCTTGTATTTTAATGGTGGTTGGTGCTACGGCGGTTTCAAGGCAACTCCGGCCAGCGGCTGGTGTTACGCGCACCTGATCGCAACGGGTCAACCACACCAGACGGCTACGGCCTATCGACTTGATCGGTTTAGAAGTGGCTCCGTCATCGACGAGCGCGGCGCTGGCGCTCAGCCAAATTTGCACTAGCCTGAACAGGGGAATCACAAAAGATGATTATAAACCACCCACTGCTCGGGCCGAGAGATGCAGCAGAATTCGTCTACCTTGGCGATGCTTCTCTACTCAAGCGACCAGACCCCAACGCAGTTGATGCAGCGGATCAGTTCTACGAGTATCTGCATCTTCGAGAAAATACGGCAGGCGAACACCGTGAACTCTGGTATCACGAACAAGGTGACCGTTCATGGCTTGTAGTCACGCGAAACACTCTGACCCATGAGATCACACAAGTTGAATTAGCGCGGGACGTGGTAGCCAACATGGCCGCATCCAATAGCAGAGTGTCCGGTCCAATAGAATCCGGAGGCGACTAATGAGTACTACAGTCAACAAAAACACAGAGCTGCCTGGTGTTAACAGAATCCACCAGGGTTTGTTAACAGACAAACAGCCCTTGTCGTTTATCTTCAATGATCGCAAATACCATGGACTAGAAGGTGACACCCTGGCCTCTGCACTACTGGCCAACGACCAGCGTCTGATTGGTCGCTCATTTAAATACCATCGTCCACGAGGAATTTTTACGGCCGGTGCAGAGGAGCCTAATGCACTGCTCGAGCTGGGTGTTGGCGCTTATCGCGAACCTAACACACGCGCAACCGTTACAGAGCTTTATCAGGGTCTTGAGGCGCGTAGTCAGAACCATATCGGTCCACTGAACTTCGATGTCATGGCCATCAACGATCGTTTGTCTTCATTCTTGAGTGCAGGTTTTTACTACAAGACTTTTATGTGGCCCAAGGTATTTTGGGAAAAACTGTACGAACCACTCATACGAAAGGCAGCAGGCTTGGGTTCCTTATCAGGCTTGGAAGACCCCGATAGCTACGACAAAGGTTTTCTGCATACTGACCTGCTAATCATAGGCGCCGGACCTTGTGGAATTAGCGCGGCTCTCACCGCAGGCAGAGCAGGACTTCGTGTCATTCTTGCCGACGAAGATTTCCTGCCGGGTGGTCGCTTGAATGCGGAAAATCTTGTTGTGAATGATTTAGCCGGGGCCCAGTGGGCTGCCAACAGTATCGCCGAGCTTAGCGCTATGAGTAATGTGCGTTTCATGCCTCGAACAACTGTTTATGGAGCCTATGATCATGGCGTCTATGGCGCACTTGAAAGCAGCGCTGATCACAATGCCCATTCGAACGGCAAACCTCGTCAGGTTTTGTGGCGTGTCTACACCCGGCAAGCCTTATTGTGTTCCGGGGCAACAGAACGTTCAATCGCGTTCGGGGACAATGATCGACCGGGCATCATGCTGGCAGGATCGGTACGAACCTATATCAACCGATTTGGCGTGGCTCCGGGCAAGCGGGTCGTGGTTTTCACCAACAACAATGATGGTTGGCTAACTGCAAAAGATCTTATTCGTGCAGGTGTTGCAGTGGTGGCGCTTATAGATACACGCCCCATCGATGCGCCCTACACTCTGCCAGATACTCAAATAAGTATGGGAAGCGAAGTTGTCGCTACCTCTGGCAGGCTTAGTCTGCAATCAATAACCTTGCGAAGCGGTCAGATCATTCCCTGTGACACCTTGGCTGTATCGGGTGGTTGGAATCCAAATGTACATCTAACATGTCACCAACGTGGCAAACCGGTGTGGTCTGAGGATATAGCTGCATTCGTACCGGGAATCAACTTACCCGCTGGCATGCAGGTCGCTGGTGCTGCAAAGGGTGAGATGAACCTTCAGGCTGCTTTACAGGCTGGACATAATTCGGCAATCAAGGCAGTTGAAGACTCGGGAATTTCAGCTACTACAGGCCCGGCACCAACGGCCAGTCGTGAATCAACGCAAATAGCAGCTTTTTGGCAAGTAAAAGGCTGTAAAGGCCGTTCCTGGATTGACCAGCAAAACGATGTCACGTCAAAGGATATAGCATTGTCGTATCAGGAAGGGTTTCGATCAGTGGAGCACCTTAAACGTTACACCACATTGGGTATGGCCACCGATCAGGGTAAAACGTCAAACGTTTTAGGACTAGCTGTCATGGCAGAACTGACAGGGAAGTCCATTGAGCAAACCGGCACTACCCTATTTCGTCCGCCATACACCCCGGTCCCCATAGGCGCTTTTGCAGGGCGCGCCCGAGGCAACCATTTCAGACCCGGCAGGCTCACACCCAGTCACCACTGGGCAAAGGCCAATGGTGCCCAGTTTGTTGAGGTAGGCCTATGGTTTAGAGCCCAATGGTTTACCCAATCAGGCGAAACACATTGGCGTGAAAGCGTCGATAGAGAAGTGCTCAAAACACGTCAGTCGGTGGGCATCTGCGATGTAACCACTCTGGGCAAGATAGATATTCAGGGTAAGGATGCAGCCCTCTTTCTAGACAAGGTTTACGCTAATACCTTTTCAACGCTGGCTGTGGGTAAGGTTCGTTATGGGTTGATGCTAAGAGAAGATGGATTTGTTATGGACGATGGGACAACGGCACGTTTAGCTGATTCTCATTTTCTGATGACAACAACTACTGCCAATGCGGTGAGTGTTTTCAGGCACTTGGAATTCTGCCGGCAATGCCTATGGCCAGAGCTGGATGTACACATGATCTCGGTAACAGAGCAATGGGCTCAGTACGCCGTCGCGGGGCCTAATGCCAGGCGTCTACTGCAGAAGCTGGTCGATTCACCCTTCGATCTGAGTAATGAGAGTTTCCCCTATATGGCTTGCGCCGAACTGAAAGTGTGCAATGGCATTCCGGCCCGACTGTTTAGAATTTCCTTTTCCGGAGAGCTGGCTTACGAGCTTGCTGTGCCTGCACGCTATGGACATGCACTGATGGAAGCACTTATGCAAGCTGGGCAAGAGTTCGGCGTAGTACCTTACGGCACCGAAGCGCTCGGTGTTATGCGCATCGAAAAGGGACATGCTACCGGCAATGAAATTAACGGACAGACAACAGCAAGAAATCTGGGACTCGGGCGGATGGTATCCAAGAAAAAAGACTGTATTGGCAATGTTTTATCCGAGCGTAGCAGCTTAAACCTTGACGGCGATATCGAGTTAGTCGGCCTCATGCCGCTCAATAACCACGACTCATTACTCGCAGGTGCCCATTTTATAGAGACCGATGCCAGTGCTAACTTGGCTAATGACATTGGCTGGATGTGCTCAGTGGCCTACTCTCCACACCTCGAGTCATCCATTGGTCTTGGTTTTGTTAAAGATGGAAGCAAGCGTCTAGGCGACTCTATACTAGCCACTGACCCGTTAAGGGGAAACAGCACGGTTGTAAAGATAGTATCCCCCCATTTTGTTGATCCAGAGGGAGTAAGATTACGTGGCTGATCAATTAATAAAAGCTGCGTCGCCTCTGCTCGGTTTCACACACACCATTGGCGATACCGTGGTACGCGAAGTGTCACCGATCAGCCTTGTCTCGATTGCCACCCCGCTAGGCGGTGGCGACGCACTGGATGCTCTGCTCGAAAAGACTATCAAACTCAAACGACCAGCAATAGGTAAATTGCATCGAAGCGAACAGGGAGATGCACTACTTGGCCTGCAAACAGATCAATGCCTTCTGGTCAGTGATTCTGATGTGCTTGATCCAGCGACCGCCTTAAAACAAACACTCGGAAATGCTGCTTATCTCACTGACCAATCTGATGGCTGGGTCATTGTTGAAATAGCAGGACCGCTAAGTCGCGCTGCGCTCGAGAGAATCTGCCCAATCGATCTTGCTGAAGACAACTTTACGGAGCACGATGTAGCGCGAACGTCAATGGAGCATTTATCGGTGATCATCGAGCGAATCGGGCTTAGCTGTTTTCGCCTTTACTCACCTCGCTCATCAGCCGATAGTTTTTTGCATGCGATCACCTTGTCGTTGAGCAATGTGGCGGATGAATGAAAAAATGCGCCTAGGCCTTATATAAAATCCCAACGCCCTGCTCTAACACCTTTCCAGCTGTGTCAGAATTGCTGCCTTTATACAACTGTTTCTCTATCAGGCTTACACAGCAATGCCAGATCAGCTCTCTCTAAGATTTCCTGACGACTTTCAATTTGGTGTCGCTACAGCTGCCTACCAAATAGAAGGTTCGGTGCTGGCGGATGGGCGTGGTGCTTCGATATGGGACACGTTTTCACACACGCCAGGGCGCGTATTGAATGGAGATACTGGAGATGTTGCGTGTGATCATTACAATCGCTGGGCAAAAGACCTGGATCTTATCCAGGAACTGGGCATCAGTGCTTATCGTTTTTCGATCGCCTGGCCCCGCTTGTTCAGCGAAGGCAGGGGGCAGCTCAATACTCGTGGGCTATCGTTTTATGATCGGCTGATTGACGGCTGCCTGGAACGAGGCATAAGAGTCTTCCCTACTCTGTATCACTGGGATTTGCCACAGACTCTGGCAGACCAGGGCGGCTGGATGAATCGAGGAACGGCAGAGGCCTTCGCCGAATACGCAGCCATAGTAATGGACCATCTGGGCGATCGAGTCGATGCCATCACGACATTCAATGAACCCTGGTGCTCTGCCATTCTTGGGCACCTGATCGGCATTCATGCTCCGGGTGAGCGTAACCTGGACCATGCCTTAGCCGTCGTTCACGGCCAACATCACGCTCATGGCCTGGCCGTCCAGGCCATGCGCGCATCGCGCGATTCTGTCCAACTGGGTATCGTGCTCAACGCACAGTCGATTCACCCAGGTTCTGATAGTGATGCCGATCAAGAAGCAGCATTACGACATGAAGCTTTTCACAATGGTTTGTTCTTCGATCCTCTGTTCAAAGGCAGTTACCCTCCATTAGTTTGCGAGGCTCTAGGCGATCGTCTGCCAGAACACTGGCAAGACGATATGGGCACTATTCAGCAGCCACTGGATTTTTGGGGACTCAACTATTACACGCCTACGTATGTTACTGACTCAGTCAATTCTGATGACGACTTTCCAACAACTATGTCAGCCAAACGTCCTTCTGTACCCAGAACCGATATAGGTTGGGAAATCGACCCGCAATCCTTTAAGCGTTTACTGCTAGAGCTTTATAAGCAATATGATCTGCCGCCTTGCTACATTACAGAAAACGGTGCAGCCTACAATCATGACGTACGGGAGGGAGTCGTTGATGATCAACCCCGCATTGACTATCTTCAGGGACATCTGCTGGCATTGAGAGAGGCCCTTACTCAGGGAATCGATGTCAAGGGTTACTTTGCCTGGAGCTTGATGGACAACTTCGAGTGGGCCGAGGGTTATGACATGCGCTTTGGTCTTGTACATGTGGACTATGCCACTCAAAAACGCACCCCGAAATCCAGCGCACGATGGTACCAGGCTTTATTGGAAGAGCAACACAGCAACCTTGACTAAGGTTAACGTTTGCCTTGCCATAGCTGTCCAGAGGCGATACAGGCTTCACAAGAAGTAACCCACTGCTACGCTCAGCGAGCAAACTTGGGTTAATCCTAGAGAGCGATTGGCAGGTTATTTGTAACGTTTATAGCGTGTAAGCAACCAGCAAGGCGCACGGTGTATCAAAAAAGCGCTTTCGATTCTATCTAAACCGGGCAGATCCTCATGACTATCATTCTATTTGTAGACAGTGATCAGGAAGCCCTTGATGCACAGTTAAAGCCCCTGGCTGAGATTCGACCAGACTGGGTGCTTATGACTGCCAACACTGGCAAACAAGCACTTGAACTGGTCAAAGCCCAATCAATAGATACCGTTATCAGTGAAACAGTTTTAACGGACATGTCTGGATTCGACCTACTGGGTAACCTTCGAGCCAACTTCCCTCAAACCATACGCTTGACGCTATCAGCAGAAACTGACGCAGAAGTGGTTTTAGAATCAGCCAAGGCTAACCATCGCTTTATCGCAAAACCTACCACCACTCTGAGTTTGGCCACAGCCATCGATTGCTCCCTTCGGCTGAGAAGCTTTATGCAACACGACGACCTTGCTCAACTTGTAAACAACATAGATTCTCTACCCGCCTTACCTGCGATCTACAATGACATGATGACCGAGCTTGCTTCACCTAATGGATCGCTCTTGGCGGTTGGTGGCATTGTCGAAAAAGATACTGGCCTGACTGTTACCGTATTGCGTATTGTCAATTCGACCTTTTATGGACTCAGTCAGCGAGTTGAATCGGTAGCACAGGGGGTAACCTTGTTGGGCGTCCATTTAATCAAAAACATTGCCCTTACCGCTAAGGTCTTCTCCCAATTCAAGGGAAGCCAACTAAGCCTGCGAAGACTAAGCCAGCTAAATGATCAGGCGATCAAGATGGGAGCGCTTTCCAATCAATTTGGACGCTACGCGAAGGTTTCCAGAAGCACCAATGATCATAGTCAGATGGCTGGCATGCTGGCAAACGTCGGCGAGCTTATCGCCGCAATATTACCTGAAGGCGCCTCGGGCAAAAGCGAGTTTTCAAACGAATTGGTGGGCGCTTATTTACTTCGATTATGGTTACTCCCTGATCCAATTGTCGAGGCAGTAGCTCTGCAGCACGAGTCACCACCCAAGTTTGTAGATTCGGTTACACCGCTGGTTATTTTGCACGCAATTCGTTATTTGCAAGATCACTTCACTGACGTCAACAATGAACAACAGCGCGAAAACTGCCAGCAGTATCTTGAAAGCTTCATATCCGAAGATGTGGTTGACCTTTGGCTTAATGCCTATGAAGATCTGGAGCAGCTAACATCATCGCAAACTCAGAGGGCGGCCTAGGGGTGAATCACTGAGCAGAAAAGGCTCAAGAAGCAGTTGCGCTGCCTCGACAAGGTTGTTCCAGCTGTCCCGACACCGCTCTATTTTTTCCCGTTCTGCCTGAGCATGCATCAGAGACCCACCTTTCTGCGGCAGCGCGCTCTCTATCTCTGACAAACTCTCTCCCTCCGGCAAGCGATCCTGCTCAAGCAGCTTGTCACCCTCGGCCATAGCCATCAGCGCCACCTCACTGCCCAGTATCCAACACTCAATCGTGTTTTGGCGCTCCTTGAACAGCTGGTGTGTGTGCCAATAGTCATCTAACGGACCGTTCAGTTTCTGAGATGCGTTTCCATAGGCTTGAATAGCCGTAGCCCATTTCTCAGCACCATTGGGCCAGTATGCAATCATGATGTAACTGGAGAGAGCCTCTACTGTGCTATCTGCAATGGCATTAGCATTCGCAACCAGACTATGACCTAACAAATGATACAAAGTGTACTCAAAAACAGCCACAGCATTAGCGTTAGCGTCAACATCGAGCTCTTCACTTTCTCCCGAATCTATTTCTGATGACACGACTGATTGTGTAAACGCGGCCCGTTCAAGATAACTGAATGGGATAACAATGGAGTTGCTTGCACGGTTATAGTGCGGAAGTTCGCCTATACCTAACTCCAGAGTAAGCGGCTGCTCGAACACAAAATTTTCGTCCACCATCCTGACAAAGTCCGGGATGACGTTGCTCCGCGATAAGTAGGAGGATAACAAAGGAGGCAAACTGGAATCTGTCGTCAACCAGCGTAGATTGACATCGGCTCTGAGCGTGCCGCAAGCCGTCAGTATTGAAAGATATGACAAAACAAGGAAAATACGATACATAGCTAGTACATCAATTCGATGATCCAGATCGCTGGCTGAGCAGCATGACCAAAATCAGTGGCTTAAATAGTCGTATATCAGCTGCACACTTACTTAGAACCCGCTTTTCTTCTCCTACACTAGTGCATGCAAGTCTGTTGTCAATGGTTATTATTCTTTAGTCACCCACTAAAATGTCGAACACAGATGGCAGAAATGGTTGCTACGGAAGCCGATAGAAAAGTGCCCCAGAGCGTGTCTACCAGGCTCACGGCAGCAGACCAATTGCGCAGCGTGGCAAGATTAGTCATATCGTAGGTGCCGTACGCCATAAACCCGACAATAGCGCCATATAGCGCAACGTTTGTCAGCGGCAATTCTGTCTGCGTTGGTCTAACGGCCAAAAAAACCAGCCCCGCTGTATAAGCCAGGTAAAAAACAGAAGCAGGAAGGATTAAGAAATTCTTGCGCAGCAAATCACCTAGTTGAGATGAATAAAAAGACTTGGCAATCACAGCCAGCCAAAGGCCATCAATAATCAGGAAGGCAATAACAGCCGAGCTATAGGCAATCAGGTAGGCTTTCATCAGATCGATATCCTAATCTCGGTTTGTAAATCTTGCATCGCTGGAAATTCGTGTTCGAATACCACTGACTGGATGATCGAAAGCCAGGTATTCGGCATGGAGCATGAGTCGGTCTGACGCGCATCCGTACAATCGATCTCCTTGTATAGCGTTACCCAATCCCTGATTGTGCGCCATGTGTACTCGCAACTGATGTGTTCGACCTGTCAGCGGGAATAGTACTACACCATTTTCATGACCTTCTGTATCTCTGCGCCAGAGCGTTGTGGATGGTTTGCCATAACGCGCGCACACAATCTGCCGTGGTCTGTTTTCAATATCAACACGCAATGGCAGATGAATACGACCGCCCAGGCCCAACGGTGGTCGACTCAAGAGCGCTCTGTACCTTTTAGATACATGTCGATGCTCAAATTGCTGCTGTAGGATGCGATGTGCTGAGCGGGTTTTAGCCAATATCAGCAAACCCGATGTATCCATATCAAGCCGATGAACCAACATCGGGCCATGTGCCTCAGAACGGGCAAGCCTGACGCGGCTTAGCACCGAATCAGGTTCTGTTCGTCCAGGCTGTGACAACATCCCGGATGGTTTATCCACAACCAATAACGTGGCATCTTCAAATGCGATCGACAGATCCGGAATGCAGCAATAATTCTGTGACGCCATTCTTAAGGCCCGCCGATGATCGCGCGTCTGATCAGATTTATTCCAACCAGCAAGAAAAACCACAATAGCAGACGTTCAAAACGATGATCACTCAGCCGGCCTCGAACAATTTCACCCATTCTGAATCCCAACAATGAAGGCAGGACCAACAAAACGGATAGGCTCAGTATGGACGCTCCCAATAAGCCTGCTTTCCAATAGCCGCCAAATAGAACGCAGCTACCCAAAAACAACAAGACGCCGACCGTAGACACAAATTGTTCCTTTTTTAAGCGCCTTGCACTCAGGTAAATGAGAACAGGAGGTGCCCAGACGCTGACAATTCCACCCATGATCCCGGCCAGCACGCCAGTGACAATTTGCGCGGGTTTGTCGCGCTGCTCACTGATGGCGATAACAGGTCTATATAAACTGCTGGCCGCATAAAGCGTTACGATGACACCCAAAAATAACGTGACGTTCTTCTCGGGGATGTCTGCTGCCATCAGCGAAAAGATACCGATGAAGAGCAACATAACAAGCAAAAGCAGCCAGAAGCGCTGAAACACCCAGCGCACCTGGCGGCTTCGAAAAACCTGCCAGGCATTGGTGACCATCATTGGAATCACAACCAGGGTTATTGCGGTGCGCGCGTCGGTAAACTGTGCCATCAGGCTGATTGCTACCGTCGGAAATCCAATACCCAATGCGCCCTTGATTATGCCTGCGATCAGGTAGACGACAACTGCAGCCAGCATCAAATCTCGCAGGGCTGCATCAACAAGATCAATCATGAGTGGCTCATTTGTTCATCAATAAAGCGCTTAAGCATGATTTCTCGTTAATCGGCACTACTCAATGACCCTTAGTTTCTTGGATCTCTGCCCATAGAGCTCTAAGCCCTTGCTTGTAGTTAGGGTAACGATAGTCAAAGTCCAATGCTGATTTACTCAATTGATTATCGACACGCTTGTTTTCGCTGTAGAAGGATCGCGCCATTGGACTGATATCTGCAAACTGAAAATCCTGGGCCGGTGGAGCGGGTTTGCCTGCCAGCTCATGTGCAAAAGCAATAACATCCTGAGGCGCTGCCGGTAGGTCATCGCTTATGTTGAGCACGCCATCATACGATGCGAGCGCAGCTTTGATGGTTGCCTGTGATAGATCCTCAACGTGTATGCGATTGAACACCTGCCCGGGTTTTATCAGCATACGTGCACGACCGCGTATTGCATCGCTAACCGCGTTACGAGCCGGGCCGTAGATGCCTGACAATCGTAAAACAGCCACGGGTACTTCAAGGCTTTGGCCAAAAGCCTGCCAGGCTAACTCTGCCTCACGGCGCATCAGAGATCGTGTTTGCGTCGAACTACACACTGTTGATTCGTTGACCCACTGGCCGCCGTGATCGCCATAGACGCCAATCGTTGACAAATAGCCAATCCACTGCAACTTCGGTAGCTGAACGTGAGTAAAGGAACCCAAAGCAGTCAGCACGGGATCATGAAATGGTGCGGTTCGCATTGGCGCAACGCTGACAACAAGATGTGTTGTTTTCGCTAACTCTGCCTGTAATTGAGCACCAACATGACCATCGAAAATGACCCCGTGCAGGCCGGCAACTTTTAGCTCATCAACACCTGCGGCAGTTCTCTTTGTTCCACTGGCGCTTCCATGCTCTGCAGCATCTCGAGCGATTCGGACACCGCTAAAACCTGCCCCAAGCACTAAGGTATGCACGGCCGCTCACTACATGGTTGCACCAATCTGCCATGGAACAAATTCGTTGTCTCCCAATCCATGTTTTTCACTGAGCGTGATAGCTCCTGATGCCATCGAAAGCAGATATTGATAAATTCGCTCGCCCACATCTTTAACAGAATCGCCATCGCTGACAATGGTGCCAGCATTGATATCCATGTCATCGCTCAGTTGCCGATACATATCGGTATTGGTCGCGATTTTCATGCAAGGTGCAGGTTTACTGCCAAAGGTTGACCCTCTTCCCGTGGTAAACGCAACCAGATTACAACCCGACGCTATTTGCCCTGTCACTGAAGCCGGGTCGTAGCCAGGTGAATCCATGAAAACAAAACCGCGGGCATCCAGCTGTTGAGCATAGCGAAATACGCCATTTAAGGGGGTTGTACCGCCTTTGGCAACAGCTCCCAGGGATTTTTCCAGAATCGTGGTCAATCCTCCGAGTTTGTTTCCCGGGGACGGATTATTATCCAGAGAACCATTATTGCGTTTAACGTATTCCTGCCACCAGGAGATACGCTGCATGAGCTCATCAGCCACATCATCGCTTGCCGCGCGCTGTGTCAACAAGTGCTCAGCACCATAGATTTCAGGCGTTTCTGCCAGCACAACCGTACCGCCTTGCTGTGTCAGTAGATCTGCCGCATAGCCCAATGCAGGATTAGCCGTGATTCCAGACCAGGCGTCGGAGCCGCCACATTGCAAGGCAAGCGTCAGTTCTGACGCAGCGCAAGGTTGGCGTTCGATGGCATTTACCTCGTCAAGCATACTCGTGATTAACTCAACGCCACGCTCGATGGTCTTGACATGACCACCCGTGGTCTGGATGTTCATTGTGCGCAGCAAAGGACCACTGGCCAGCTTGTGTGATTCAAGCGTACCGGCAATCTGACTGGTCTCGCATCCCAGGCCCACAATTAGTACCGCACCCACATTTGGATGACGCGCATAGCCTGCCAACACACGCTGCAGATTCTCGAAACCCTCACTGGCAGAATCCATCCCACAGCCGGTGCCGTGGGTAAACGCCGCTACACCGTCAACATTGTTATAGTTGTCCAGCGCACCATCCTGAAATGCAGCAGCAATGCGATGGGCCACGGTAGCTGAGCAATTGACACTGCTGATCACGGCTATGTAGTTGCGAGTGCCACAGCGACCATCGGCACGTTTATATCCCTGAAAAGAATCGGTGCAATTTACGACAGTTTGCTGCAGATCGGTTTTTCGCGCATGGGCAGTATCGTTGTTGGTAAAAGACAGATTATGGGTGTGAACCTGTTCGCCAGCCTTGATAGCCTGACTAGCCAAGCCAATCAGCTGTGCGTACTTAAGCACACGGCAACCTGTTTCCATATCGGCCAGTGCTATTTTGTGTCCCTTCATGATTCGCTCAGCTATTGTGAGCGACGGACTTGATTGACCATCAACAGCGGGCATATCGAACACTTCGCCCGGCTTTAAGGTTCGCAGTGCTACAGCAACATTGTCGAGTGCGGACAACCTTAAAAAAGGTTGACCCGCAGATTGCTTGCCATCTAGCCAAACTACAGGAGTGGATTCAGCCATATGCGATTTCAGGGTGCCTCAGACTCGTTCAACTAACTATTTATTGATTAGCCGCATGAGCGCTGGTACATAGTCTTCACCATGGCCTGCTTCAACAACCGAAGCCAATCGGGCGTGTGCCGCTCTGGGAAGAGTAGCATCAACACCCACTTCTTTTGCCATTGCATCGAAATATCCCATGTCTTTGTAGCCATTTTTTAACGCAAATGACAACTTGGTTTCGTCACCTTCCACAGCTGCAGACATCATCCACTCAAAAAAGTCGCTCCGATTGGGTCCGGCAGCCATCACATCACGCACCAGTTTCAAATCGACGCCACCCGCTCTTGCGGTTGCCATGGCTTCAGCAGCCAGGCAGGCCACTGCCATTGAGTAACCATTGTTGATCAATTTTATTCGATGACCAATACCCAACCCGCCGACATGAAACAGATTTTCTGACATGGTTTCCAGCAGTGGTTTGGCGCGATTGAAATCGGCTTCACTACCGCCAGCCATCATGTTCAAAGTTCCCTCCTCTGCTGCAGCGGAAGATTTACCCAAAGGAACATCCATCATGCTGCAACCCTGTTCAGATAGCGTTTTGCCCAAGGCCAACGTGGAATCAGGACGTGATGTCCCACAATCGATCAACAAAAATGGATTGTTGCCACGGGCCAGCAGACCATCACTGCCATTGACAATTTCTTCAACTGCATCAGAGGTTGTTACACACAGTATTATGATGTCGCAGTGCTCACGCAGCTCAGCGGGTGTCTTGACCTCTGTTGCCCCCATGCCCAGCAAACGTTCAACCGGCTCGCGCCGGGAGTGTCCCATCACTGTCAAGGGATAGCCTGCTGCACGAATATTTGCAGCCATACCAACGCCCATCGCTCCCAAGCCGATGAAACCAACACGCTCCAGATCACTCATAATTTGCTTACTCTTATTACTTGACTATGGCTGCCTGCTAATAAAGGCAACCGTTGGTTTGAGACGTTCGTGAACAGTCTAATGGCTATCGCGCGGAACGTCAGCGCCACTTCCACCCCGTAAAAACTCCAGATCTGCACCCTCGTTTGCTTGCATCACTGTTTCCTGATACATCTTTACGTAACCTCGCAGGGCCTGTGGATGGATTGGCTTCCACTTCAATCGACGGGCTTCAAGAGTCTGTTCATCAACATCCAGTGACAAAGTGGCCGCAGCAACATCCAACGTGATCATGTCGCCGTTTTCCACTAATGCCAAAGGTCCGCCCACTGCCGCCTCCGGGCAGGCATGCAACACGACAGTGCCGTAAGCAGTGCCGCTCATGCGCGCATCAGACACGCGAACCATATCGCTTACGCCTGTCTTGAGTATTTTGGCCGGCAACGACATATTGCCAACCTCAGCCATGCCGGGATAACCTTTAGGACCACAGTTTTTCAATACCAGGACACAACTGGCATCTACATCCAGATCGTCAGAATCGATGCGCGCTTTATAGTCATCAATATCTTCGAAAACAACAGCACGTCCAGTATGCTGCATCAACTCCGGAGTGGCGGCTGAAGGCTTGAGAACGGCCCCATCGGGCGCTAGATTTCCTCGTAATACAACTATGCCACCTGCATCTTTAAACGGCTTATCAACTGGGAAAATAACGTTTTCGTCGTGGTTTTCCGCCTCTTTTACGTTCTGCCATTGTGACTTGCCATTAACGGTGATTGCATCTTTATTCAGAAGGCCTGACTCAGCCAGCTTTTTCATAACAACCGGCAAACCACCCGCGTAGTAGAAGTCTTCCATAAGGTAATCACCCGAAGGCATCAGGTTAACAAGACAGGGAACATTTCGCCCCAATGCATCCCAGTCATCCAGCGAATGCTCGATGCCGAGGCGACCCGCGATTGCCAGTAAGTGAATAACCGCATTGGTTGATCCGCCAATGGCTCCGTTGGCTCGGACAGCATTCTCAAACGCTTCTTTGGTTAAAATATCAGAGGGGCATAAATTTTCATCAACCATCTCGACGATGCGCCTGCCAGCCATATGAGCCAAAGTCTTTCGTCTTGAATCAGCCGCTGGAATGGCAGCGTTCCCGGGCATTCCCATGCCCAGTGCTTCCACCATACAAGCCATAGTTGATGCTGTACCCATAGTCATGCAGTGACCCACAGAACGGCTCATACAAGACTCAGACTCCATGAACTCCTCCTTGCTCAATTCTCCGGCCTTAACCATGGCATCGAATTTCCAGACGTGAGTACCTGAGCCGATCCGCTCACCGCGAAAGCGCCCGTTGAGCATAGGACCACCAGAGACAACCAGAGTTGGTAGATCGCAACTGGCCGCCCCCATCATCAAGGAGGGCGTAGTTTTATCGCACCCGACCAGGAGTACAACGGCGTCCAGTGGATTACCACGGATCGATTCCTCGACATCCATGCTGGCCAGGTTGCGAAACAGCATTGCGGTAGGCCGCATTAGCGTTTCGCCCAGAGACATGACTGGAAACTCAACCGGAAACCCGCCCATTTCATAGACACCGCGCTTAACACGTTCGGCGATCTCACGAAGATGGGCATTGCACGGTGTTAGTTCCGACCAGGTATTGCAGATTCCAATCACTGGTCTGCCATCAAACATATGATCCGGCAGACCCTGATTTTTCATCCAGCTGCGATAAGCAAAACCGTCTTTATCCTGGCGTCCAAACCATTCTGTGCTTCGCAACTTGCGCTTGGCCATTAGCAGTCCTTTAAAGAGATACTAGTATACTAGCCCAAATCAGACTAGTTGTGGGCAGGGTGATGCACAACTTTTTGAGAAATTTCACCCAAGCCCTCTATTCCCAGCGACATGACCTGACCTGCCGATAGATACCGAGGAGGTTTAAAGCCAAGACCCACGCCTGGAGGCGTGCCGGTAATAACCAGATCACCGGCGCGCAGCGTCATGTGGCGGCTGAGATAACTGATGATGTGCGCAACACTGAAGATCATCAATGATGTGTTGCCGGTTTGCAATCGCTCTCCGTCTACATCCAGCCAGAGATCAAGCGCCTGTGGATCCGGAATGTCATCTCGGGTAGTCAGTTCCGGGCCGACGGGACAAAATGAGTCGTGACTCTTTCCCTTAACCCATTGTCCGGTACCTTCGATCTGGAACTCGCGTTCTGATACATCATTAACCACGCAGTACCCGGCCACATGGCTAAGCGCATCCGATTCTTCGACATAATAGGCCGTCTTTCCAATAACCACGCCGAGCTCGACTTCCCAATCTAGTTTTTTGCTGACCAGAGGAATCATTACATCATCATTGGGCCCCGTTATGGACGTATCAGCCTTCATGAAAACAACGGGTTCTTCGGGTATCGGCAATCCTGATTCTGCTGCATGGTCAGAGTAGTTAAGGCCGATACACACGATTTTTCTGATATTGCTGACGGGCGGCCCCCGGCGAACCGACGCGGGTACCGCAGGCAGGCTTTTCAGATCAAGTGCCGCAAGACGAGCAAGCGATGCGTCATCCAATTGATCGGGACCGATATCGTTCACATGAGCTGATAGATCTCTGATACGACCATCCTCATCTAAAGCCCCCGGTTTCTCTGAACCGGCATCGCCATATCGCAACAGCTTCATATTGACATTCCTCCATCCACTTTCATTAATGTACCTGTAGTAAAAACCGATTCATCGCTCGCAAGATATAAGGCCATACTCGCAATCTCTTCGGCACTGCCCAAACGCCCCATCGGCTGCCTGGCGACAAACTGCTTACGTGCCTCATCCGGATCATCAAATGCAGCAATACGCCCGTCCAACGACGGCGATTGAACCGTGCCTGGTGCGATAGCGTTACAGCGAATTCCCTGGGTGACATAATCAGCTGCTATGGATTTGGTTAACCCGACAACTGCAGCTTTGGTCGTGCCATAGGCAAATCGGTTTACCAGTCCCTTATGAGCTGCGATGGAGGAAATGTTTATGATGGATCCGCCGCCTGCTTCGAGCATTCCCGGCAGCACGGCCCTACTCATTCGGAACATCGACTTAACATTCAAATCGAAGCCCATATCCCAATCCTCATCTGTGCAATCGAGAACCGAACCATGATGAACAAAACCTGCGCAGTTGAACAAAATATCAAATGGCGCTTCAGCGGCTACAAGTCGATCTATGGCAGCGCCATCGGTAACATCCAGCACAGCAGTGCTGATGTTTTCAACTGAGTTCAGTTCATTGAGCTTATCGGCGTTGATATCCGTAGCAAGTACGTGGGCACCAGCTTGCGCAAATGCTCTTGCTGTAGCTTCACCAATACCCTGCGCGCCTGCGGTAACCAGGGCTCTTTTGCCTTCGAGTCTTTTTTTCATGTGCGGCAGACTACCGAAAGTTACACTCGATTGCTAGGCATACAAATACCAGGCAGCCAGAACCACCATGATTTCAGTCCAATTTTTGCAAGGCTATTGATGGAACGATACCAATGCTATCCGGCCTAACAACCATGAATTTCAGACTGCGGTGGTTTCTAAAAATAGTTGTCATCATCATTGGTTTTTTCTTTTTGCCGGTGGGCTGCATGGTTGCGGCTCACTACACGGGAGATAACAACAGCTATCGCGGCTTCAGTCGACACGGCAGCACCAATCAAGCGCCTGACGCCAACAGCGATGAAGCTGTTATTCAAGTCTATGCTGCTCGAGCAGCACGGTGGCGGGGAGCGTTTGGCGTGCATACCTGGATTGCCACGAAACGTACAGATGAGAATCGCTATACGCGCTTGGAGGTAATCGGATATCGAGTGTATTGGGGCGGTGATGCCGTGCAGATCAGACCCGGCACACCTGATGGCATGTGGTTTGGAAACATGCCCACGCTGCTGCGCGAGATACGGGGCAGAAAAGAGGTCGACTCGTTAATCGACAAATTGCACGATGCCGCGACAGCCTACCCATATCGCGACAGGTACAAAGTCTGGCCAGGCCCGAACAGCAATACCTTCGTTGCACACCTGGGACGGCAAGTACCAGAACTTCGCCTGGAATTACCGAGCAATGCCATTGGAAAAGACTATCTTCCCGGCGATGCGCTGGTTGCACTTACGCCCAGCGGCACGGGTGCCCAACTCTCGATTGGAGGCTATGCCGGGATACTGGCCGGATGGGAAGAAGGTCTTGAGCTGAATATTCTGGGTTTGACCGCCGGAATTGATCTTGTGCCACCTGCCTTGAAACTGCCCGGTGTGGGCCGACTTGGATTTCCCGACACGCGCCGGATCAACCACCTTGAACAAGCGGCAGAACAACCACGCTAATGGATCGCGGACGCAGTTAAGCTCAGAATCCTCACTGGCGGTGATGTGCTCTCGACGAACGAGTCAGCTGTCACCACCTTTTAGCTCAAGTTCTGCGATGCGTTTTTGGAGTAACAGAAAATCACGGTGCACGTTCAGCAACTGACCGCGCACATCGTTAAAGTAACTCAACAACCAACTCTGAGTCAGGGAGTGCAGCTGCGCCTGCTGGTCCTGACTTAATCCCTCTACCTGATCCAGATCGAGCACCGTCTGACTGGGAGTGGGTGGCGCAGGATACTGCGCCAGCGTTTCTCGGGCCATTGCGGCCCACCGTTTCGCGATTTGCGGATCAGGATGCTGCTCAATGAGCTCGCTTACCAGCTGTTCGAGCAACCGGGCGTGGGTATCGGCATCGGTTGGCAATTGGTGCACACTGCCCATAGAGACTCCTGTATATCTTCGATAAATAACGCTATTTTGTCCATCATCGCTGAAAATCAAATCCAGCGTTAAGCTCCATTCACAGTTCTATCGTTGCGAAGTCTCGGTACCGTTTCTTTTGGCACAATCTGTTGCAGTGATAACAAAATTTCCGGGGTTTACACACTAAAATAGTCGCTACCTTTACCGCCCTTACAGCATATGCTTTATAAACTCAAAGCCTGCTCAGACAAAATTGAGAATCACCTCGCACTGAGCGCACTGGTGCTGTGTATGGCTGCCGTGCAGGCCTGCAGCTCCGACGGTGGAATGGGCCAGACAACGGCGCCCCCCGATGTCGACGCTCCAATCGTTGAACAGCCCGTTGAAGGCACAACAGGAGCCGGAGAGCCGGTTCAAGAGCCAACCGACGACCCAGTGGGTTCTGGAGGCACTACGGCCCCTATTGACATACCAGCCAATCAAACCCTGCCCCCATTACCTAATCCACCTCTTACGCCAGCACCGGGTTCTGACAGCGAGCCATTAAGGGCGACAGGTCCCGTTAGTACCGTCACAGAGTTTTTCCTGCTCCGTGATCCTACTCGTTCGCTGGAGGATACATTTGGTGTGTTGACTGATGAAGACTTTGCTGCCGGTCCGCTACCTGCCATCGTGCAGACTCCTGCAGATGTGAACCCGGCAAGCAATGCAGCACCCTACTTTGACAGTTTGACTGATGTAGAGGTTTTTGCAGGGGAAGAACTAACGGTAGTTTTCAGACCTCTTGATCCTGATGGAGGTATTCCAGGTCTGTTTCCCAATGCAATCCCCGCAGGCGCTCGCTATGTGGACAATTTCAACGGTACCCGCTCCCTGATTTGGCGTCCATTGCAACCGGATGTAGGAATACGCGAGTTCACCATCACAGCTACTGACCCGGTATCACCGTTTTACCGCACCCAGCGCACTATTCGGATAAAGATAAAGATGCCTGCGGATCCAGACAGCATTATCAATCTTCCGCCTGCTATCAATCTGATCCGTCCGCACACGGTGAGAGTGGGCGATCCGGTTGTCATGTATATCAAGGTAACCGACCCCAACGGAACCATTCCTGAACTGGAAATAACCAACTTACCGCCTGGAGCAACGCTGGTTGCGCATCACAGTGAACCGGATATTTCCATCTTGCGTTTTGTACCCGACAGCGCGCAGCTCATCACTCTGCAAATGCTGGTCAGGGATGCCATAGACCCCGGTAAAACAGGTACAAAAACAACAACGTTGGAGGTACTTGACGCAGACGAATTCACAAGGCCCGGTGCAAGTCTTAAAGAGCTTGCCTCTGCACGGGATCTGCTGATCGGCTATGCCTCATTGCTCAATTTCTATTATCGACCTGATGGGGCTTTATACGCTGACATAGCAGAAGAAGAGTTTAATTTCGTCTCCAGCGAAAACTCGCTTAAGTGGGATTTCGTGAACCCTCTTCCCGGTAAGTACCGCTGGGCCGGAGCCGATAACCTGGTCAACTTCGCCAAGGCGAGAAGACTCTCTGTTCATGGGCATACGCTTATTTGGCACAGACAGCTGCCCGGCTGGATCCAGCGTTCAGCTTTGAGCGATCGGGAAACGCATATGCGTGAGTACATTGATCGCGTACTGCAACGCTATGGTGACGATATACCAGTCTGGGATGTCGTTAATGAAGCAATCGACGAAGACGGCACATTCCGGAATTCAACCTGGTTCGAGGCGATGGGCGCATCCTTTATTGACAAAGCGTTCAAGCAGGCCCGATTGTCGGCACCTGATGCCACCCTCCTGTACAACGATTACGACATCGGATTTGCAGGTCCCAAATCTGATGCAATGATCAGCTTGATGCAAGCATTGAAAGATGCTGATACACCTGTGGATGGCGTGGGGTTCCAGTTGCACCTGTTTGCAGACTTTGATCGTTTTGCTGAGGTTGAAGCTACCTTTCAAAAAGTTGCAGAGCTTGATCTGGATATCTACATCACCGAGCTGGATGTATCGATGCAAAACGCTCAAACCGAGCAGCAACAGGCAGAGGTGTATGAGCAGATTTTATCGCTCTGTCTGGATCAACCACGTTGCAAGGCATTCCAGACCTGGGGATTCACCGATATGTATTCCTGGAGGCGCGAGTTTAACCCGCTCCTGCTTGACGAGCGGTATCAAACCAAACCCGCCTATCTGGCTTTACAGAAACGGTTGGGCGAAAACTAGCTCTCATCCTCATGGCGCACGACAACGTTCGCCTGGCCGGATTCATCTACCGTTACCAGTACATTCATAGGACGGCAGCATACTTGACAGTCCTCAATGTAATGCTGGAAATCGACCGAACAATCGATCTCCAGCTGTATGTTTTCACCGCAATAGGGGCAAGCTATAACAGCTGATTTCAGGAGTTCCATTGGCCATCTTTGCGCGTAACAAACAGAGTTACACCAATTGCCAGCAAAGCAACAAACCACGCCAGTGACCACTCACCCATGCTAAAACCCATGAAAGTCCATACCACTTCTGCGCAGTTGCCATCACCTTTAAACAGCAAAGAGAGTGTGCGCAACCAAGGCTCATTTTCCAGCCAATAGTGCAGGCCAGGACCGCACTCAGGAACCTGATCCTTAGGTAAGTGTTGCAACCACACCTGTCGACTGGCGGTGACGATGCCACCCAGCGCGCACAAGCACAATAGAATGCTGCTGGCTCTCTGTACCCAACGAGTACGAATGCCAATCAGCCCGACCAACGCAAACAAGCCAATGCCGATATAAAACATGCGCTGGGTGATGCACAGAGGACACGGGTCAAGATACAGCACACGCTCCGCATAGATTGCATAGCTCATCAGGCCAACAACCGAGAACAGGCAAGCTAGCCACATCAATCGGCCGGAGTAAACGCTGGTCAGACTCATGAAATACCTCAATATTGTGGGGGGTTGACCCGGAAATACAGCTGATCACTTGCTGTACCAGTAAACATAGCAGTGATTATACGAAACCGGCGGGCAGTTGGCAGATACCGAAAAGCAAACGAATGGATCTAGATTCTGATTGCGGAATGCAATGCCGAAAGCTGCGCTACACTGACACTAACATTAACTTTAGGAAACTTTGATATGGAAATCTGGCAAGACTTTCTTCAATATGAACACGCCAGCGAAGTATTAATGAGTATCGGTGGATTACTTTTCATCTTTAGCGCCTGGAAAATTCTGGCGAGCAGCCTCAAATTGATTATATGGGTCCTTTTCGCGTTCATCGGCGGAGCGTCGGCCTCCTACGGGTTCAAGAATTCCCCCTATGATTTGCCGGCCATTGCCAACGCACAATTAAGCGAGCTCAAGCAGATCACGCCAGAGATACCCCATGACGTTTTGCAAGTGTTGTGCACTAAGCTGGACGTGCTTAGCGAATAGTACTCGATAAAAACTGCCCCGGTTGGTTGGTGATAGCGGGGACGAGATCGACCGAAAAACCGCGCATCATCCAACCCTTGCAGTCTTTTTCATCGGCAGTGACAGCAGCTTCAATCGATCTCACAACACATCCATGCAGATATCGATGTGCTAGTGAGTCATCGCATAAATAATATAGTTGATGCCAAAACGATAGGCTAAGGAGGTCATCGGTACCGGATAGACGGGATCGTTTGCGTGCTCCCAGGCATCTCCCATATCCATATTGAAGTTTATAGCAACCATGAGTCGACCCTGTTCATCACTGATACCTCTCCAACGGGGTGGCGAGTAAGGCATATCGACCCGAACCTGGCCGTTGGCCGAGCCAACCAAGTGCCTGCGTCCAGGTATCTGGGTTCGTTGATCCAGTTCATAGAGCACATTCAGAAGCTGATCGTCTGTTCCCAGGTTATGAATGGTATAGCCAGGCAGCACACGATTCATGACCTGCTCGAATACCTGCCATTGCTGCGGCCCATGGAAATCATCAACAACCATGAATCCTCCGCGTAACAAGTATTCTTTTAGCTGCAAGGCTTCCGAGTTGCTGAGTTGCCAGCGACCAACCTGCTGGGCAAACAACCATGGGTAATCAAATATTGCATCATTGTTTAAAGCAATATGTACGCTGTCTGGTGCTACATCAATGGATGTATAGCGATCGATGCCATCGGTAAAAAATTCCTCAGCCTGCGGCCAGTCAATTCGCCACCAGGGTCTACCCGGCCCCCAGTTACTGTGCAATCCATTTGCAAATGCTAAGCGCGCAAGATGCAGCTCGGCGTGCGGCCCGCTTAGATCAGCCTGGTTAACCAGGTCATAGCCACTGGCTACAGGAGAATGCGCCGCGTGCCACAACAGAAACGCTGTGACTATCCATGGTGACAGGCGCCGGGCAATCAATGTAGCAGGAACTGATCTACAAAATAGCGGCCACCCTTTATGGCAACGGTTGTCATGGCAAGGACTTGGCCCTCTGTAAGGGTGTACCGTTGTTCCCAGACCAGCGTAAAGGATTTTTCTTTGCGGAAGATACACACCAGATCCCGATCACCTGGCAACCCCCAGTCAGTCTCTCGTTGATCGCAGGCACTGAGAAAAGTCTCCTGGCCCAGTACGCTCTTTAGTGTTACGGAGAAATGCGAACTATGCAGTTTGTAGTCCCGTCGAGAGACACCCAGCATGATGTCGTCCATCATGGGTTCAGCTATTTTGACGATCTCGGCATCGTCCATGTCCATGCAGCTCATGGAACCATTTTACACCGCGTACACCCGGTCCGGGTAACAATTGTGAAGAGTTACCGAGGCGGACCATGCTAAAAAAGTACCTGCACGCACCAAGAAAAGCCGCTTCATGCGGCTATCTCAATATCTAAAAGGTCAGACAATCAATGCTGTACATACACATACCCCAGTGCAAATTCACCGAGGCACAGCGTTGAAAAGCTAGAGACTATGCCTCTTCGCGGTTCTGTTTTCCTAGACGATAGCCACGATACCACTCAGTCTCCAATGCCTCATCCGCAAAATACGAGTGATGGCAATTAGACGGCGTCGTACCTTTTATACCAGCGTCCATACCCGCCTTGCGTGCCAAAGCAGGGGTAACCTGGTGCAGGGGCTTGAACGCTTCTGAGATAACAGTGTTCAAACCAACGAAATCAAACGTGCGCTTCATTGAGGCGGCTCCAAACATAATGAACAATACCGGGCCGTTCCCGGATTTGAAGCAAAGTTAGCACTTCAAAAATTTAATCATAAGCGACTGGTTCTCATAACCTGCCAATCAACTCTGAGCATCAGAATTTATACCTGAAAGTCAGAACGTTGACGCGAATTGCCTGAGAACCATTCCGCGTAAGCACAAACTCGATTCACACAGTTTCCAGCAAGGTATCCATGACCACGGTTCACTATAGAGAAAAGCTTAACCGAACAGGCATCGTGGTTTTTGACCTACTTCATTTTATGGGAGTGTTAGCTGACCTGCAATACTGATATCAGTCGTTAACAGGTTACATATCCCAAAGCAATTACAGAGTTAGCACACTTTGTGATGCGTTTTCCAAACCAGTAAGCATAACTCGTTTGGTTAATCAGCCAGTAGATCAGCACTTGCACCCAATTGATGCGACAACAGACCCTCGCCTTGAAACTTTGGCGTTATTACGAGTACCCATTTGGGTATTCAACGTTAATGCGTGGGCAATCACCTGGATCAATCAATCCGGAATGGACTTTTGGGCTATTGATGATGATGCGGAACTGTACACCAGAGATTGGTCGGTGGATATGTCCAGTACCATCCGCAAACGATCACTGCAGTTGCATCAGGACTGCCACGAATCCCAGCAAACCTTCCACGAGCTATGGACGCTAACACCAAACGGTGTACCTAAAGTAGTTGAACTCTGTGTATCACCCTTCGTGGAATTTAATGGCCAAAAATCCTTATTGATTCAGGTACCCGGGGAGGTTGCGAGCAAAGAATCTGAAGTGCTTCATCGCACAACCGCACTGACTCACACATCCACAATGATCAGTATCTATGACGCCAATTTAGAACTGGTGTATTGCAACCCGTCAGCTCGTGAGTCGCTTCAAGCTGGTTGCACGCAGCTGGGGCAACGGCTGAAAAATCAGACAGACCTGGAGTTGATCAACGCGGCACTGCAATCAGCAGACAACGGCGATTTTGAGCTCGAGGTAATAACGTCAGAAGGCCTTCAATGGCATAGTATGAATATCAGACGCAGCCCTAACGCATACAAGTCGGATGTGATTTTAATCAGTGCTTCCAACATTACGGAGCAAAAAAAAGCACAACAGGAAGCATATCATCTTGCTTACAACGACTCTCTGACTGGCCTACCCAACCGTGCAGCTTTAAACCAATACCTCGACAACCTATTAAACAAAGATAACAAGGAAGATGTTGAATTTGGCTTGTTCTTTCTGGATCTAGACAGGTTCAAGCTCATCAACGATTCACTAGGTCACGCTTATGGCGATTTACTGCTGATTGAAGTAGCGTCAAGACTCACTAAAGCCATCGGATCCAATGGCTCTGTTTATCGTTTAGGTGGAGATGAGTTCGTCATAATCGTTAATGATGTATCCGCCACTGAAGATTTACGTGATGCTGCAAACACCGTACTTCACACCATGTCTGGTCCTGTTACGTTGTCTGATAATAAGGTTCGGGTTCTACCTAGCATTGGCATCTGCCGGTACCCGATCGATGCAAGCAGCGCAAATTCGCTGATGCAAAACGCAGATGCCGCTATGTATCTGGCTAAAGCTCATCAATCCGGGTTCCGCTTTTACGACGAACAAATGTCGGTAGCCATGAACCACTCGGTAAAGAACCGTCTCGATCTAGAACACGATCTGGTAGCGGCTGTTGAAAACGAAGAATTTGAATTGCACTATCAACCCAAACTTTCATCGAAAGATCTCTCTATCACAGGAGTCGAGGCATTAATTCGATGGAATCACCCTACCAGAGGAATGGTACCGCCGGATGAATTCATCAGCATTGCGGAAGAGACAAGACAAATAATCGAGTTGGGTAACTGGGTTCTTGAAGCAGCCATGAAACAGCAAAGGCTATGGCATAGTCAGGGTCTGTGTATACCTGTGTCGGTAAACATATCGGCTAAACAGTTTGCGGCTGATGATCTGCTCATGAGCGTATCCGAAGCACTCACCAACACGCGTTGTGACCCCGCCATGATCGAGTTGGAAATAACCGAATCAATGCTGCTGGGAGATGCCGAGAGAGTACACGAGACCTTACAGCAACTCAGTATTATGGGAGTTAGACTGGCTCTTGATGATTTCGGTACAGGTTATTCCAACTTGGCTTACCTTCAAGACTATCCTCTGGATACGCTGAAAATTGATAGAATTTTCCTGGCCGGGCAAAAGCACGCCATGCTCCTGGACACCATTTTGAGCATGGGTAAAGTGCTTGGACTAACAGTGGTCGCAGAGGGAGTAGAGACCAAGGCTCAGTTAGAATGGCTGCAAAAGCGAGGTTGCGATCAGTTACAAGGCTACTATTTCAGTCGCCCGCTTAGAGCAGAACATGCCACCGCATACCTTGAGGAAAATCAGGCACAGAAACAGCTGGGCGACTCGTCAGAGCAACGGGCTGCCTGACGAGTTGCCTGACGAGTTGCCTGACGAGTTGCCTGACGAGTTGCTAGCGTCTTCCTCTAGCTTGTTATCAGATCCCAGGCTCGTATGACTGCTAGTTCCACCAAGCTCTGGCAGCCGCGTTAACATCAGCGGTGTGAAAGCGGGCCTTGCGATTACTTGGCGGTAATTGCTCATCATAGAAAAAATCCGGGAGCTCATCATCGGCTTCCGAAAAACCAGCCGCCTTGTTGAATTGGTTTTCCAGTTTCAAAGTCTCGCGCCCCAACTCTACGAAAAAGCTCTCTTCAAGCTCGACGCCGTGCGCATCATTGATTGCCTGAACGATAAAGTCTACATGCTCATTAGTAACCGAACGTCCAAATACGCACAAGCCCAGTGAATCTACAGCCGCGCACATCACCTGCATATCCAGACTCACGGCAACCAGATCCTCAGTGCTCTTGTCTTTACTATCATACGAAGGCAGATTACCAGCGGTATGATCTGCTCCCTGAGCGGTCATCATCATAGATAGACCGGTTACCTCGATGACTCTGGGATCATAAGCGCTAATCGCTTGCCGTTTGATCACAGGCACTCTGGCCACACCCAAAGACTCACCCACTCTGGCGGTGCCCTGTGCATGCAGTTTTCCCTCCTCAGTGCCCTGACGCAAACCATCGAGCACAGACTCCATAAAGGCTACGTCGCCAAACTGCCCCTTGCCAGCATCCATCAGCACACCAATGGTTCCACCCAATTCGATCGTATCTACACCCAGATCGTTAGCAACATAATTAAGCTGCGCGAGATCGTCAGGATCACTGAGCCCGCAGTTGGTACCCAATAGTCCTATCGTCTCGTACTCGACCGGCGAGACCACCTCGTTTCCATCTGCATCGGCGTACACATTGCTGCACTGAATGATGCATCCAGGCATACAGGCATGTGTCTGCTCTCCACCCCGAGACAGGTTTTGTTCGCGTAGAAAATCTCCGCCGAGCTTGAAAACACCTGTCTCCGTATCCTTTGCCTGACCAGCGGTGAAATTACGCACGGGGATACCACCCACATGATTGGTATAGTCAGCCACCATTGCTGTACCTGTTTCCTGAAAGGCGACAATAGCAGGTTCCGCATCCAGCATTTTGCGATACTCCTTAACCGCACCCATGACTTTTTTTCGTTCATGCAGCGGCGGCATACGATCCAGATCAACAATGATGGCTTTGACCTTTTTTGACCCCATAACCGCTCCAACACCACCTCGCGCAGCAAGGCGTGAAGGACGTAGATCAACATCACTAAACGCTATGCCGGATAACAGGCCTTGGTACTCGCCCACCGGACCACACAAACCCAGACTCACTTTTTTGCCAAAGCGCTCGTGCAGTTTTTCTGCAGTTTCGAAATTTCCCATGCCTAAATAATCAGTAGCATCGTGAAAATCAATTGATCCTTCCTTGGTCAGATGGATCAGTGTCCAGTCGTTTGAAGCACCTGTAAGGGTTAGACCGGCAATTTTTAATTGCCCTAATGCGAAAGCAAAAGTACCTCCGCCATTGGCTTCCTTGATGCCTAAGGTCAGAGGACTTTTACATCCCACACTTAAACGATTAGCGTTGGAGAAGTTGGTCCCGGCGAACGGTCCGGCCGAAAAGATAAGCGGGTTCTCAGGCGAGAGAGGATCAACATCTGCCAAGGCAGCGTCCGTGAGTGTCTTGGCAATAAGATATCGCCCGGCTTTGACTATGGCCTCGCCTTGCAGCTCTTCTGTGCGAATCTGCCGGCTGGAAAGATCAATGTGATGATAATTTCGCATGAGTGATAATTTCTTTTAACTGTGTCGAGTCAGAGTAAAGCGTTACTAGAACGGTAATCAGTGGGTAACAAGTTGATCTACTGGTTCTATCCAGTGTACAACGGGCCGGCCGGAATTATACCCGCGGCAATCGCTTTGCCGACAGCATCCTCCAGCCCAGTAGACGTGCTGATAAAATAAGGATAGCGCAGCGGGAGTGTCTTCACCTGCAATGGCGCAAAACGCGTAGTTTGACTACACAACAGGCAGTAAAACTCTAGTGCGCCGACAAGGTGAAAGAGTTGCCGAAAATCTCAAGCAATCAGAAAAGAGCCAATTACGGTAAACTATGCCCTAAATTGGTCGGCCGAAGAAAAGTCTGCCTGGCTTTCATCACCTTGTAACTAAACTACCAAACTAAAACTCATGAGACGCAGACGCGACGCCAAGATTATTGGCACGTTGGGGCCATCGAGCAATAATTACGACACTATCTTGAAACTGTTCGATGCCGGTATAGATGTTTTCCGCCTGAATTTCAGTCATGGCAGTCATGAGGATCATGCAAAAACGCATCAACTGATTCGCGATGTTGAGGCAGAACGCGGTCGCCCGATCGGCATTCTAGCTGACTTGCAAGGACCAAAACTGCGCGTCGGCAGCTTTGCCAACGGATCGGAAATGCTGGTACCCGGAAAGCAATTTACGCTTGACCAGGATCCTACTCCCGGCGACGTTAATCGCGCCCCACTACTGCACCCGGAAATATTTGCAGCGCTGACCGTCGGTGCACAGCTATTGATCAATGATGGCAAGATTCGATTGAAGGTACTCGAATTTACTGAAACATCCGCTCTAACCGAAATAATGGTAGGTGGCGAAATCAGTGGCAACAAAGGCGTCAACGTACCCGACCTCTATCTGCCTATATCTCCACTCACAGAGAAAGACCGACGCGATCTGGAATATGCACTTTCGCTGGGAGTTGACTGGGTTGCCATATCGTTTGTTCAACGCGCCGACGACATGGTCGAACTCAGGGATCTGGTAGCTGGCAGGGCGGCTATTATGGCCAAACTTGAAAAACCAAAAGCAATAGAACACCTGGAGGCCATCGTGCAGCTGAGCGACAGTGTCATGGTCGCTCGGGGAGACCTGGGTGTTGAGATGCCGCAGGAAAAAGTACCGGTTGTGCAGAAACAGATTCTGCGCTGTGCGCGTCAAGAAGGAAAGCCTGTGATAGTCGCCACACAGATGCTTGAGTCGATGATACATGCCCCCATACCTACTCGCGCAGAAAGCTCTGATGTTGCTACGGCGGTCTATGACGGTGCCGATGCAGTGATGCTCTCAGCGGAGACCGCAGCTGGTAGCTTTCCGGTTGAAGCAGCCACAGCCATGAACCGAATCATCATTGAAGTGGAGCGGGATCCATACTCAAGAAAAACCATTGACGCAACAGAAACAACGCCGGGCGACACAGTGGCAGACGCGATAAGCTCATCGCTAAGGCACGTCGCCACCGTTATGCCATTGGCTGCAACGTTTACGTATACTGAATCTGGTTTTTCCAGCTTTCGAGCAGCAAGAGAGCGACCTGAGGCACCGGTTATAGGCTGTACGCCCAATCGAGAAACTGCCAGAAGACTGGCACTGGTATGGGGGGTTCACGCCGTTATCCACGAAGTGCAAAACAGCATTGATGATATGGTATCAAGTGCAATCCAGATCACCTTGGCGGAGGGCTTTGGAGAGATAGGCGAGATCATTGCTATCACCGCTGGCATGCCCTTCGGACGCTCTGGCACCACCAATATGCTACGTTTAACCAGGTTAAAGGAACTACCCGCCAGTGCTTAGTCTTTGAGCGTTATCACAAAGGAGCAGCGCACAATGTGATTCTGAACTGGCACCGTGTTTGCTGCTCAGGTATCCTACCCCTTTAGTCTAGTTTAATGAGACACTGCGCGTTGATAGTTGCTAAGAGCAGTAGGCTGCTCAACAACAAATTTGTCCGTCTTGGCAGTGATGGCTTGCGGATGCCAGCATGTACACACGCAATGGGGTTCTTGAACAAAAAATGGGTTCAGGCTGCACTATTGAGCCTGCTTGCCAGTGTCCTGGTGTCGACTACCGTCACCCATGCGCAACAACAAAGTGACAGCGTAGAAGGGACCATCATTTCAAGGGATGTTCTGGTTGCTGAAGGCGACACCTTGCGCTCGCTGGCAAAAAGAGAGTTAGGCAAAACCGGGCTTGCACCTCTGCTGGCCCAATTCAATGGGCTTGTAGAATCTGCGCCGCTCACGCCTGGCAACATTATCCGCATCCCTATACACGTACCAGCACGCGGAGAATTCGCCGAAGTGGTGTTCGTAAAAGGCGGTGTTTTCGTGTTGCGAACCGATACCAGCAGCATCGGTGCACAAAGCGCTGCCCAAGTCGCGAGTGCAGCGTCAACAGCGCAGACAGGAGGGAGCGCTAGCAGTGGTGCTTCTATTGAACTGCAGAGAAATGATGAGGTTCATTCGGGCGATATCATATCAACTGGCCCCGATGGCTATATCAGTATCGAATTCTCTTCAGGCTCTGTGATCAATCTGCAACCTGATACTGAAGCTAAACTCATCAGGCTCAACTGCCTACCCAGTGATGATAGCTGTCTGATTGAGTTGAACACCACACGCGGCAAACTCAACTCAGACGTAGAGACTCGGGACAATCAACCTGTCGATTTTCGGATCAGTACACCTTATGCCTCAGCCGCCGTGCGTGGAACCATCTTTGACATTGATGCCACAGGCGAAACTCTGATAACCGGAGTAACCCAAGGCGAGGTTTCTCTATCGGCTCAACAACAAACAGTGGGTCTCGATGAAGGATTTGGCTCACTGGTGGAAGCAGGCGAAGCGCCTTCGCGACCTATTGCATTACTGCCCGCTCCGGTCTTCAAAAGAGTGCCAGCTCGGGTTGCTCAAGGAGATTCGGTAAGCTGGTGGCCATTCTCGGATGCGGCATCCTATGGGGCACTGCTTGCATTTGATGAGGCCGGTCAGCAAACACTGGCAAACTTTGATATTAACGCCGATAGTATCGGCTTCGAGTCAATCGAGTCGGGAGACTACTTCCTTATCATAAGAGCAATAGATACGAACGGCTTACAGGGTTTTACATCAAACACACGCCTCACTATTGCTGATATTGATGATGAAATATCTCCAGTACAAACAACGGTAGACAAACAAGGCCGAGAGTTTCTGGTAAGCGTTATTGACCCCCCTGTCAATGCTGCTGGTTTTGAAATTCAGATCTCAAGCACCGAAGATTTTTCAGACCCATTGAGTGTAGACGTTAATAACAACGGCTCAGCAGTGTTCAGACTGGACAATGATCAAGTATTCACCCGGGCACGTGTACTGTTGGATCCGTTTACCGTCTCAGCATACGGCACAGCTGTCAGTAGCGGCAACTAGCACCGCTTGCATGAGCGCAAGCCATAAAAAATTCGATTAAACAAATTTAAAATCGATAGCACGACGTGCACGTGACAACTGCTCCAGCATATGTTCACCACCACGCACAGCCACTCCAACTGCAAGCACATCAAGCACAACCATCTGACCAAGACGAGATTTGACAGGCGAGAATATATCGCTGTCCTCATTGACATCCACAGTAAGAGCTACATCACTGCACTGGGCCAGTGGCGAACGTGTTGCCGTCACAGCAATAACCTTGGCTTGAGCTTGTTGGGCAATCTCGACTGTTTTCAAAATATCGCTGCTTCTACCCGAATGTGATATAGCTATAACCAGAGCATCTCGATCAAGCAGTGCGGCTGCCGCATGTTGAATGTGCGGATCAGAGTAAGCTATAGCAGGTTTTCCGAGTCGAAAGAACTTTAGCTGTGCATCTTCAGCGACTACAGCCGAACCACCAGACCCATAAAGTTCTACCCGATTGCTACTCTCGTATAAAGCTATAGCTTCGTCTAAAGCAGTTTCGTTGATCTGGTTGCGAATCTGTACCAGGGAAGCAATTGCACCGTCGAGCAATTTAGTCGCCAACTCCTTACTGGTGTCATTGGCTGTGACATCCTGATAAAAAAAAGTACCGCGGCGAGCTAGATCCTGGGCCAACTTGAGCTTGAACTGCTGAAAACCAACACAGTCAAGCGCTCTGCAAAACCTTATGACCGTAGGCTCACTAACTGCTGCACGCGTGGCAATAGCTTGGATGGAGGACTGTACACTCTCCTCAGGATCAGCAATAACCACATCCGCTACTTTTTGCTCGGATTTTCTTAGACTATCGCGTGCGGCCTTGATCCTGGCTATCACTCACTTGCTCCAATACACTGAAACCGAAGCCATGTTGTCTGTTACCAGCCCAACAATTGGCGCTTGACCCTTTGTATAAGCTGCAAAAGGTGCGCCGTCAAGCGATGCAGATGCTGACTCGGCCATTGCCTGCAATAGCACAGACTTTTTCTCGTCTCCCGTGATATGTACAAACCGGTGTTGTGCATCCAGCAGGCATCGGCGTGTCAGTGTGATTCGGGCTTGATTGACTGAAGGCGGGTGCATGATGGCCACGCTTGCTTCGTTTTCAAGCGACATGGCGTTTGCAAGTTCATCAGCTGGAGCATCGGGAAACAAAGAGGCTGTATGACCATCCCCACCCATACCCAGAATAACCACGCTAAAAGGCATAAGCATCCCTGCCAACTCATCGCTAACTGGTTCCAAGGCCTGTTCAGGCGTGCAATTGCCGCGGTACAGAGACACAAAACTTGCTGCAGAGGCGTTGTTCACTAGCAGAGTATTACGAACCAGCGATTCGTTGCTATCTGCGTGGTCAGGCGCGACCCAGCGCTCATCGGCCAGCGTTACCGTGACCTTTGACCAGTCCAGCTGCGCAAGCGACAGCTTTGCAAATACCGGCGCTGGCGTACTACCGCCAGATACCACCAACGAGGCTCTGCCATGCTCGTTGATCGCTGTCGTCAGGCGATCACAGATGGCCTCACTGAGATCGCTGGCCAGAGATTCGGAATCTGATTGCTCGTGCCATCGCATTCCCGATGCGAGAGCTTTTGCCAGAGTAGTATCGATTTCGGTTTGCAAGTTATCAGTGCTCATACAGATTTATTCTCAAACGATTTAATCCTCATTCCACCTTAGCCCATCCTTACTGATAAGTGCATTGGCTGCACTCGGACCCCAGGTGCCAGCCGTATAACTTTTGGGGTGATACTGATATTGACCCCAGGCATCTCTGATAGGGTCTATCCAAGCCCAGGCGGCAGCCACCTCATCACGTCGCATGAACAAGGTCGGATTGCCGCGAATCACATCCAGCAGCAAACGCTCGTAGGCAATCATCTTGCGTTTCTGAAACACATCATTGAAATCCAGATTCAGGTAGACAGGCTGAAGCTGGATATCATCGCCCCAGGCCTTGACGTATATTCTCATCCGAATACTCTCTTCGGGCTGCAACCGGATGATCAGCTGATTAGGTGTCGTAAACCCATCCGACGTTGGAAAAATCGAATGCGGTACTTTTTTAAAGTTAATGACTATTTCAGTCGTTTTGCTTTCCATGCGTTTACCCGTACGCAGAAAGAACGGAACACCTTCCCAACGCCAGGATGCAATCTCGGCGCGCAGCGCGACGAATGTTTCTGTTGAGCTGTCTTCGGGAATGTCTTCGCCATCCAGATACCCGGGTACAGGGCCGTCACTGTATGCACCAGCCTTGTATTGACCTCGCACAGAGTTTTCGATGGCGTCAATACCGGTTAGCGGTTTTAGTGCACGTAAAACCTTTATTTTTTCATCACGGACAGCATCAGGATCCATGCTGACAGGGGGTTCCATCGCTAATATAACCAGCAACTGCAGCAGATGATTCTGCACCATATCTCGAAGTGCGCCGGTTTGATCATAAAAAGCGCCTCTCCCCTCTACGCCCAATGACTCGGCAATAGTTATCTGAACATCATTAATGCGTTCACTTCGCCATAGCGGTTCGAACAATGCATTGCCAAAGCGCAGCGCCAATAGATTCTGTACCGTTTCTTTACCCAGATAGTGATCAATCCGATAGATCTGATGTTCCTTGAATACGGCAGAGAGACTGTCATTAATATCCTCCGCGGATGCCTGATCACGACCCAGAGGTTTTTCAAGGGTCACTCGGCTATTGTCGGTGATCAAACCTGCCTGGTGTACACCGTTGGTTATATGAGTAAACAGACTCGGAGCAACTGACAGGTAGAACACACGCACGTGCCCTTCCCGCCCTTTTAAAGAGGCCACCAATGGCTCGTAGCTCTCGACGCTGGAAACATCAACGGGAAAATAGTGCACGCGTTGCAGGAATGATTGCCATTGTTCTTCATCAAACTCACTCGCACTGATATGCTCGCGCACTTCTTTATCAAGCTTGTCACGAAACCCCGGGGTATCGAACTGGCTTCGCGCTATGCCGATAATTCTCCCATCCTCAGGCAGCTGTTTTTCGCAATGCCGAAAATAAAGCGCAGGTATGAGCTTGCGTATGGACAGATCACCGGTGCCGCCGAACAAAACAAAATCGAAGGGCTGCAGCAACTCATTTGATATTAGATTCATATTTGTAATTTTACTACATTATTTAATAGTACTGCGAATCCTTTAATTTTAACAAGAATTACAGTTTTTACCGGCGTACATGTAAGCCTAGATAAGTTTATATGACATAATTGTGTAGTTTGCTTACATAGCCTTAAATCGGAACTCCCATGCCCGCCCTTGACAATGCCATCCACGACATTACTCAGCGAATAATAGAACGTAGCCACGAAACACGCACGGCCTACCTTCAAAGGATAGAAACCCTGGGTAGCTCACCGCCGGGCCGCGGTGTCATGGGCTGTACCAATCTGGCTCACGCTTTTGCCGCTGCACCTGTTAACGACAAGATGGTATTGCATGCAGAACGTGCCCCAAACCTGGCTATCGTCACCTCTTACAACGACATGCTCTCAGCGCATCAGCCTTATGAGTATGCACCCGAAAGAATCAGGGAAGCCGCCCGCGAGGTAGGCGCTACGGCTCAGGTAGCTGGTGGCACACCGGCCATGTGCGATGGTGTTACGCAAGGCGAGCTCGGCATGGAACTGTCTTTGTTCAGTCGGGACGTTATCGCTATGTCCACGGCCATTGCCCTGTCACACAATGTATTTGATGCAGGCGTGTTTCTGGGCGTTTGTGACAAAATCGTACCGGGGTTGCTCATGGGTGCTTTATCGTTTGGCCACTTGCCTGCTGTGTTTGTCCCGGCAGGTCCGATGACAACCGGTATTCCCAACAAAGACAAAGCGCGCACCCGACAGCGCTACGCCGAAGGTAAAGCCACACGAGAGGAGTTACTCGAATCAGAATCTGCCTCATACCATGGGCCTGGCACCTGCACCTTTTACGGCACTGCCAATAGCAATCAGATGATGATGGAAGTCATGGGCTTGCATGTGCCGGGCGCTGCATTCATCAACCCGGGCACCGAGCTGCGCTCTGCTTTAACAAAAGCAGCGGCTCAACGTGCGCTTGCAATCACCTCGCGCGGTAATGAGTTTACGCCACTGGGTAAAATGATTGATGAAAAAGCAATCGTTAATGCCATCATCGGATTACTGGCCACGGGTGGCTCTACCAATCACACACTGCATATAGTGGCGATTGCCAGAACAGCAGGCATCATTATCAACTGGGATGATTTTGACAAACTGAGCCATGTCATTCCTTTGCTGACCCATGTCTACCCCAGCGGACAGGCCGATGTTAATCAGTTTCATGCAGCAGGTGGCATGGCACTTGTCATACGTGAGCTGCTCGATGCAGGCCTTTTGCACGATGATGTTCGCACGGTTGCAGGCTCAACCGGCTTGTATCAGTACACCGAAGAACCCTGGCTCGATAACGGTAAGCTGGCCTGGAGAGAGGGCCCGATGAAAACAGCAGACGAATCGATCGTCAGCAGTGTTAGTGCACCATTCCAGGAAGATGGAGGCCTGCGACTCTTGAATGGAAACCTGGGCCGCGCTGTTATCAAAACCTCCGCCGTCAAACCTGAACATCGAATCATCGAAGCGCCAGCGGTGGTCTTTCTTTCACAGGATGCACTGCGAGTGGCATTCGAAAATGGCGAATTAGAGCGTGATTTCATCGCCGTAGTAGCCTACCAGGGACCCCGTGCCAACGGCATGCCAGAGCTTCACAAACTCACGCCTATTCTCGGTGTTTTGCTGGACAGGGGCTTCAAGGTTGGCCTGGTAACAGATGGTCGCATGTCAGGTGCCTCGGGTAAGGTACCGGCCGCGATCCATGTATCACCAGAATGCTTACTGGATGGGCCACTGGCTAAGGTGCGTGATGGCGACATCATTGAACTTAACGCTGACGCTGGTACGTTGCAGGCCAAGGTTGATGAAGATGAATGGCAAGCTCGCAAATCACCGGTGCCTGACCTGTCACGAAAAACCGTTAACATGGGCCGGGAGCTCTTTAGCGCATTCCGTCATCATGTCAGCAGCGCTGAATTGGGTGCTGTCAGTGTCTTTGATGACTGATATTCTAAACGTAAACACCTTAGCCAACAAATTTAGTATCACTAGCCGCGCTACCCTGCCTCTTCACGATACGAACGGAAAAATTACACTCATGAATGTTCGCCAACTTATGCAAGTCGCACCAGTCATCCCGGTACTGGTCATTGATGATGTCGCCCACGCAAAGCCTCTGGCAGAGGCTCTGGTTGCAGGTGGATTGCGGGTTCTGGAAGTCACCCTGAGAACGCCCGTCGCCCTTGAAGCCATGAAAGCCATGGCAGACGTACCCGGTGCCATCGTTGGTGTAGGCACAGCCCTGGATGCCGATGACCTTAAGCGCGCACAGGACAGCGGTGCTGAGTTTGCAGTTAGCCCGGGTTACACGCACGAGCTTGGTAACGCGGCTAGACAAATCAACATGCCCTTACTACCTGGCATCATGACACCGGCTGATATTATGCGTGCACGCGATGGCGGCTACACAGAATTGAAGTTTTTTCCTGCATCACAAGCTGGAGGTCCTGCCTTACTTAAAGCTTTCAGCGGACCCTTTGTAGATACTGTGTTCTGCCCAACAGGCGGCATTAGCGCTACAACAGCCAAAGATTTTCTGGCATTGTCATCGGTACTCTGCGTGGGTGGGTCCTGGGTTGCTCCAAAGAAAATGCTTGAAGCTGGCGACTGGGAGTCCATTACCGAACTCGCAGCCCAAGCACAGTCATTAACTTAAGAAAACCACAGCTGCCGGTTCAAAATTCCGATGCAATGAATGGATCGAACCACTCACTGTGGGTAAATTAGCGTTAGTTGCTTGAGCGTACCAATATCCGGTTGATTACCGTTCGCTCTTTGTCACCTTGCCTTGCCGCACGTATGACAGCGTTTCTAGAATACAAATCATCGATCCAGCCGTTTAACACGACGACGTCATTACCTATATACGTGACCCAAACATTTCCGCCTCCTGAAATGGCTGACTGAATATTCTGCTCATAGCTTGGCGGACCAGAGGCACAAGCACTCAACAAAACTGCGCCCCCGATACACGAGATTAAGTGACACGAAAATGTGTTTTTCCTAGCACGCATGACTGATTCAATTTTTCCTGTTATCAAGTCGCATAGACACTATAACGCTAAGTTGGTTGCACACTGCCAACCTTTTCTCTAAGCCAGGGCAACATCAACTGAATAAACACAGGGACTAAAACAAGACCCACAAATGTGGCAACGCCGTAGCTACCTCCCAGTGTAATACCCAGCACAATGGCGGTGGCGTTCCAGACGAAGGTTGCTCTGGGCACCGGCACCCTGTGGCGTTTTTCAGCAGCTAATGAAAGTGCGGTAACTCCATCGGGGCCCAGTGCTGCTGCTGCCGATAAAGATATTCCAAAAGAGAACAGAAAGAGCCCGATTACAAATGCAACAACATGCCCCGCGAAAGGCAGTGCCTCAGGTGTGAGCGTAGCACCCAAACTGATGAGTGGACCAATTAAGAGAACCGTTGGCAGGGTTCCCATGCCCAGAGGGATTTTTGCCCAAAACCATGCAATAAAATAAAACAACAGGGTAACAAGCACTTGAGAAAACCACAGTGGTACACCTACGCTGCTATTCAAACCATCCAGTAGCACCGCAAAACCTAATGAACCAAAACCTGCGGATACTGAGACTCCACTGCCTATACCCAGCAACAAAGGACCAATAAACCCTGCAAACATTCTGCGCCTTGAAGCTTTAAAACAGTAAACACCTTCGATGGCCGCAAGAAAACATTGCCATTCACTAACGGGTACTTGCCTACCCAGTGTTGGTGGCGCAATGTTTGACACCGATAATTCTATTGGCTGGGTATAGTCTAAGTCTGAACTCATAGATTGCCCTCCGTGCTTCACATTCACGTTCGTTTATTCCTTTAACAAACAAATCGTAAAGATGCGATTCAATGAATAGAGTATGTTTGTTTTTTATAACTAACGTACATGTCGGTATGTTAGATATGGTGCGAGTAAGCTAACGAGCTTGCACAGATGGCGCAATCATCCATTAGTCGAGCATAGGCTCAACGATACGGAAACAGGGATAGAACTAGAGTGTTTCCGGTATTTTTACCGGTTTGCGGCTTGCACTATTAAGCTCGTAATACTACTTAACGCAGTCAAAAGCATCTGCATCGGGATGATTGAATTTTCCCGTTTTTAAATAAGCTTGAACTTGCTCGATCACCACGTCATTGTTCATGATAAAAGTGTGTGAACTTGGCACCGCTAAAAAACCACACATACCTTCTACCTTAGTACTCTCGACCGAAACCTTTCCATCATCGGGATTGGGTAAAAACTGAGAGAGTATGTAGTTTACTGTTTGTGTGCCAGCAATAACGCCAAGATCGAATTCAACCTTACCCAGACGCATCACTGCACTGTGCTTATCAGCACTTAGCTGTTCAAATGAGGGACCGTGGTACCACTCGACTCCCGGCACTTTGATCATTTCGTCAACTACCTCACTACCGTTGTTGGGCGGCGCTAGCATAACCACCCGACCTAGAGAAGTTATCCGCTTGTTGGCAAAGTACTGACGAACCAGAATTCCACCCAAAGAATGGGTGACAAAGTTAACCCTGCCACTAGTTTTTAAAGCACATTGTGTCAGACCACGCCCCACTTCCAACTCCGCCAAAACCTCAATCGTGTTGGATCTGGATTGGTAGTCAAGATTGACTACATGATAATCAGCTACTGAAAGTGCATCGGCCAGATCCTGCATCGATGAGGCTGTTCTTGCCAATCCATGTAACAAGACAACGCAGGGCTTTGCCGATTTCCCGGTCAAATTTGATCGAGTTGCAGTTGCAGTTGCAGTTGCAGTTGCAGTTGCAGTTGCAGTTGCAGTTGCAGTTGCAGTTGCAGTTGCAAACAATAATCCTGCAAGCACAGCTGTGCCAACTTTTTTCGGGGCCAAACGCACTTGGAACCAATCCGACTAGAACAAGTTAGTTAGCAACAATATAAACATCAGTACAACGATGACAAACATCATGCTCGCAACACTCCAACCTCTGGCCAGCGGTGCTCCCGGGCGAGAGATGCGCTCAATAAGACCACAGCCACTGGCAATCACTCCCAATGCGAGTTGCCGAGCGCCAGTGTTTATCGCCACGACATTCCTTGTAACAGCGGGAAGATGCTTGGGAATAAATTTACGATAGACCCAGTCAGTGTCAATATTAGTTGCCCGAATTTCAGGCGGATGCAAACCTGATCTCATCAGAAAAACGAAAGCGAGCAGTGCAAACAAAAGCAGTTGGAATTGCACCAGAACATGATCGACAGTGTAAGGTCGATAGTCGATATCATAAGGAAGCAAACTGTAGAGCAAGCCGGGGAACACACCAATTATCACGCAAAGCGCCGCTGTAATGATCATGGCCACACGCATATGTATAGGTGCTTCTGCCGGTCGCTTGCCGCTGTCATGCGCGAAAAAGGTAAAGTACGGAATCTTGATACCGGAATGGCTAAGCACACCGGCCGACGCGATCAGTAAAGCTAGCCAGACCAGGTAGTAGCCATTAGAAGCAGACGCATCCAGAATCAGTGATTTGGATACAAACCCACTAAACAGTGGAAAAGCGGATATCGATGCTGCTCCAATCAAACAGCACACCATGGTGACAGGCATCGTCTTGTATAAGCCTCCCAATTCAGAGGCTTTGGATGTTCCTGTTCTATATAGCACCGCACCCACACTCATAAACAAAAGTGATTTATACAAAATGTGGCAAAACGCATGTGCTGCCGTGCCGTTCAGTGACAGTTCTGTGCCGATACCTACTCCCACAACCATGAATCCAAGCTGGTTGTTAAGGCTGTAAGCCAGTACACGTCGTAAATCGTTTTCGATTTCAGCAAAGAAAATCGGAAACAGGGTCATCACCGCTCCAATGTAAATAAGGATCTCGGTTCCCGCATAACCACGGGCCAATGCATACACAGCCATCTTGGTCGTAAACGCAGACAAAACGACGGTGCCGGTAACCGTGGCGGCGGGATAGGCATCCTGCAGCCAGTTATGCAGAAACGGGAAGGCACACTTGATACCGAAGGAAAGAAAGATCAACCACGTTCCTACACTCACTAGTCCCAAGTGTTCAAAAGCAATGGAACCGGTATCCTGATAGTGAACCAGCAGACCGGCGAGCAGCAGCACACCGGAAAGAACCTGAATAATAAGGTAACGCATGCCTGTGGCATACGCGGCAGGCGTACGGCGCGCCCAGATAAGGAACACCGACGCTACGGCTGTACCTTCCCACCAGAGAAAGAGTGAGATAAGGTCTCCGGCAAAGACGCCTCCAATGGCAGAGCCGGCATAAGCCAGTGTTGCTACTTGTTGAACGGTATCGCGGACATGCCAGGCATAGAGACCTGCCAGAAACGCTGCAATTGAAAAAATAATACCGAAAATCAGGGACAGCTTATCGACACGCATAAAGGTCAAGTCAAACCCGATGACCGAAATGACTGCGTGTTGCCCCATGGCATAGGACAGAATGACAAGCAAACCTAGTATTGGCACTCCCAGCAGCAACAATGCGCGAAAGCGTGGCGCAAGCAGCGGGCAGAGCAACGCTGCAAACAAATAAATAAACGGTGGAGCCAATACAGTTGTCATGGCTGATGACCACCCGAGGTATCGCCACTATTGTTGGAAGCAGACGAAGTCTGTTTTCCTCTAAGCTCATCGAACAACGTGCGCAAGGAGTCGCTTGAGCGGTGATCGTGCGCTATCCGTTCAGTTCCCTGCTCTGGATAAGGTTCGGAATCAACGCCATTGGGTGCGTAATAGTCTTCATAACGACGAATAACGAGCCTGAGCAATCTGGCGCCCAGAACTATAACCGTAAACGATACAAATCCTGCAATGGCATGAAATCCGTAAAACCCCTCACCGGGTACTTTCGTATGCCGGTGCCAAAAGAAATCCATCAGAAACAGGAAAATACAGAGGCCCGCTAGTACACGCACGAGCCGTTGAACACCCTCTGCAGAATCTACCCAAAGAAGATGACGGGCAAGAGGCGCTATCGAATCCGCCTGTTTGGCCGAGCTTTTGTCAGGATTCATCGCCATTGGATTAGTCCAATAAGTTCGGTGAGTGGTTGGGGATAAAGAAACAGCAGCACACACATAGTCGCAGTGAGCACTATGGCTGCCAGACAGGCAAAGGGTGCTTCCTGCCGAACAGCAGTTTCACCGGGGGCCAGATCAGGATCGGGCTTGAAGAATGCACGCAACGGGATAGGCAATAAGTAGGCTATGTTTAGCAAGGTACTGAGCATGAGAACCAGCGCCCAAATTATCGTACCGCTATCCAGTGATCCGCCTGCGATCAGCAACTTGCTCCATACTCCGCCAGCCGGCGGCAAACCTATGATGCTCACAGCTCCTATAAAAAATGCCCCCATGGTTATCGGCATCCGACGTCCGATACCATCAAGCTTGGAGATTTCGGATTTATGCAAGGCCACGAGAATGGCACCTGCGCAAAAGAACAGCGTGATCTTGCCAAATGCGTGCATGGCAATATGCAACACACCGCCGCTCACAGACATGACGGTTGCCAGCAGTGCAGCCATGATGATGTACGCAAGCTGACTGATCGTTGAGTAAGCCAGTCGAGCTTTGAGATTGTCTTTGGTAAAAGCAACCACCGAGGCCGCTATCACGGTAAATGCAGCAACCGGCAACAACCAGTCTGCAGCGCCTGTTGACGCCACTGTGTCGATGCCAAACGTGTAGGTCACTATTTTCAACAGGCTGAACACACCGGTCTTGACCACTGCCACAGCATGCAGCAATGCACTCACAGGGGTGGGAGCCACCATCGCTGCAGGTAGCCAACGATGAAACGGCATGATGCCGGCCTTCGCGATACCAAACACAAACAAGGCCAGCAAGAGCGCCATTGAACCTTTGCTCAAACCCGCATCGTCCAACACACCGCCAGGCACAAAATCCAACGTACCCGAAGCTGTTGCTGTCCAGACAACTGCTGGTAACAAAAAGCCGATGGACGTGGACATCAGGATGCCCAGGTACACTCGCCCTGCTTTTCTCGCATTATCTCCACCTGCATGAGTGACCAGTGGAAAGGTCGAGATGGTAATCACCTCATAGGCCACAAACAGGGTGAGCAAATTATCGGCGTACGCCGCAGCCATGACGGCCGCTAACGCGATGGCGAAGCAGGTATAAAAACGGGTTTGGTTGATTTCATGGTGACCACGCATGTAGCCGATACTGTAGACAGTGGTAACCACCCAGAGAAAACTAGCCAGCAGACCAAACATGACGCCCATCGGTTCTGCTGAGAGTTTTAGCGAGTAGTCCGCTAACAGTCCAAACTCACCGCTCTGCGGGATAGCACCGGCAGATAGATCATCAAATATCTGCTTATTGATAAACAGCAGCACGAGTCCTGCAATAATTATTGAGCCTTCACGAAGATTTTTTCGCGCTTCACCAAAGTAGATGATGAACGGTATAACAAGCAGAGGCGGCAGCAATGTCCAGAGTGGATTCATATCAGAAACCACCCAATAATTGCCTGGCAGCTTCGCCAGCGATGTTAAGTGTGACGCTGCCGTTGATGCCGAAGTACAAGCCGACAGCAATCAGGCCATACATCGGTATCAACATACTGACAGGTGCTTCGCGCATTCCGGACGACTCTGCGGTTGATTGGCGTGATTCGCGAAACAGCATGGCTTCGATCACACGACCCACATAGATAACCGCCAGCAAGGAGCTCACCAGTACCAAGCCGGCTATTAGCCACCACCCCTGCTCCATGGCCGCGCCAATCAACGTGAACTTACTAACGAAACCAACCGTTAGGGGCACACCGATTAGTCCAAGGCCAGAGATGATAAATGCAACGCAGGTAAAGGGCATTTGCTTGAACAGGTTATCGAAAGACGGGCGATGAGAGTGTCCCAGCTGATAGATGATGCAACCCACTGACATGAACAGGGCTGCCTTGACGATCGCATGATTCACGATATGCACAATGCCCGCAGTCAATCCAGCCTGTGTGGCAAGGCTGATACCGGCCACTATATAGCCAATCTGCGCAACGCTTGAATAGGCAAGCATTCGACGCAAGTCTGTCTGGAAAATTGAAACCAAAGACATCAGTACAAAACCAGCCACGGCTGCCGGAAGTAATACTTTATTGAGCAACAAAACGCCAAAACTGTAATCGTCGCCAAAGATACTAAAGAAAAATCTAAGCAACACATACAGCGACACTTTGGTGGCCGTGCCGGCCAGAAAGGCTGTTACCGCAGTGGGTGCATAGGTGTAAGCATTGGGTAGCCACGCGTGCAACGGAAACACGGCCGCCTTGATCATCACACCCATGGTGATAAAACTAAACGCAACCAAAACCGCCCGCTGCGACTCACTGTCTGGAATGCGTTCGGACAGATCAACCATGTTAAGCGTGCCGGTCGCGGCGTATAGGAATCCTATTCCAATCAGGATAAACGATGCACCAACACTGCCTAAAACGAGATAACGAAAACTGGCCGTTAGCGCACGCCTGTCATCACCAAACGAAATAAGCATATAGGTAGCCAGTGACGACACTTCCAGGAATACAAACACATTGAACGCATCGCCGGTAATAACGATGCCCAGTAAACCTGTTACACACATCAGCCAGGCAGCATAAAACAGATAGTGTTTTGCTATGGGGACCGACTTGGAAACACTTTTATAAGCGTAAATCAACACCACGGCACTCAAGCCTGACACGAGCATCAGAACCGATGCGTTCATTGCGTCAATGTAGTACTCGATTCCACTCGGCGCTGCCCAGCCACCCACAGCATAGCGAATAACTCCGGTATCAAGAACTTGCTGCAATAGTTGCCAGGACACCCAGAAAGCAAATAGGTTGGCAACCATCGCGATCGCCCAACTTGCCTTTGCATGTCGCACAATCACGCACAGCGGAGCTGCCAGCATGGTGATCAGAATTTGCAGAGCCGGAAATTGCTCGGCAATCATGCGTCCGGCTCCTGTGCTTCGATAGCCTTCAGTTCGTCTTCTTCTATCGTGTTATAGCTCTCATAAATCCGCACGATCAACGCAAGCGCCACTGCCGTGGTTGCCACGCCGACAACAATCGCCGTTAATATCAGGACATGCGGAACAGGATTTGAAAACACCAGCGTTTCACCCTCAACCAGTATTGGCGCGGTGCCACCCTTGACTTTACCCAGTGTTATGTAGAGGTAGAAGATCGACGTCTGAAATAAACCCAGACCAATAACTTTCTTAATCAGGTTATAACGCGCAATCATGATGTACAGACCTGCCATCATCAGAATGATCACGACCCAATAACTGTACAGTCCGGCTATCTGACTCATTAGCGCACACTCACTTGGATGTTCATTGGCGCTTGCATGCAAAACAATAAAACAAACTGATAATCACCGCAGTTACCGTGATACCAACACCGAGTTCCACAGCAAAAATGCCCCAATGCTGCCCATGCAACGGATCATGTGCCAAGACATCATAGTCAAGCAGATTGCCGCCGAGCAGCATGGTGACAACCCCGGTACCGGCATAGAGAAGAACACCCAGAGACATCATCACACGCAACACACCTGGTGATAGAACCGAGCGAGTCCGCTGAAGACCAAAGATCAGACCGTGCAGAATAAAGGCTGTGGCAAAAATCACGCCTGCCTGAAACCCACCACCAGGCCCGTAGTCGCCATGGAATTGGACGTAGAGACCAAACATCAACACAAACGGGATGATCAGTTTGGTTATTACCTGTAGTACGCGATGGCGCTGTCTTGGATAGAGTTTCACAATGCTCGCTCAAGAATGACTTTGTCTATCATCGTCCTTTATAACCGGAGAATCTCCCGGTGCGTCTTCCGGAGCTTCTTCTTCCGGGCGTCGGCGCTTGAGTCCTAATATGCTAAGCACCGCAATACCAGCTGCAAATACAACCATGGTTTCACCCAACGTGTCATAGCCTCTGTAGCTTGCAAGTACAGAGGTAACGATATTGGGAGGTCCTACTTCCGAGCCGGATTCCTGCAAAAAACGTACTGCCAATTCCGGGTGAGTCTGCGCCGGTGACTCGGCACTGCCGTAGTGTGGCATATCCAGAGTGCCGTATATCAACAAAGCACCGGTAACTACAACAAATACCAGCGCAAGCCAACTATCGTTTCCACGCGGTTTTTGCTCATGCTTGGTGAAAGACAGAGCACCCAGGAAAAGAATGGTGGATATACCCGAGCCGACAGCTGCCTCGGTAAATGCAACATCGACAGCATCCATAACAACAAAAGCACCGGCTGCCATCAGGCTATACAGGCCCAGTAAAATTACCGCACCCAGCAAGTCACGAAGCACAATGATGCCCACAGCGGTGATTGCAAGAAAGGTCAACAAAACGTTGGCGACAAAGGTTTCCATCAACCCTGACCCTCACTCGTATCGGGACGCTTATCACCGACGTCGTGCTTGTCTCCTTGCGCCGCCAGTCGCCGAGCGTCTTCCGCGTCCTGGCCGGACCGATAATCTGATGGTCTTGAGCGCGCAAGTAGAGTTGCTTGCTCTGGCGAATCAAGTATCGGCTTACCGTCGCTGTCTTTGGGTACTTGCCCACACAACAGCGCTGTTTTGGCAAGCGCGTGAGACGCAGTTGGGGCTGTAAATAGAGTAAAAAACAGTATAAGGGTTACTTTGATTGCAGCCATTGGGTCAGCAAAGACAAAAATAGCCTGAATGAGTAGCCCTATCGAAATCATGATAGCGCCGCCAGTGTCTGTCAGGCTGGCAGCATGCAGACGTGTATAAAGATCCGGCATTCGGATCACTCCCACAGCGCCCGTTATTAAAAACACGCAGCCGCTCAGCATAAAAAACCAGCTGACTATCCAGATAAGCCAATCGAACATCTAAAAATCGTCCTCTTGGTAAGTGCCGCTATTCAGATCGTCATACTCAAAAAACTTAAGCACAGCAATCGTGCCGACAAAGTTCATCAGCGCGTACACCAGACCGATATCCAGAAAATCAGGCCGACCAGTCATGAAACCATAGACCGCGATGAGTAATACTATTTTGGTCCCAACACAGTTAGCCGCAAGCAGACGATCAAATAAGGTTGGCCCCATCAGGGCTCGAGACAAGGTCAAAGCCATTGTGATTAACAAGGCAATTGCGACAGCAATAAACATCAGCGCTCCGTGCTTCCAAGTTCAAGGTGAGGTTCTACCGCTCGAATATGATCTGCCATTTCACCTTCTTCAAGTTCGTGCAGACTATCCTCGTGCAACGCGTGTACAAGAATGTCGTCGTCGGGTGTAAAGCTGATAGTCGTGGTGCCAGGGGTCAGCGTTATAGAGTTAGCATAAATGACCCGGCCAAGCTCAGTGTTAGGAGTGGCAGAAACCCGACGAAGTGTTGGCTTGATATCCAGTTCCGGAGACCAGACCCGTCGCGTTACGTCAATGTTACTCAGGACAATCTGCCAGGCCAACCATCCCCAATACTTCACAATACGTAGAAACTGAAAGTAGATGGGTTGATGGCCGTGCTGCAGCACCCGCATTCGGTTAGCTAGCCAAACAACCAAGGCCACAGACATTATTCCAAGCACAATAAGCTGGGTTTTAAACAGTCCCGAGAGAAAAATCCACAGCAGCGCCATGGTTATCGTAAGCCTGAAAGTTTGTGTCATCTGGTGATTAGCGGGCGAACTATTTGTAAGTATAGAGGTACTTAACCCTAACAATAGCATGTCACCACTGCAAAAACCTCAGATGTGACTGTGCAGATATGCCGGTGGCTGCTACTTATTATTACTATAATCAAGAGTTGCATTACGGAGAGTTGGGTAACTTGACCGTTATCCCTATCGAGCACTCTGCTAGACTCGCCCCCGAGTTCCAGCATGGTGTGGCCAAGCGCAGACACCCGGAAATTTCTAAATTCACATTCAGCCGTAACTCTTGATTGCCGAGGACAAGTACTAACGTGTTAGCTCGACCCATATCACTCTGTTTGGTGGCTGCAGCAACCTTCCTGATGGCAGGGCTATCGGGCTGCGACAGCGATCTACAAACCCCTACCGATCCGCCATCAACCACACCTGTTGAGCCCGTAACACCCTCACCCAGCAATCCGGGCAATGTTGCATCCAACGATACTTTTTCAATACAGTTGACGAGCGGAAGCATTGCGATGGTCGAAGGTGCCGGGGCGGTGTCTGTTGGTCTGATCGCCGAACGTCTAGTACCACAGGAACGGCCCATCACGCTGTTTGCACAAGGAGTATCCAGTAGTGATGAGCAGAACATGACCTGGCAGTTGTCTGATGCCAGCCTGTCAGAAGATGAGTCATCAGCTAACCTGACCCTGAGGTTGTTAATAGGTCAACGACCAATCGGTACTCAAAACCGCACGTTCAGAATCACGGCCACCGATGGCGTCAATCAAGCGCTAGCCTTGGAATTGTCAATACAGATACAACCAACCAACCGCCCGGATGTGTATCTGCTGGTGGGCCAGAGCAACATGGTCGGCTTTAGTGAGAACGGAGCTAAACAGGCCACAGCCGGTGGCGCTGATGCCCCTGTTGAACGTATCAAACAGCTCAACGTCACCGGCAATGATGGCGAGAATTTTGCCGTGGCGGCCGACTTTACCAATCCGGCAAACATACACAATGAGGGCCTGCCGCTAACTGTGGCTGTTGATCCCTTGCATGATGGCTTTGACACACGCATTGATGGTAAAGCCGGCGAGCTTATCGGGCCAGCCCTCTCTTTTGCGAAACGTGCCCTGGTGGACACCAGCGTAGACATAATCCTGGTGCCTGCCGCCTGGTCAGATACCGGTTTTTGCAAGCGCGACACAAACCGTGTGGAGGGTATCGGCTGGAACGCAACGCCAAAGTCGAATAACGCACTCAGTGGCACTTTGCTGCATGACAGAGCCATTGCCAGAACCAATATAGCGTTAGAAGAAACCGGAGGCATTCTAAGAGGCATTCTGTGGCATCAGGGAGAAGCCGATTCGGATGATCAGGCATGTGCCGAGAGCTATGCTGACAATCTAACTGAACTAGTTGTGTCACTGCGTTCTAACATTGATCAGGATGCGCGCGGCGCAGTGGCTCGTGGACCTGGATCTGATGTGCCTTTTATCGCTGCAACCATGTCGATGGGCAATGACGCCAGAGGCGATCAGTCCCCTTTCAATGAACGCAAACAACTTGTCGATAATGCGCACCGTGATATTGGCAATGTTGTGCCTCTGACCGGATTTGTAAACAACGATGACTTGGTACCCACGGCATTCCCCTGTGGAGAGGGCTCTTGCGTACACTTTGGTTCAGCGGCCTACCGCGAGATGGGAAATCGATACTACGAACAGCTGGTGTCGCTGCTTAACTGAGATCTGCCAACCGGATCACAGATCCTCTAAAAATCGGTCAGGCAGGCAGATTTCCTGACGGCTAACAGAATCATATCAATGTTGCAGATCTATCCTATGTTTAGGCTAGGTGCTTGCATTAAGAAACCATGAATATCGTGATTTACAGCTTTTTCAAAAGAGCCTTGGCACTTCCATGCCTGGCGCTATCGGCAGCCCTCGTTCTGAGCGCCTGTTCTGACGACACGCAGAATGGTTTGGTGCCTGTGGATCCACCGCCCACGGGCGATTTTGAATTGCGATCGCTCAGCAACGATCTGACACTGATCGAGGGAGACGAGGCCGGTGTGAGCATTCCGTTGGCTATCAGTCGCCAGAACGGCCATTCAACGCCTGTGAGCCTCAGCCTGAGTGGGGTATCAACTGAAGATACTGCCTTTATTACAAGTAGCTTCACTCGCCTCACACTAACGCCGAACGCTGACGAAAGTCAGGCCTTACTGACCCTGTCAATTGCTGATCTGCCGATCAGGCAACAACAGCGGGATTTTCGTATCACCGCCACCGACGGCACTGATACTGATGAAATGCTCGTCAGAATCAATGTTGAGCCGGTTGATGCACCGGATGTGTACCTGCTTGTGGGGCAAAGCAACATGGTGGGTTTTAGCGGCGACGGTACACGTCAGGCTTTCCCCGGTGGGGCCGACGAACCTCATCCAAGGATCAAACAACTGAATGTTTCCAAAAATGATCGCGAGACCTTGTTTCTAACAGCCTCCGACTTCACTTCATCAGCGCTGAATATCGTAGAACCTTCTATTGTTACTGCTGAAGACCCCCTGCATATTCCTATAGATGCGTCGAACACATCGGGCAAACCACTTGAATACATTGGCCTGGGCTTAAGTTTTGCAAAACGTGCTCTGGCTGATACCACTCGCGATATTATCCTGGTGCCGGCAGCATGGTCAGGTTCTGCATTTTGCACCAATGAGAATGGCCCTAACGGTCAATGGAACGCTCAACCATCACCTAATTCAAACCTTGGCAATACCTGGTTGTTCGATAGAGCTCTGACCCGTGCCAATCTTGCACTCGAAGAGACGGGTGGTATTTTACGCGGCATCCTGTGGCATCAGGGCGAATCCGATGCAAACGATCGCTGTGCGCCCCTCTATGCAGAGAACCTGGAACGGGTAGTGCGTCAGCTTAGACTGCGCATTGATGCTGACAGACGCGGTGAGGAGTTACGCCGCTCAGACAGCAATATTCCGTTTATCGTCGGTACCATGTCCCGAGGCGTCGACGAGCGCGGCGACCTTTCCACCTTTTTACCCAGCAAACAAATCATCGATGATGCGCATCGTAATCTACCCAATATGGTGAACTGGGTAGGTCTGTCAAATCACGATGATTTGATCCCCAGCAATGGCTTCCCATGCGGTAACACAACCTGCGTCCACTTTGGACCGGGCGCTTTGCGCGAAATGGGCAGACGTTACTATGAAGCCCTAAAAAGATCGGCTCAGTAGGGATTGCAGGTTTCCGTCGCCTCCGTAATGCGACAAACCTGCAAGCTTCGCTCAGCAGATGCTATAACTTTAGTGTAGCCGTTTCTCCGCCGATATACGTTTCATGAGACTGCATGCCCTGCAATACCTGCGCGCTGTAGCTGCGCTTGCGGTGGTGTATAGCCACGCAGCTATACAAGTAGATGGATACGCGCCCTATCTAAGCAAAGCGGGCAGCTTTGGCGTGGATATTTTCTTCGTCATTTCCGGCTTCATCATGATCTACATCGCGAAGCCTGACACTCAGGCGGTGCCATTCTTTATCAACCGAATTCGCCGTGTCGTACCACTCTATTGGTTTTTCATACTGCTGATGGCGGCAATTCTGCTTCTCAGGCCCGATCTGTTCAAAGCGACAGCCTTTCAGTGGGATTCCGTCATTATGAGTCTTGCGTTCATTCCCCATTGGAGCGTTGCGCAAGAGGGTGTGGTATGGCCCATCGTTGCTCCGGGCTGGTCGCTGAACTTCGAGATGTATTTTTACCTGGTGTTCGCTCTTTCACTGTTCCTCACAGAGCGTTACAGAGTCCTATTCATCACGTTGATTATCAGCGCGGTCTTTCTGGTAGCGCAGTATTTTGATAATGGTGAATCTGCGCTGGCCCAGTTCTACGGCAAATCAATGGTGTTTGAATTTGTGTTTGGGATGTTGCTCGCCGTCGCCTGGAAGCGTGGCTTCAGACTGCCCGCGTCAACGGCCGTTTTTCTGTTGATTCTAGGTAGCTGTTTGCTATTTATGCGTTTGCCGGTTCCTCGCATTTTTGAGTTTGGAGTACCTTCGCTACTTATCGTAACCGCTTGCCTTTTTGTGCGTGTTAAGGAGTACCGCTGGGCGGTCCTGCTCGGGGATGCATCCTATGCACTTTATTTGAGCCACATATTTACTCTAGGTATATTACGCAAGGTTCTGGCACCGCTCCTGGGCGCAGGGCCCATAGCTGCCTACCTGTTTGTCATCATATCGATCATTGTTTGTACGCTGGTCAGTCTGCTGATTCATAAGTATGTGGACAACTGGCTACTTCGGCATGAACGTTTTGCGTCACAAAAAATGCCTCAGCCAAGTAAAGCGTGACCCCGTTGGTAGCTAAGCGATGGCGGATCGCACTACACTTGACCGCATGATTATTGACGATACGGCACAGCCCTATGAACGCCTGTTCGATCTGCCGAGCACGCATAGCCTGAAACTATCCAGCAGCAAACAGGTTAAGCGCGACAGCATGGTTTTCGAAACCCGTTGGCTGGACGAGCATGATGAAAGCCAAAAGCTGGTGGCGCGCTTTCGTACCTGGACCAATCAGTCAATGAAACCTCCTTACCGCAAGCAGATTGGCTGGGAGCGCTATTCGCTTTCAGGTGATCTGCTGGATCGGGAAGTCAGGTATTCAAAACGCAAAACTAACGATTATCTGCACTAACTTGGATCACCCACGTTAGCTGTACTCCCGGATTACATCAAGAAAATCATCGCCATATTGTTCAAGCTTGTGCTGCCCTACACCCGATACGCTGGCCATCTCTTGATCATCACGTGGTTTGATCGCAATCATATCGGCCAGCGTGCTGTCATTGAACACCACATAAGCCGGGACTCCTGCCAAATCACTTAACTGCTTACGCAAACGACGCAAGGCTTCCCAGAGCGGTTGATCTTGCTCGGCAATGGAAATGGCCGACCTCTTTCGGCTGGCCGAGCCTTTGCGACCGGCCTGCCCCTTTGGCATCTGCCGTAAATGCAATAGCTGCTCACCGCGTAAAAGAGGACGTGAATCCTCAGTGAGTTGAACGGAGCCGTGGCCATCAACATCCACTGCCAGCAAACCTTTGGCGATCAGCTGCCTGTATAGATGTCGCCACTCATTGGCCGTGTATTCCATGCCGATGCCGAAAGTGGATTGTTGATCATGCCCGAACTTCTGGATACGCTCCGATGACTTGCCAAGCAGTACATCAATCAGATACGTGACCCCGAATCGCTGCCCGGTTCTATAGACACAAGACAAAGCCTTACGCGACGCCTCCGTTGCATCCCAGGTCTGTGGTGGGTTCAGACAGTTGTCACAGTTGCCACAGGGATCATCCAGGGTGTCGCCAAAATAGCTGAGTAATGCTTGTCGACGACAGCCTGTAAGCTCTGCAAGACCCAGCATGGTTTCGAGCTTCTGGTGCTCAACACGCTTGTGGTTTTCATCTGCGTCGGATTGCGCCATCATCGAACGCAGGTTGATCACGTCTTGCAGACCATAGGCCATCCAGGCATTGGATTCTCTGCCATCGCGCCCTGCACGCCCGGTTTCCTGATAATAGGCTTCAACGCTTTTGGGTAGGTTCAGATGAACAACAAAGCGCACATCCGGCTTGTCTATCCCCATTCCAAAGGCAATGGTTGCAACTACAATCAAGCCGTCTTCACGCAAAAAACGCTTTTGATTATGCTCACGCTCCTCAGCTGGCAGACCTGCATGATACGCAAGCGCTGTGCGCCCCTGCTTGTTTAGCCATTCGGCGGTCTGCTCGACCTTCTTGCGCGATAGGCAATACACAATACCGGCATCACCCATGTGATGTTCATCCAGAAAAGCCAGCATGGCATCGCGCGGATTATTCGGTTCACCTATCGCATAGCGGATGTTTGGACGATCAAAACCAGACACAAAACGCGCAGCCTGTTCAAGATTGAGATTTCTTGCAATCTCTTCTCGCGTTCGCTCATCTGCCGTGGCTGTCAGAGCAATTCTTGGCACATCGGGATATCGCTCAGCCAATATCGACAAGCCCATATATTCCCGCCTGAAATCATGCCCCCACTGAGATACGCAGTGGGCCTCGTCGATGGCAAACAAAGCAATATCAGATTGATCGAGCAACTCCAGCATACCCGGCATCAGGAGACGCTCTGGCGCCACATAAAGCATGTCTATATCACCGCGTAACAATGCGGTTTCTGTGTCACGAATGGATTGTGCATCCATTGATGAATTGATAAAAGCTGCTTGTAGATTGAGAGCTCTTAATGCATCAACCTGGTCCTGCATCAAAGCAATCAGCGGCGACACTATAACCCCCGTACCGGCGCGAACTAGAGAAGGAATCTGGTAGCACAGGGATTTACCGCCACCGGTGGGCATCAAAACCAGTGCATCCCGGCCTTGTATGAGTGAGTTGACAATCTCTTGCTGCTGGCCACGAAAATCGTCATAGCCGTATATTGTCTGGAGAACGTCCAGCGCGTCACTTGACCGCATAGTTGCCATTTGCATATTCGCCTCCTTGCGAATGTTCATTTATTGTAAGACTTATTCTGCGCCCATGAAATCAGCGCTATCAAGTCTGGTGAGCTGCCTCGCTAAACAGAGGATGTTCAACGAATCGCGCTAGGAGTTTCGCACAATCGCCCGCTAGATGCAGCACCGGATACCGCGTCAGAGAGACAGTCATACTGGAGAAAACCCGATCACAGCGCATGGTGGCGCTAGGCATAGTTGTCTCGCCACTGATTGTACTGATCGACGATAGCCTGCATGGCTGGTTCCTCGAATTCGCGCAATCCACTGAGCACCATATTTTTCTCGCCGTTACCTATTGATTCTCCATCGGCCAGTATCTCGAATGCCAAACGTACAGACCCCTTTCGGCCATCAACGCTTATTGTCGTATCCTCATTCGATAACCTGAGCGTCAAGCGATCAGCCAATGACTCCGGGGTTTGTTTATCTACAGTACCCTCATTAGCTTCACGAGCCTCGTTAAACACCTTGCTCGCAGCGTCATTAAACGACAATGACATATCCTTGTAGATCACCAGTGGGCGAGCAGGATTAATCATGACATTCGCCGTTTTCATTAGCGGCACCAGTATGTCCGGGAAGGTCTGACCAGAGAATTTAACGTATTGCTCACATAGGGCTGAAATAAACGGCTCACTTGTTATTCGCACACCTTCAAGTTTGAAACTGAGTAGATCCCGCTCTCGCCCGTCGACAATGTCTAAATGTTTATCTATCGCCGCAGGCAACATCATCTTGGTTGCACCATCAAGCATGCCGGAAAAAACGACTTGCGTTGTCTTGGCCGCGCCGTAGCGATGCAGAAGCACGGAAAACAGTAAATCGCCAGGCACACAAAATCGCTTGCTACCAGGATCATGGATCGGATTAAAATCACCGGCCACGCTTTTAGCGAACCTGCTTGCCGCCTCCTCTGCGAATGAAACCGCGCCGTTTTCTTCCGAAAAATAGTTGCTTAAATCCATGGGTTCCCCGTCAGAAGGTAACTGCGTATAGTCGCAAACAACTGTACTTGTAGCAAGCTTTTAACTCCTTTTGGGGCGGCTAGCTTGAGCGAGGCAGTGACGCAAGATGCTGCTGTATCATCGCATCGTAACGGGCCTGCCGGTCCTGCGCCACCGACACTGAGCGCGGATAGCGAGGCGCGCGTCTGTCGTTGAAAATAGCCCCTTCCCAACCAACGGTGCTTGCAATGAATGCGCTTAATCCTCTCTCGGCAAACCGCTTGTGGTAACCCGCTAAAACGCAATCAATATAGCTCTGCAAAACGGGATGCTCCGGATCAGCTGCACGACGATTTTCGGGCAGGCTTCGATAGACCATCACCGAATCAACTTGATGGTGATCGGCTAAATCGAAGTGAGCTGCTGGAAGTTCCAGTCTTTCGTAGCCGGCTTCTCTTTCATCCAGTTGCGCCAATTGCGCACGAGGCAGCTTGACAATCACGCCCTCGATGCTCGCATCTGCAGAGTCCGTGTCTGGCCTGATGCTCAAGGATGTACAGCCCGCATGAGCAGAACTGCCGACTGTTCGGTGTTCCCACACCCGTTGCCAACCTCGCAGGCGGGCGACCTCGGCCTCTTCATGCGGTGGGCGTGTGTCACGGTTTACCAGTGAACCATAGCCAAAATAGCTAATCCAATCGGATGCCATGTAAATCATCCCCAAGGGTGCGAATCGGGTAACGGGCATCATGCTCGCAACCCCAGTATCATTAGCCATAGTATGACGAAAAACAACGCCAATAGATGCAGCCGCAGGTCAGCGAAAGCTGCGCATCCTAGCCGAATAGGCCTTGACTGCCTGCGTATGACCTTTTGGGTCATTGTCATGTTCGGCGCCCAGAAATCGTTTGCCGGTGGGCTAAGTTTGCAGGATGAACAACTCGCTGCCGAAATGGCCGGAAAAATAGCCTGGCAAGCTGAGCGCACTGGCTCTCATCCATTGGGCCTGCAAACTCTATCCATTGAAAAGCAGGAACAGAAAAACAGCAGCGGTACACGCTTAGTGAGGGTCTATCAGTACGACTACTCGCAAGAGTCAGCTCGAGTGCTGGTGCTCGATTTGCTTGATCAGATACTCGTTCGCGAGCAACTTATTGACAATATTCACTTGCCGCTTAACTCAGTTGAAATTGATTATGCGATCTCGATTCTTGCCAGTCATGACGTGACCGTTGATCAGCTGCGCATTGAACAGCGTCGACGAGGTCGAGCCGAATTTGTCCAGTTGTCAGAGCTGGAAATCAAGGCCAGTATTTTTGAACCCATGGATCCAGAGCACAGCTGCTCCAGGCAACGCTGCGCCTTGTTATCCCTGTTTGACGACACACGCACCGTTTTCACGGTGGAGCCCGTTGTGCATCTGGGTGATGCAAGACTCGAACTGCTGGCGCAGCAATGATCGCTCGGCTGCTTCTAACGATTCAACGACAAAAAAGTTCGTATAAAAGCGGACTTCATCGACCGTTGACGATGAAGCTACTACTGTTGCGTTTGTTTTTGTTGAAGCCATGGCAAGTAGCGCCGTTAATCGCCGTCAAGCGGCTTATGGGTCTGTTTCCGATCCTGTTATCGCTACTGGCTGCGTCTGCCACCGTATCGGCTCAGTCGAGTGAATGCACCACAGGGATAGCGTTGACGCAAACCTTTGACTCAGGTGCAAGCTGGTCTCTTTGTGCAACGGTTGATAAGCACCATGGTTTACAAATAGACGATGCACACTATCGTGCACCAGGAGACTTTCAACGTCAGGTACTTCGCACACTGCATCTGAGCCAGATACTACTGCACTATCACGACGCGAGCCTTCCGGAAGCGCAAATCAATCCTCTGAATGGAGAAAGCGCTTCTGCTAACGACCCTTTTAACGTCATCATGACAGAGCAGAACTGTGCCGGCGAGACGCTTTCAGCACGCGCGCAATCAACCGAAGAGCAGCTTTGTGTACGCCTGGAAAACAATGGAATTCTGGCAAAGTATTCTCAACGACCCAGCCTGCACAGCCAACGCTGGGAACTCAGTAGCGCATTTGAACGAGACTCCCTCACCTGGACTGTGAGCATTGGTTTTACCGAAGATGGGCAGATCATACCGGCAGTCACGCTGTCAGGGCGAGCTGCTAAAACAGGCAGTGATGCGCGCTATGCCCAGGATTTAACTCCGTTCAACAGATCCCTGGTGCGTGCAACACTGTTGTCGACTTGGCGAATGGTATTTGACTTAGACACCGATGCGCGCGACCGCGTCGAACAATTTGAATTTCCGCTCAAGGTGGATCAAGGCAATAGAAGACCACTAGAAGTAAGCGCAATTGAAACCGAGACGCTGAGAAATGTGCATCGTGAGCACTTTCGGGGCTGGCGCATCATGGATATCAGCGGTGCCGGATATTATCTTGATCCGGCCAACAGCGGTTTCGCCTATCGAAATGGATCAATGAACTGGGCCCAGTTCGATTTAGCAGTGACACGTTTTAACCCGTGCGAACGTCATGCCTTGAATAACCCTGCAACAGTTGATTCAGTTGATGATGACTCCGCTATTGAATCTGCGCCTTGTGGGAAAAATCTGGATAATTTCGTTGATGGTGAATCACTTCAGGATGCCACTCCGGTGCTCTGGTACAGCCAGACAAGAAGCTTCAGACCCAGCCAGGAAGATTGGCCTGTCATCAGTAACGTTCATCTGTCGTTTAACCTAATGCCATTCGACTGGACTTCCTCCTCCCCATTCGAACTCAGCACTCAATAGTGATGATTGCAAGCTATCAATACCGGTTACGATCGCTGATCTGGCTATTAAGCTTGGCGGCAATCCTGGGTGCTTTAACAGGACCAACTGCCGCGCTTGCCATAGAACCAAATTGCAGCAGCGACTCGCGAATATCCCAGGTATTTGATAACGGCGCTCGCTGGGATATGTGCTGGGAATCACGCGTTCGAGAGAATCTTGTTTTAACAGACATTCATTTCACACCGCCAGAGGGCGATGCTTTTCGCTTGCTAAGTTCCGCCAGACTCAGTCAGCTACATGTCGCCTATGATGATAGTGATGTTACCTATAATGATGTTACTCAGTACGGTCTGGGTGGTGGCTACCTGCTTGATCTAACCGAACAAGATTGTCCGCTTGGCACTCTTCTGGAGTTTCAAACCCGACCCGCGGTATGCGTTTGGCTTGATGAGGGCTCTAATGGCTACAGAACGGCAACTCGCTCTAAGCAAAGCCAGAGCCTGAATCTTTTTTCAGTGTCGCAGGTAGGTGCCTATGCCTACATAACCAGCTGGTCCTTTTTTGACGATGGAGCTCTGGAACCGGCTGTCGGCGCCACAGGTGCTTTGCAACGCAGCTCAAACAACACAGAACTACCCTTTGGGCGTGTACTTCAGGGTGACCCCGAAACCTTATGGCTATCGCACACGCATAATTATTACTGGCGACTGGATTTCGATTTAGGATCTGCTGCCGATGATGATGTCTTTAGCGAGCAGCAATTCCTGATAGCTGAGGATGGCACAAGAGAACAGAACACAACCGTTTTCACGACCGAGCAGGCTCGACAAATAGATCCAGATACGCAAACGGTCTGGCAGGTCGCGGAAAGCGGCGACCCCGATGCCAGAGCTTATATGCTAGAGCCTGTGCGAAGTGGTCATCGCTATCAACGCAAGGACATTGAGCCGTATTCGGATTTTGATCTATTTGCAACCGTAGCCAATGATTGCGAACGCTTTGCCAGTCAGAATGCGCGATTTAATCCCGATTGCCTAAACGACGTTCTTCAGTACGTCGATGGTCAATCAATAGAA
>JBGCEO010000016.1:0-12334 GCA_045106475.1 Granulosicoccus sp.
TGGCCTATAACTGTTGTAACCGTTGAAGACGTGACCTTGCTATAGGCCAGCAGTTCCATAGCTTCGTTAAGCGTGATCCTTTTGTTGGCAATGTCGGGTACCAGCCCCTGGTAGATGCTTGTATCCATGCTCTGCAATCGCTGCTCAATGATTGTTAGTTGTGTTTTAAACCAGTCAGCTGCTTCAAGGGCGCTAAAACCCTGTTCATTGATGACGGTTTGCACTGAGCCTAACCAGTGCCCTAGAGTCAGAGCGTTTTGGAAATTCTTGTTGCCATTGGCATTGATTTCATGGGCGCTTAGAAAAGACACTGGATCCTTCTGCCATGCTTTGCCGCGAGTTAATGTCAGTAACTCACACGCAATGTCGGCAGAATTATTAGCTGTTAGTGCAATTCGGTGATGTTGAAGCAACGGTTTGATGGATTTTTCCTGCAGCAGGGATTCTAGTAGTGCTGGATCCACTGCAACACTTTTGGACGCCATGTCGGTTGTTTTCTCGGATGCCATCGAAAGTGTCGAGAGAGGGCTGAGTAACACGCTCAGGGCAATTGTTAGCCTCCAGAATGAATAGATCATCTGCAGCAGATAAGGTTGGCTTCGTTCCATAGCCTACCTTATCAATTGCGAACCACGGCATCAATCGCATCACCAAAAGGCCCGGTCACATCGGAGCTGTATACATCAGCAGGTAATGCCAGTTGTTCGATGGCATCGCCGAGATTGGTGTGCCCATTGGCCAGGTCACCGGTTACGCTTTCGACAAGTGCTGCAGTCAGAGGTTTAGCGATTACTAGAGCCGCTTTTGAAGCGACTTGACCGCTGGGTATGCCAAGCCCTCCTAATCCGAACGCCACACCGAATATAGTATTCAGTGTTGCTGCCTGTTCATCTGCATCAGATTGTATAGCGCCAATACCCTCCCTGACTGAGCCGACGAAAAAGCCGAGATTTGAAGCATTCTGGAAATCACGGTTGCCGTGTTCATCAGTTGTGGAACTGGCTAAATAGGTTGCCGGGTCGCCATTAAGGTCATTGCCAGCTTGCAGTTTTGCGACTGTTTCGCGCACGGTGTCCAGATCACCTTGTCGGATGAGTTCTGCAGTGTATGAACTCAAACCGTTACCCGTTCTGGAAGATAGCAGGCCATCACCTCTCTCAAGTGAGGTGATGATGCCCACTGTGTCGGACTCAAGAAGATTGGCCAGTGCATCGGCTACCTCGCCGGCTCGGTCGTCGGCGGTGGTGTTGGGGGCAAGTACACTGTCTGTACTACGAATATCATCGATCTGACGTGCAGCCAACTCGAATACCCGTGCTTTGAGATTCGCATCGCCAGTGGTAGCAACAGCGTTTACGACGGCTGTGAGCCCCGAGGTATCAAATGAGTAGGACGTGCTTGAGGCATGCCCCATAGCAAAGGTTGATGCGCTGGGTTGAGTTCCTGCTCGCAGAACGGATTCAAGCTGCGAATCGCTCAGGCTTCCAATGGCTTGCTCTACAGAGGATGCGCCACTCAGGCTGCCTATGAGTGTGGATACGGCGCGGGCGTCTTGATCCCAACGAGCCGTGCTGGAACCGCCGAAAAATACATCAAGCCTGGATGTGCCATCAGTTGTCTGGTCGGCCAACCGTGCGATCAGTTCAACTTTGTTTGTGTTGGTTGCGTGAGTGGCCACCGAATCGATGAATTCGCTCTGGCGATTCTCATCGCCTAATGCATGATAGAAACGTTCCAGCTGAGTGGGGTTTAAATCTCTGGCAAGATCGGTGTAAAGCTGAGAACGTTCATCTATGCTCAGTCCGCCTGTGCCGAATACATCAAATCTTGTGCTCTCATGGAGTTCATCGGTCCACTTTTCCAGATCAGCATCGCTTAGCTGCGAGATTGCCTCATTGGTATCCTCTGGGGACAGATTTTGCAGTGTGTTGGTATTTTCGCGCAATTCATCTGCGGTAACAGCATCCAAGAAGCCATCTTTCAGATTGTCACGAATCGTATCGACCGCAGTTCCAACTTCCATGAGAGTTCCATTTACTGACTAGATGTTTGCAGTATAAGAAACGGACTGGAGCTGCACTAGTAGTAGAAACCCTATCGGTAGTTTTACTAGTGGGGGGAATAGCAGCAAGGATTACTCAGGATGGAAGAGGGCATGCAAAGGAAAAAGAATTCGAGTCTAAAGTCGCTATCTAACGCCGCCATGGAATGAACAACGGGCGAACTACCGGAGCTTAATTTGCCTACAGCCCACTCACATACCCACTGAAGTTATTGATAAAAATTATTCATCGAAGACTGCTTTGAGGACAGAGCAGGCTGTCGATGATGTGATCCGTGCGGAACGCTGTACTTCCGGATTGGGCATTCAGTCGCCGGTCGCGGCACCAGACCGACTCTGCAGATTGGCGACTTTTTCTGGCTAGGATCATGTTGAGTAAATCTAGCTGAAAGCCGGACCAAAGCTGCCTCTCACTTCTCAGCTCAACATGATCCGGAACTCAACATAATCGAGATCATGTAGTGCACAACATGAAGCCCACTTGTTGGAGACCCAGACTCCAACTATTGTTGACACTTCTATATAAAGTACGTACTTTATATGCATGCTAAGGCTTGCCATAGATATTGGTGGAACGTTCACAGACGTAGTAGCGGAAACCGAGGACGGCTTGTCGTCTATCAAAGTTCTGACGAGTTCTGATGGCCCTGAGACTGCGGCCCTGGCGGGAATCGCGGTATTGTTAGACCGTTTGTCCTCCGAATTTAATCAAATAGACAGCGTAGTCCACGGCACCACACTCGCTACCAACGCTCTAATTGAACGCCGTGGTGCTCAAACCGCGTTTATCACCACTGCGGGGTTTCGCGATGTATTGGAGATGCGGAATGAAAAGCGGTTTGATCAATACGAACTGAACATAGAGCTGCCAAAACCGTTAATACCAAGGCCATTGCGCTATGGTATCCAAGAGCGAACCTTGGCGGATGGCAGCGTCAGGAAGCGCCCGGATGACGCAGAAATCGATTCGTTGTGCCAAGAGCTTTTAAAGAAAAACATTGATGCAATTGCCATCGGCTTTCTACATGCATACCGCAATAATACTAATGAACAGTACGTTGCATCACGAATACGAGACAACCTAGGCAATAGCGTCACAATCTGTCAGAGTGCGGAAGTTTCTGGTGAAATACGCGAGTTCGATCGCTTCTCTACGGTGTGTGCCAATGCCTATGTGCGCCCGTTGATGACAAACTATCTTAGCCGTCTGGAATCTGAACTCAAGACGCTTGGGTTTCACGGTTCTTTCTTAATGATGCTATCCGACGGCGCACTCACCACACTTGAGCAAGCCAAACGGTTTCCCATACGTTTAATTGAGGGTGGACCTGCTGGTGGCGTTGCTTTAGGCGCTCACGTGGCCAGAGAATTACACTCGGACAGGACACTCTCCTTAGACATTGGTGGTACCACTGCAAAAATCTGTTTTATTAAAAACGGCAAACCGCAAACCTCTCGTTGCTTTGAAGTGGCTCGTTCATGGCGCGATATCAAAGGCAGTGGCCTTCCTATCACAGTGCCGACAGTGGAACTGGTGGAGATCGGTGCAGGTGGTGGATCGATCGCCAGCGTTGATAGTTTAGGTCGATTGAAAACGGGCCCACAAAGTGCGGGTTCAGCACCTGGGCCTGCATGCTACAAACAAGGTGGTAAACACGCCACTGTGACGGATGCACATATGGTTACGGGTGGTATTGTTGCTGAAGGGTTTGCAGAAGGGATGATTGATCTCGACCCACAACTTGCAACCGATGCATTAAGAGAGGAGGTTCAAACAGCACTTAACTTTGCTAGTGTTACTGATGCGGCAGCTGGCGTGATTGAGCTGGCCAATGAAGCTATGGCAAACGCTGCGCGAGTGCACGGCATTGAGCTTGGGCTCGATGTGTCTAATTTTGACTTGCTGGTTTCTGGCGGCGGTGGCGGCATTCATGCAACGCGCATTGCCGAAAAGCTCGGTATTAACCGGATCTTTGTGCCCTCACATGCAGGAGTCGGATCAGCAGTTGGTTTCCTGCGTTCTCCAATTGCATTCGAGACGGCGTTATCAGTCGTTGAATCCATTGCTACTATTAACTACAAAGAGCTAGACAAGCGTTTACAGGCATCTTTGATCTATGTTCGTGATGTGGTTTCACAAGCCGCAGAACTTTCGACTATTTCGACAACGGTTACGGCCGAGTTGCGTTACTGCGGACAAGGCCTAGAGTTGCGAATTCCGTTGCAGTACGATATCGACCTGCAAACGGCATTGCTCAATGTGCAAAGTCAATTTATCGATCAGTATCAAGCTATATCGGGTTTTACTTTAACCGATATAGATATTGAATTGGTTTCACTTAGTGTGGCAGCAAGAGATCATGAGGCAGGCAATCACCCCCCAAAAAAGCTACTAACCACAAAACCCTCGCCAGCAACTACCACGGTGTCGACACGTGATGTATATGATCAACGATCTAAAGCATTTAATCGCTCGGTTGTTGTTCAACGTTCAACACTTAACAGTGAGCAGCTATCAGGGCCAATAGTGGTTTCTGAATCTCAAACCACCACGATAGTACCCAGAGCCTGGTGTGTGCATCAGGTTGAGCAAGGCCACTTGATACTTGAGAGGGCTTAAAGTGAGCGCTCCGACAACAGCTGAACCGGGTCAACCGAGTGCATTGGACTACGTTGCTAAAAATGTATTATGGAACCGTTTAATTTCGGTATGTGAGGAACAAGCCAACGCGTTAATGAGAGCAGCATTCGGAGCCATCGTTCGTGAGGCTGGAGATTTGTCTGCTGGCGTTTTTAATGCCGAAGGTGAAATGCTTGCTCAAGCGGTTACCGGCACGCCGGGGCACGTTAACACCATGGCTGCATCAGTCAACGCCATGCTAAATGTCATACCAGCGTCCACGTTGGTAAGCGGCGATGTATTGGTGACTAATGATCCCTGGTTGGGGGCAGGCCATGTGTTTGATTTCGTGGTGGTTACACCTGTATTCATCGACGAGATGATCGTTGCGTATCTTGCGTCAACAAGTCATGTAGTCGATGTTGGCGGTTTGGGTTGGTCAGCAGAAGGGCGTTCTGTCTTTGAGGAGGGAGTCATCATTCCAGTTATGCACCTGCGTAGAGCAGGCACACTCAATGAGGATTTATTGCGCATCGTAACAACCAACTCACGCGTGCCTCAAGAGGCACGTGGAGACATCTTGTCATTGCTCAGTTGCAATGACACAGGAGCTAAAAGATTAACCGAATTACTGCACGAGTATGACATCAGTGATTTACACGAGCTAACCTCATTTATATTTGAGCGTTCAGAGCAGGGTACAAGGGCCGCATTACAGCAGGCACCAAACGGCGAATACCACAGTGAACTGACTTTGGATGGTTACGATAGTCCAATTAAATTGTGCGCACGCATGCTTATCAGCGATGAACAAATTGACGTTGACTTGTCCGGTTCATCACCTGCAATTAGTCGAGGGATTAATTGCCCATTGAACTACACCGCAGCCTACGCAGCTTTTGGTATTCGCGCCATGCTGACACCTCAAGTGCCCAACAATCAGGCATCGCTAAATGCGATTCGAATTACGGCACCAGCAGGTTTGGTTGTGAGTGCTGAGCGACCGGCGCCGGTGTCAGCACGACATGTTATAGGCCAAGCATTACCGGATCTTATGTTCGGCTGCCTTGATCAGGCTCTTCCTGGTCGGGTTTTGGCAGAGAGTGCGGGGGCACTATGGACACTATCGCTTTCAGGCACAGCTGAGACTCCTTTTACGTCTTTAAACGTGGTGCTAGGCGGTATGGGCGCGCGTCCTTCATTAGACGGATTATCCACGACAGCCTTTCCTTCAGGTGTGGGTTCCGTACCGGTCGAATCGGCTGAAGTAGCAGCACCCTTGATCTATCACTCTAAAGAATTTGTTGCAGATTCTGGTGGCGCAGGAAAGTATCGCGGAGGCCTTTCGCAACGTGTGGAAGTGGGGTCAAGAACAGGTGATGAATTAACTCTATCTGCGGCCGCATTTGAGCGTTTGAACGAAGGACCTGCAGGCAGGCAAGGTGGACACAGAGGTACTCCAGGCCAAGTATCATTATCGAACGGCACACGTATTGAACATAAAGGTGTTCACAGGATTCCAGCTGGTGAAACACTCATTTTGCAAACACCGGGTGGTGGTGGGTTTGGTGATCCCATTCATCGTGCACGATCAAAAGTTGAACGCGACCTGGCACATGGTCTGATCTCTATCGAGGCAGCCACAAATATTTACCACCATGATCAGAATAAACTTGATGGCAACAATAAAGAGGAGTAAGGCAATGTACATGATCAAATCAGTTATCGCTGGTGTGGCCGCCCTGTGTATTGGAAGCACGGCAGCCCATGCTGAAACAAAATGGGATCTGAGCACTGCGTGGGGTGCAAATAACTTTCATGCGCAAAGCGCAATTAAATTTGCCGATGCCGTACGTGAATCAACAGACGGATCGGTAGACATAACCGTGCATTTGTCTGGTGAAGTTGGTGTAAAGATTACCGAGAAACTCTCGGCAGTAGAAAACGGGATAGTACAAATGGCGGATATGTTGTTGTTTCTACAAGCAGGTGAAGCACCGTTTCTGGGTATCGACACATTACCGTATCTTATTCAGGGTCAGGACGAAATGAAATCATGGCTGGAAGTAGCCGGCCCAAAGTATGACGAAGTTTTTGCATCCCACAATCAAAAAGTGTTGTATTACGTGCCATGGCCATCGCCAGGTATCTACACTAAAGAAGCTGTGGTAAGTGCTGATGATATTAAAGGCCTACGCATTAGAGCTTTTAACGCGACATCATTTGAATTTTTAAACAAGCTGGGAGCGGCACCTGTTGAATTACCTTTTGGCGAACTGGCCGCTGCAGTTGCAGCTGGTACTGTAGATGGTGCAGCGACATCTACGTCAACCGGTGTTAACTCTAAGCTATATCAATTTACTACTCACTTTAATCCATTGAATTGGTCAACATCGCCTGATGCAGTTACCGTTAATCTCGATGCTTGGAATGCACTAAGTGATGACGAACGTACTATCATTGAAAAACTTGCTAACGATATGGAAGCCGAATTTTGGGCAGTGTCTGCAGAGGAAGACAGTTCAAAAACCAAAGTACTGGAAGAAAACGGAATGTCAATATCGAGCGCTGATGATAGCTTGAATGCAAAAATGGCCGAAGCAGGTAAAACGATGTGGGAAGCGTTCTACGCAAATGTGCCAGATGCCAAAGACGTGGTTGAAGCGTATATAGCGAAAGTAGGCAAGTAGTGCACTGGTGATTTTCGTTGCAACCACTTTAGCAAGCTCGGAGCCTGATTTACCGGGCGAGCTATTCGAATGACTCAATTACTAGCCTTAATCGATCGCCTGTCACGATTGGCAGAGACAGTGGCCGTGTTGTTGATTTTCGGTTACTGCGGGTTAATGCTTGCTGAAGTGTTTGCAAGATCTCAAGCAATGAGCTTTTCGTATTCATGGGAATACAGTCAGTACGCTATGGCAGCTATTTTTGCGCTTGCGTCAGGGCCTGCGATTCGCACTAGTGTGCATGTACGCATTGAAGCGGTTAGTGAAAAACTGCCATTAATCGCAGCAAGATGGATGGATATTCTGGCCAGTCTGGTGGCGATTTGTATCGTGTCATTGATTGTATGGGCCATGTGGGAAAAAGTCGGACGCTCTTTTGATCGGAATATTCTAGCCACAACGGTAACCAAGACACCTCTGTGGATACCGCAGTTGCTAGTGCTATGGGGATTTGCGCAGTTGTGGCTCGATTGCGCAGCGCGCTTGTATAGGCGCTATAAACAAATGCCCTATGAATGGAAGGACCTGGACAGAGATGTAAACGATGCTTGATATTGCCATCGTTACTGTTTTGTTGTTTGTCGCGTTACTTGCCGGATCTGTCTGGATTGGTTTGTCTTTGTTTGCTACAGGGTTTGTGTTGCTCTCGCTGTTCAAGCCCAATATCCCGATGGATGTTTTTGCAAGTGGCCTGATTTGGGGATCGCTCATTCCAAAACCGCTGTTGTCACTGCCGTTGTTTATTTTAATGAGCGAAATATTGGTCACAGCCGGGCTTGGCCGATCATTGTTTAGTGGCTTGTCGCCATGGTTGGGTCGGCTACCTGGTGGGCTGCTACATGTTAATGTTGTTGGTTCTACTTTGTTTGCTGCAGTGTCTGGTTCATCAGCTGCGACAACAGCCATAGTTGGCAAGGTTAGCTTGCCTGAGTTACAGGCGCGTGGATACGATCGCCAGCTCGCCATGGGATCGTTGGCAGGGGCAGGCACCTTAGGTTTTCTTATACCACCGTCCATCATCATGATCATTTATGGTGTTATAGCCGAGCAGTCCATTCTTGAGCTGTTTGTTGCAGGCGTTATTCCAGGCTTATTGTTGGCCTTTTTTTACATGCTGTATATCGCCTTACATCAAGTCTTCAGTGGCAACCAGCCCATTATGACTCAGCCCGGTTGGCGCGAGCGACTCCAGTCACTTAGAGATATTGGCCCCATCGCCTTTTTAATTATTGGGATCATGACTTCTTTGTATTTGGGTCTGGCCAGTGTTAGTGAGCTAGCTGCAATTGGTGTACTGGGTTCAATGCTAATTGCCATGGTAATGGGACGCTTTAATATCAAAGCGCTTGTCCGAGCGGGAAGACGCGCGGTACGAACCTCTGCAATGATAGGTTTGATAATTATCGGAGCGGCGCTATTGAATGCAGCGTTTGGGTTTTTAGGTATTCCCAAGGCAGTCGCGACCCTCATTGCTACTTGGGAGCTGTCTCCGTTCATGCTAATTATCGTACTACTCATGTTCTATGCGCTACTCGGTATGTTTCTCGATGGAACGTCGATAATTGTCATGACCTTACCGATAACGTTGCCGCTGATAACCAGTGCCGGCTATGACGCTCTTTGGTTCGGTATATTTGTAGTGGTCGCGGTTGAGATTAGCCAAATAACGCCACCTATTGGCTTCAATTTGTTTGTAATTCAATCGCAGACAGGTGAAAGTATCACTAAGATAGCAAAAGCTGCTTTACCATTCTTTTTTATTATGTTGGCATTCGCTTTGTTGTTAACGATTTTTCCGAGCATTGCTCTTTGGCTACCGAGAACATTGCAATGAGTGCTTTGTATCGACAAGTCTGTGACGAATTACTGCTAGAGATTTCAAGCGGCCAACGCAATGTTGGCGACCGATTACCGCCGGAGGCTGAATTTGCAAACGAAGTAGGAGTGAGCCGTTCAACAATTCGTTTGGCCTTTAAGGAGTTGGAGTCTATTGGAGTGCTTCGTAGGCGCAAGCGTGCAGGCACAGTAATTATTGCTTCAACACCACAGCCGAAGTTTAGTATGGCCACATCCGGCATTAACGACCTGTTGAGTATTGGAAACGACACTGCATTTCACATAGACAACATCGCTACCGTACACGTTGACGACGTTGAAACCCTGCAAGGCCACCACAGTGAAACCGATTATTGGCTGGAAGTTTCGGGTTCGCGCACTATGAATAATGAAAAGAGACCATTTGGGACAAATCAGGTTTATATACCTGCTCGATTTTCTGGTATTGAGCCAGTGCTAGAAAAAACAAATCTATCCGTATTTCAGGCAATAGAACGTGCTTTTAACGTCACTGTAAACCGCGTAACTCAGTCGACTACTGCGATTCCATGTCCAGAACGAGAAGCCGGCATCATGGGAATAAAAGTAGGCGAATCCGTTTTAAAGATAGATGCAGCGTTGTATGTGGAAGACAATCTTTTAATGGAACTCTCTGTTGCTCTTTTTGATCCGACGCGATTTCGTCTGTTTAGCGATGTGGTTATTGCGTAACCTTCAGTTTTAAACTGTTCACGACATGAATTCCATCTGGAATGTTGAAGTGTCCTTCCTAACGAAACTCAGGACGACCCAATGCTCTAAGTTACTGAATCCATTAGAGCGTGCAAAAATAACTGAATGAAAGTAAGGACGTTTTCCGGAGTGGAAAATACGGACTAGTTCACGACCTGAGTACTCATTGGAGCAACTGTGTTATTCCACCGACAAGCTCATCGCGAGGTCAATTGGTTGTCCAAAATACTGCGTAATTCCCGTTGGTCTGCAGGGATGTTTGTAACAAGAAGTGCTTGGCCATCTTTGTCCAGGAATACAGCCAAGCCATCACGTAGCCGATAACGATCAGCAATCGTCCGGCCCTGTGGAGTCCCTAAGTCAGCAATGACGAAACTAAGACGGGAATCATAGTCATTCTTGATTTCTTGCAGGTGGGTGAGGGCATCGCCACCAGTAGGGGAGAAGTTCTCATATGCCAACGCAAGAACTGGCTTACCTTGACCAATAATGGAAAGATCAGAACTAATGGGTTTTCCAACATTGGTGAAAAAGAAAAAGCCAAATACGACGAGGGCTAGGACTGTTGCTACGATTCCTTTGATCATGATCCAGAAATAGCTAGTTGGTTACAAGTAAGCAAGAATCGCCCTTGATTACAATACGACTCCTTGTTAGTGGCAACGTTCCATACCTTTCAGAAATAGATGATTTAACTTTAAGAATGAAAATGTTTGGCAACAACGAGTTGAAAGGGCCTGATTTTTCTCCCAGCTAGGTTTGGTAGCAAAGCCAGGCTTCCTTAGCTTGAGAGAATCGACGAATACGTCGATCACTCGTACCGAATTGTCTTCTGATATGTAATCGTCAAGCTGTTCTGGAAAAAGCGTTGCCTGTGGACGATTGTCACAATTGATAAATCCGCTCATCGCAAACCTCAAGTGGTCAAAAACACCGTAATTCTAACAAATAGTTTTCACACACCCTCTGCCCAAAACAGACGAGGTGGGCCTGGCAAGGACTGCCATATCGATCGTGATTTGCAGCGAAACAACGATAATTTCCTGAAAGTATGTTGAATGTTCAAATCGGCCTCTTGTATAGTTCGATATCGCACTATATAGTGCGATATCGAACTAACAGGAGGTACCTATGTCTGTATTACGTCGAAAGTTTCTCAGTCTAACTGGTGGCGGTGTTGTTCTAGCGGCTGCCGCATCTTCTGCCACATTCCTTACCACGCGAACTCCGCACAAGGCATTGGCCCCTTGGGATAAAGCAGGCACCTACAACGACCCACGCCTGCATGCTATGTCTTATGCGTTGTTAGCGCCGAATCCACATAACCGGCAGCCTTGGATCGCCGATTTGGTCGGTACGAATGGCGTCGCACTGTACAGAGACATGCAGCGGGATCTGCCGGTAACCGATCCGTTCGGCAGACAACTGACCATCGGCATGGGATGTTTCATCGAATTGATGCGTATGGCGGCTGCTGATCAGGGTTATGCCATTGACACCGTTCTGATGCCGGAAGGCGAAGATGGCCCGGTTGCACACTGTACTTTTGTGGAAGGAAAAGGCGAATCTGACCCGCTGTTTCAGCAGGTGATGAATCGTCGGTCTCATAAAGATCTTTTTGAGGAGCGATCCGTAGACAGTGCAGCTGCGCAACAATTAGACGAGTTTGCGAATGTCTATGTCGGCGGTGATGAGCGACGATCGTTAAAGGAAATCGCTCATGATGCGTGGTTGGCGGAAGCATCAACACCGCTAGCATGGCAAGAGAGTATCGATCTGTTGCGCATCGGCAAATCAGAAATAAATGAAAAACCAGATGGTATTGATGCTGGTGGCCCTATGTTGGAAACGCTGGCCCTATTAGGCCTCTTTACACGCGAGGCGGCCTCGGATATCAACAATCCGGGTTCTCGTGATGCCATCGAGAACACCGCTAATGCCATTTTGTCGGCCCCAGCCTTTACGCTCACTATTACGCCTGGTGATACCCGAAAGGACCAGTTAGAAGCAGGTCGTCAGTGGATGCGGCTCAACCTTAAAACAACGAGCCTTGGTATGGCACTGCGACCGGTCAGTCAGGCGTTACAAGAGTATGAGGAAGTGAGCATGTACCGGGAACGTGTACATCGCGAATTTGCTGGTGATGGCGGTACAGTACAAATGCTCGGCCTTCTCGGTTATGGTACGTTACCGGCCCGTACACCGCGTTGGCCAATCGAAACCAGAATAAAGAATGCCTGATAAACGCCTTGCTCTCTATTTTCAACTCTTTAACGAGATAGGGATAGTGAGCCAGCTCAGTCGTGCCATGCTGGAGGCGCGGATGGAGCACGGAATGCTCTTGCCGCACTTCAG
>JBGCEO010000017.1:0-32805 GCA_045106475.1 Granulosicoccus sp.
GCAGTTGTATTGGGTGGTACGTCGTTGATGGGGGGGCGTGGCTCAATGATTGGTACATTGTTGGGAACCATGACGATTGCCGTTATTGGTAATGGATTGATATTGATGCGGATATCACCCTTTTTCACACAGATCGTTACCGGTGCAATCATACTCATCGCAATCTGGTTGAACACTCGCCTTTTCACAAAAGGAGCCGGCCCATGACGCCTCCCATAAACAGTGTGATGACGGTGACAGGGCCAATAGAGGCTTCTGCGTTGGGCAATACCTTGATGCATGAACATATTCTTAATGATTGTTCATGCTGGTGGAACAAACCTGCGAACACCGACAGAGACTATCTGGCTAACGCAGAAGTTAATATCCAAATCTTATCTGAGTTACGACAAGATCCGTTTGTCTGTAAACATAACCTTGCGCTGGATAATGAAGCGTTAGCTGTCGACGAGCTTAGCGAATTTAAATCAAGTGGTGGGAACACTGTTGTCGACCCTACTTGCCGCGGCATAGGTCGAAACCCTGAAGCACTGGTACGTATCGCTCAGAAAACGGGGCTTAATATTGTGATGGGCTCAGGCTATTACCTTCAGAGTTCACACCCTGCCGAGCTGAAATCCATGAGCGTAGAAGAGGTAGCAGCACAAATCGTTTACGAAGCTCATGAAGGTATTAGTACGGGTTCTGACTCACAAACGGAAAACATTCGTATCGGCTTGATCGGTGAAATAGGTGTCTCATCAGACTTTACTGCCGAAGAGCGTAAATCATTGCAAGGTGCGGCCCGAGCACAAGTTCAAACCGGACTACCGCTGATGGTGCATCTGCCGGGCTGGTTCAGACTGGGCAATGAAGTGCTTGATGTTGTAGAAAACGAGGGAGTAGATCCGAGACGAGTGGTGCTGTGCCATATGAATCCATCGCATTTTGATAGAGATTATCAACTTCAACTCGCTCAACGAGGTGCATTCATCGAATATGACATGATTGGAATGGATTATTTCTACGCAGATCAGCAAGTACAATGTCCCAGTGATGAGGATGCGGCAAGTGGAATTATTACGCTTGCCGAACAAGGACACCTGGATAAAGTATTGTTATCCCAGGATGTGTTTTTGAAAATGATGCTAACGCGTTATGGTGGGAACGGATACGCTTATATTCAACGCCATTTTCTACCGCGTTTGCAAAGGCACGGCTTAAACGACGCCGACCTTATACAATTGACGCACCAGAATCCTAGATGCGTCTTTGATCCGGAATTCAAACTCAAGCAGGGAGTTATTGTGTGAGTACTCAGAACAAAAAAAAAGTACTTCTCATTGGTGAGAGCTGGGTGAGTTCCGCCACGCACTACAAGGGATTTGATCAGTTTGGCAGCGTGACATTTCATACCGGCGCTGATCCTCTGGTAGCTTCTTTAGAGGAAAGCCCGTTTGAACTGACCTGGATGAAAGCACACGAAGCCGTTGAACAGTTTCCTTATGATATGGCTGGTCTCGAGCAATACGATGCTTTTATTTTGTCTGACATAGGAGCAAATTCCCTGCTGCTACCTCCCGAGGTGTGGTTACATTCTCGTACCGTACCCAATCGTCTTAAATTGCTGAGACAGAGAATTAAGGATGGTGCCGGTCTGTTGATGTGCGGTGGCTATTTTTCCTTTCAAGGAATAGATGGCAAGGCACGTTGGCGACGTACACCGATTGAAGACGTCTTACCGGTTACGTGTTTACCATGGGATGATCGTGTGGAAATTCCGGAAGGTACAAACGCTGAGATTATCCTGAGCGAACACGCTACTGTTTCAGGCTTAAATGAACCCTGGCCGTATTTGTTAGGTATTAACGAAGTGGAGCTACGCCAGCGTGAGGATGTAAAACTGGTGGCTCGATTACCTGCCGATCAGGGAGGGCATCCACTGCTTGTTGTGGGCGAATATGGCGCGGGGCGCAGCGCAGCGTGGACATCCGATATCGGTCCACACTGGCTTTCTCCTGCGTTTTGCGAATGGTCTGGATATCAACGCCTATGGATAAACGTTTTGAGTTGGCTAACCCGTCTTGAGGACACAGCTTCATAGCGAACAAAAGAGACTAATGTTGCCTTCTCATCTATCGTGAGTTTTTGCTTAGCTTGCAAGAATATTCGCCAGCTCGCTGCTTGTTGGAAAAGCACTGTGTGTTCCATGAACACTGATTGTATGAGCTGCAGCTCGTGCCGCATGAGTCAGTGCTATCGTGTCAATAGCAACGCCGCGTCTGCATGCCGATGCAATTGCAACAGCCAGGTATGTGTCACCAGCGCCAGTGGTGTCCACCACCGGGGTTCTTATAGACGGTACACCTTCTATATGGATTTGATCGGACTTTCCAATTCCTGGGTGTCGAGTACCAAGCAGCGCGCTTTTTCCGCCGCGAGTAAGTACAACCTGCGCAGGACCACTGCCAAGCAGCTGGGAAACGGCTGCCTCATCAGTTTTTCCGGTTATTTCAAAAGCTTCTCCTGCGTTCATGAAAACAACGTCTGCTGTGGATACGATAGACTTCATCCACGGCCACATTGGAGATGGATTAAGAATCACTCTATGCCGGAATTTATTAGCTTTACTTATAAGAAGTTGGGTGAGTTCTCTAGTCAAGTTGCCTTGCAATACGACGGTACATTTTTCATGAAGGCTTTCAAGCGCCTGACAGGCATAAGATGCCTCAAGGCAGTGGGCAGCTTCTATCGTGCTGACTATCGTATTCTCTCCATGGGCATCAACATTTATTAATGACACATCGGTACTGCATTGCGTTGACTGAACCAGATCAAGCACAATTGATTCCTGCGCCAATTTACTTTTTACAAAGTCACCACGAGCATCTTTTCCGATGACAGCTATCAGCCCGGTTCTCAATCCGCAACGCGCTGATATGGTTGCGACGTTAGCACCTTTGCCCCCAACATCACGCGCACGTAACTGTCCTACCAACGATTCACCGGTGGCTGGCAGTTTTGCAACGCTATATGTTTCATCCACAGTGGCATTGGCTATCACTAAAGCCTGAACAGCCAATTCATCTTTACGGTCTATTTCTTTCATGCATTCCATAACCTCTAAGCTTAATGACACTATCACTTCTCTGTTTAGTGGAAAAGCACTAATCGGTGTTATTCACTGCCCGGCGTTTCCTGGCTCACCCCGTTATGATGGTCGCAGTATAAAATCCATCTATGATGCCTGTATGAGAGATGTAGACGCCTACATGGAAGGCGGTATGAACGGACTCATCGTTGAGAATCATGGTGATATTCCGTTTCTGAAACCTGATCAGATCGGGCCGGAAACTACCGGGTTTTTATCTGTAATCACTGACCGGATAATAAGCCAGGTTGATTGTCCTGTTGGTGTAAACGTATTAGCCAATGCACCCATACCCGCATTTGCTGTTGCCACCGCCACAGGTGCGTCATTTATCAGAGTAAATCAATGGGCCAACGCTTATGTGGCTAACGAAGGATTTATCGAAGGCCGAGCCGGCGAAGCTTTGCGCTATCGCGCCAGTCTTCAGGCAAATCACATCAAAGTATTTGCTGATAGTCATGTGAAACATGGCAGTCATGCCATAGTTGCTGATCGCAGTGTAGAGGAACTCACTCGCGACGTCGCATTTTTCGATGCTGACGCTGTCATTGCGACCGGACATCGAACCGGAAACGCCGCCACGCTTGATGAGATTTCCAGTATTGGGTCATCGTCCAGTCTGCCTCTGCTAGTCGGCTCTGGCGTGACCCCCGATAATATTGCGAAGCTATTAGAGCACGTCGATGGTGTTATCGTTGCTTCTTCATTGAAGCGTGATGGTGATTGGTGGAATGAAGTAGAACTCCCACGTGTCAAGTCATTAGTGAGCGCTGCTGCTCAATGCTCAGTGTCCTGATTGAGTCACACCCTCGTTGTGAGCACAGCTGCGAGACGCATGCTCTGCTCTCGTCACTGGTAACACGCGGACAGGTATTCGGCAGCGGGAATGTACATGAATCCACCAACTGGTTTCCTTAAGATCTAGTCTGGTGGTAGGCTGTCAGTGATACAGGAGGAATCACCATCGCACTTTTCGGAATTTCAACGGCTATGCTGACGCCATTTCACAATGACGGTAGCGTGAATATGGATCTTTTTTGCGCACATGCAAAAGCCATGCTGCAGCGCGGAGCCTCTGGTGTCACGTTGTTCGGAACAACGGGGGAAGGTGCATCGATCGGCTTGCATGAGCGGGCTGACGCAATGTCTGCAATGATTGCAAGCGGGGTACCCCCAAATGTAATGACGCTCGGGGTGTGTGCTTCGGCGATAGCAGATGCGCAATTGCAAGTTGAGCAAGGCATTGCGCTTGGTGTAACTCAATTCCTGCTATTGCCGCCGTTTTATTTTAAGGGCTCTGAGGATCAGGGCCTGTATGATTGGCATGCGCAGTTGTTTGCGTTAGCTGATCCGCGCGCCAAATTCATTTTGTATCACATCCCGCAGGTAACACAGGTTCCTTTGTCGGTTGCGTTGGTGTTGCGCTTATTTGCGGACTTCCCAGATCGAATTATGGCGATCAAGGACAGTGCAGGGAAATGGGATAACACCAAAGCCTTACTGGATGCCGCGACAATTCCGGTTCTTGTCGGCGATGAACGACTGTTACACAATGCTGCAGGCATGGGCGCTGCCGGGTCTATCTGCGGGATGGCAAACTTGTATACTGAACGGATGAGCAAGTTGTTTGACACTCATGAAGAGGATACAGATTTATCTAATATGGTGACGCTGATCGTATCGGTGCCCGTAATTCCTGCACTAAAACAAGCGATGGTTGCCATGACGGGAGATGCAAGCTGGGCCAATCTGCGTGCACCGTTTCGGCCACTGTCTTCAGCGGATAGTGCAGCGATCGCGGCCAGATTCTCTACGGGATCTTCTGGATGAATAGTGCAACCGCCTTCGTCTCCGGTACCATGCTTGATCCAGACTTCTGATTTTGGCTGATCACCGTTCAGCCTTTACTGCGTCGCAATGGCGCGATAGCAATCGGGATATGGCAGTAATTCATAAACATGTCGTCAGCGTTATTTGGCTGGCGTTGAAATGTAGAACGATTTTTTGTGGGCATATTGCCCATGAGATTAACGTGGGACACTCACCACAGTCTAAATGGAGGAACTATGAATATTATAAATTTTAAAAGACGCGCATTGTTAGCCGTGGCATCAGCGGTAATTTCCGTACCTGTTTTTGCGGCTGATATGGTTACGCTTCGCTTGTCGACACCGGCATCTGAAACAGATCAACGATCAGTTGCTTTGGCCGAAGTGTTCGCCAAAGAAGTTGCCGGGTTTGCCAAGTATGAGCCGCATTACAACGGGTCGCTGATTGCTCAGGGCTCCGAATTGGAATCAATCGCATCGGGTGATCTAGAAATGTCAATCACCTCGGCTCAGGAACTGGCTCAGTTCTTCCCGGAATTTTCTATCTTTGCAACCGGATACGTACATCAGGATGCTGCCCACCAGGTTGCTGTTTTTAACGATCCGTTAATGGATCCGTTTAAGAAAAAAGCAGAAGATGAGCTTGGCGTGAAGCTGCTTGCGGTGATGTATCTCGGTCAACGCCACGTGAACTTGCGCCAAACGAAAGAAGAGCTAACCGTGATGACACCTGACGATTTGAAAGGTGTGAACCTGCGGATGCCTGGTACGGATGCGTGGCAGTTCCTGGGCAAAGCGCTGGGTGCGAACCCGACGCCAATGGCGTTCACTGAGGTTTATACCGCCCTTCAGACTGGATCGGTGGACGGGCAAGACAACCCGCTTCCAACTGTTGTGGATTCAAAATTCTATGAAGTCACAAACCAGATCGCGCTGACGTCTCATTTGGTTGATCTAAACTATGTTGCCTTTTCCAAGGAGGTTTGGGATGACTTGACTGCAGAGCAGCAGGCAGCAGTTCAAGCCGCAGCAGAGGCCGCCGCTGAAAGTGGGCGACTTAAACAGCTTGAAAAGGAAGCCAGTCTTGTTTCCTTTCTAGAAGAGAATGGTTTGGAAATTTATAAACCAGATCTGGCTGCATTTCGCTCTCACGTTCAGGGCGAATACGCCGGGTCTGAGCTGGCTTCCAGTTGGCCCGACGGTTTATTGGAAAAGATCAACGCGCTAGGTAACTAAGGTCGAAACTGTTTCGATCATAGAGGGGGTGGTGATTGCCACCCCTGCCTATGGTTTTTCCCGCGGGCTTTTTTCTTGTTGGGTTAACTGATAATGAAAAAGATTCAAACGGGTCTGAGCCACTGTGCCCAGGCGCTTGCGGCGGCAATGATGGCATTGATGTTTCTGACATTCATGCTGCAAATCCTGGTGCGCTATTCAGCGCGACTTGAATGGCTGCCAGATTATTTACCATTCCTTGATCCCACAAGCTACGGTTGGACATTGGAATTTTGTTTACTTCTTTGGGTTTGGTTGGTGTTTTGGGGCAATGCGTTTATCGTGCGTGAACGTGATCACGTCACTTTTGACATCCTCTATCACGCGGTGCGCCCCAAGGTACGACGCTGGTTTATTATCATTTCAGGTGTTGCGATTTGTGTCGGCCTGACCCTGTCAGTAGAACCCACATGGTCTAAATTCAGTATTCTGCGGCTGAAGAAAACTGCCACATTGTCCAATGTCTTTGGCGATTGGATAAGAATGCGCGACATCTATTCTATCTATATATTCTTTCTCATCGCTGTAGCGCTTCGATATGCCTGGGCCGTTTATCGTGCTGTACGTTACGGTGTTGAAGAACCTGTGCATGACGTCCCTGAAAGTGATGCGCAATGAGCGTTGAATTCTTCGTTTGCATCATCACGCTTTTCTTCCTTGCCGGGATAGGAACGCCAATAGCGTACTCAATTATCCTCGCCTCCATCGCCTATTTGTTCACCGCAGGTCAAGGCATCGGCATTCTGGGCAAAGTCCTGATGGATGGCTTGTACCAAAGCTTCATCCTGCTGGCTGTTCCGCTGTTTATTATTGCCGCGAATATCATGAACGCCGGCACAATCAGCGACCGTTTACTTGGCTTTTGTGTCGCTGTGGTAGGTCGATTTCGCGGCGGTCTCGGGCATGTAAACGTTGTAGCGTCACTTATTTTTTCAGGCATGTCAGGCTCTGCTGTGGCGGACGCTGCGGGTATTGGAAAAATTATCATCCAGATGATGACCAAGAGCGGCCACTACACCCGAGGGTACGCAGCTGCGATCACTGCAGCCTCTGCCACGATTGGGCCGATCATTCCGCCGTCGATCCCAATGGTGCTTTATGCTTTGGTTTCCAACACTTCGATTGGGTATTTGTTCCTGGGCGGGATAATTCCGGGTCTGCTGATGGGCCTGGTGCTGATGGGGATGAACACGTGGTTGTCTCACCGCCGAGGCTTCACGATTGAAGAGCCTGTGCCTTTGTCAGAACTGCCCCGGCGCACCGCAAACGCATTCCCGGCCTTATTGATGCCTGCGATTTTGCTTTACGGGATTTACGGTGGTGTCACAACGCCCACCGAGGCTGCGGCGGTTGCCGCATTCTATGCGCTAATGCTTGCGGCGTTATTTTACCGCGCCATTAGTTTTAAGGCTCTTTATGGCATTTTAGTAGAAAGTGCACGATCATCCGCCGCTGTGGGTTTGGTCATCGGTGGTGCGCTGATTCTTAACTATGTAGTCGCATCAGAAAACATCCCTAGCGTTCTTGCACAAAGTCTTGTCGGGCTTGATGTGGAACCTCTCGCGTTTATGCTTGGTGTCACATTGTTGCTGCTGCTTTTGGGTTGCGTATTGGATGCCACCACGATCATTTTGGTAATCATCCCGTTGTTTCTGCCAACTTGCCGCGAACTCGGGATAGACCTTGTCCATTTCGGAGTCATTGCCGTTGTTAATTGCATGATCGGTTTGATCACACCACCCTATGGCATTCTTTTGTTCGTTCTGAATGCTGTCACAGGGATTCCGCTTTCAGAAATCATCCGCGAAATTTGGCCGTTTTTAATAGTACTTCTGCTGGCGTTATTCGCTCTAGTATTGTGGCCGGGTCTGGTGTTGTGGTTGCCTGGCCAATTTGGCTATCTCGGTTAGGAAATAGATCTACAGAGGCATTTTTAGATTCCGTTGCCTGGGCGCCGTGCCGAAATTGCGTTACGGATACCAAACTATTCGTAGCCGTCATTAATATATTGGACAACTGTCTGTAGCTGTGGCGCTGAAAAATCATCTCCGGAGCTTGCGCACTTTAAAGCGGCCGCTACATTTGCAAACTTAACGGCACTTATCTCGTCTACCCCCTGTGCCAGTTGAACAGTGAAAGCACCATGCCAGACATCGCCAGCGCCTAATGTATCAACTGCAGTAATAGTGGGAGCAGCGACTGTCACAACTTCTGTACCCTGCAAAATATGCGTGCCATTTTCGCCATCTGTTACGCACACCCAAGCTGAGAATGATGCTTGTGCTTTTTGCAAACCAAGCAGTATCGAATCAGTAGATGCAAAATCACTTAAGCCTTGTCGAGAAAAGGCGATATGGCTTGCAATGCTCATCGCTGCACTGGAAGTGGGTGCTTCGGCATCTATCACGCCCGGTATACTCTGCGCGTTTGCAAACTCCAGCGCGGCAATTGAGCCTTCCAGCCATCGAGTGTCAACAAGTACTGCCTGCGGTGCTTGCTTGAAAGACAAACTCCGTGTAGTGGGCGATGCTGCAGTATTGCGGTAGTTTAGTATTTGCCGATCTCCGTTTTTGTCAATGGCGATACTCGATACCGGGGACTGAGAATCTTTTTTTACACTCACGTGTGAGCAATCAATGTTGTAGGCTGTGAGCGCAGCCAGCATAAATTGACCGAATTCTTCGTCACCCAGTTGGGCAAGCAGACATGCATTGCCGCCCAGCCGGTTGATAGCGATTGAGGCATAGCAACCTCCACCACCGCATTTTAGCGAAACCTTGTTAGCACGGTATTTAATGGCATCGGTAGGAATCGCATCCACGTTAAATACGATATCAGCGGATAGTAGGCCACAGACCAATACGCGAGTTGCGGTATTCCTGTTATCTGACATCGGATCGATACTATGAGTTGAAACAATAGACGTTAAGCTATTCTCGAAACGATGGCTAGATAAATTGATCACTCATAGAGGCATCATATTACTTGGGTGTAGTGGCCCTTTACCAGCCAAACGGATGCGACTGGCTGTCTGTGTCTTGAGTAGTACGGATCGGGGTGGGATTGCCGTACGACGGCTTGCCCAATGAACGCTTGGCTAAATGGTTTGTGGGGTGTTTACATCCTTAACATGGAAATATATTCGCCAATACATTAAGCCGATCCATAGTAAGTAAATTGTTATATCGACTGCGGCAATTAGATTCTTATCAACTGCCAGCGTATCTAATGGATATAGGGCATAGATTGCAAATAAAGGCAAAGAGAAAATCATAAATCGAATAGTTACCACGAATCCGATAGAAAAGTACCTTCCAAGAAAATCATTCCCTTTACCTGAACCGTTAGCTATAAACGCGAATACGGTACCTATCAATACAATCAGAATATTTGCACAACTTTCGAAAAGATCCCATGAATTGCTGCTTACAAATCGTAAAAGCGACATAACTTCGATAGTGATAGCGGAGAAAACTACATAGATCAATAGGTAAAAAAAACGATCATCTTCGTTTAGCCTATCCGAACGTATAGCATCCTTTAATTTTCCAATATTCCAAAAATACATTTATCTAACCTGAATCACACAAAGCACAGAACTGACACGGCTTTTATTAAGGTAGACGTGTCCGAAGATAGATGGGTAACGTAACACGCGAGTCAAGGTATTGACTAGAGGTGCAAGAGACTTTCAAGAGTTTATGCAACATCTGGCACCTCTATAGCCAGACCCTACGAAGCTAGACAAAAGTCGAGCAGGCCAATCGTTTTAGCAAGCAGTTAGCGTTGCAAAAATAGTGGAAATCCAGCGCTTAGATGTTCCTTGCCTGACAGGCCAGTACAGCGGTAGCTTCTTGAGAAGCTCCATCAAGCCTGGTTTACTTGTGTGCTGCCTGCCTGTTGTATGTTGATCATTGGTGACGGTGGTGTGCTCTACCAGAATCACAGCGTGTAGTCATCAGTATTGTTGCGCTTTAGGGTTACATGATTGTTTTATGGTTCCTGTGGCGTTTCCTAACGCGGATGATATGCGCTACCATGAAATTCGCTGCAAAGTGGTTGTGCATGCTTCACGATATTGGAAGCCTCTGTAGTTGCAACAGCAAAGGATTTCATTTTAAAAACGGCTGACAAACTGAAACATGGAGTCTCTGATCACCGCGCTACGTGCTCATACCCGCGCTCAGCACAGCGATCTTGAATCTGTTACCAGGTTGCCTCAGTCGTTGACAGGCTTGTCCGCATTGCGCGAGGTACTGTGTAATTTCTTCTGTTATTACAGAGAGCTCGATTGCTTATTGAAAAAGAGCAGCCGTGCCGGCTTACCGCTGACTGTCAGGAATCGACCTTTTCGTTCAAACGTTCTACTACAAGACCTTGCCTTATTGGGTGTTGGTGGCTCGGCCTTGGCTAAATTGCCCTCTTGTACCGGTTTACCACAACAGTTGACACTACATCAGCTTTGGGGTGTCCACTACGTGATCGAAGGATCTGCCTTGGGCGGTAAGATAGTTCGGTCACATATGTTAAAACAGCCTGAGCTCGCACCCCTGGCAGATGAGCTGCGTTTTTTTAATGTTTACGGTGCAGACACGGCAATTCAATGGAAACGATTTTCAGCTGAGCTGAACTCTCTAGAGCTCACTGATGCTGGACAAATGGAGGTGATCAACGGAGCTAAATTCGTGTTCACAACACTTATAGATTGGTTTCAATCTCAGCACGCTCAACGTTCAATCATCGCGTAACCAATATTCCCGTCGGATACCACTCATGGATACTGTGCAAAGCCGTCTTTACCCGGACTTCATATTAAGCCGCGACAATTGTCATGAGGAACCCATTCATCGGCCCGTGGCCATCCAAGGCCATGGGCATATGTTGGTGCTCACGGATAGGCCGGAACTCAGAGTACATTCAATATCTGACTGTTTTGCCGCGGCTCTGGGTCGTGACACCGATGCACTTTTCGGGGAACCCGTCATGGATTGGCTTCCTGAAATTTTTCATCCATTGCTGAGCAGCGCTAAAAACAGGCAGGTGTCTTGCCAATATTCCACGCCTTGGGATGCACCTGATGGAAAGACGTATGACATTGTTTTCCATCATTCAGACGATTGCATCGTATTCGAGTGTGAGCTAGTCAGTGAGGCAGAAATCGATGTACGTACACTGCCAGCTATAGGCAAACAGTTCCGTAGCGAGAGTAATATATCTGCACTTTACCAGACCGCCAGCTCGCTGATTGCAACTGTTTTTGGCTTTGATCGTGTCATGGTGTACCAGTTTGATAAAGACAATCACGGTTCTGTAGTGGGCGAACACAAGCGCGAAGACCTCGAATCATTTCTTGGTTTGCACTATCCCGAAACAGACATTCCGAAGATTGCCAGAGATATGTTTTTACTTGTAAGGTCACGCTCGATCGGTGATATTTATCAAGACAATAACCAGTTGATTTTCAATCCGCAATTGGGTCTTCAGATTGCTCATCTCGACCTGACCAATAGCCAGCTACGTGCAATATCTCCTTGTCATATCGAATACCTTGGTAATATGGGAGTGCGGGCCACGCTTGTCTTGTCGCTTGTTGTGGGTGGTGCGTTATGGGGGCTCGTAGCTTGTCATCACTATTCTTCTAAGCGCGTACGCTTCAATAGCAGGGCGATGGGAGAAGTCGTTGGAGATATGCTTGCCAAGCGTATTTCTGAACTACAAACTCAGGAGGCTGCGAGACTAGCTTCTGAAGGCCGTGCTGTTGAGGTTGGTTTTCTAAAGAAAGTTAAGCTGAGCGAAAACTATCGAATTGAAATTTTAGAAAACGCGTCTGATACGTTGAAGTTGTGTCAAGCTGACGGGGTGGCTTTGGTCACCTTGGATGATTGTCCGTTTAGAATAGGTACGGCACCGGAGAAATCGGTTCTGTTAGCAATCAGGGATTGGCTGGTAAACAACGGTCATGACGAAGTATTTTACACGTCTAAGTTTGATACCGTGATTGAGCACAAAATAGATGGTGAATCCCCTATAGGCGGGATGATGTCATCCTGTCTATCTAATATCTCTGGCAGTTATCTAATGTGGTTTAGAAAAACTGTATCTCAGTCTGTGTTTTGGGCGGGCGATCCAGAGAATAGCTATAGTTTGAAAGAGTCAAGTGAAACCGGTGAAGTTCATCTAAGTCCAAGAGATTCATTTGCTAAATGGCAAGTAGTGGTTGAAGGGCAATCACTGCGATGGGAAGATTCAGCGGTTCAGATGGCCATTCGTGTGCGTGAAGGTATTGTCAGAAAAGAATTGCTCTATACGGCTGAGAAAATCAAACGTAGCAATGAGGATTTTATGCAGTTAACTTATGCTGCAGTGCATGATTTGCAGGAGCCACTGCGAACCCAAACTAACTATTTGGAACTGATGGAAGAGTCGCTGGGTCAATTGACGAAAGAGGAACAAATAAAATACGTTTTGGCAACTAAGCACGCAACCAATAGAATGCGAGAGCTAATCAGGGATTTGCTCAGTTATGCCAGTGTTAGTTCAGAGAATCAGCGCCAGGTTGTAAGCGTACAAACTATAGTTGAAGAAGTGTTAGATGAACTAACCACGACCATTAAACAGTCGGGTGCTTCGATAGAGCTGGGTAAGTTGCCGAATATTCGCGGTGATTCAATTAAGTTAATGCAATTTTTTCAAAATCTACTCACCAATGCTATGAAGTACGTAGCGCCTGATACTGCTCCGATGGTTAGGGTTTACATGGAAGATGAAGGTACATTCTGTAATCTGTGCGTTCAGGACAATGGCATTGGAATAGACTCGCAGCATTTTGAAATCATTTTTAAGCTTTTCCAGCGTCTGCACAGGAAGTCTGAATATGCAGGCACTGGAATAGGCCTGGCTACTTGTAAGAAAATAGCCGAGTCAATGGATGCTGAGATAACGGTTGAATCGGAACTAGGGTGCGGTTCAACATTCCGCCTTAAAATACATAATTCTATAATTGTAAGATAAGGCCTTGAGATGACTAGTAAATTCACAATTCTACTTATTGACGATGATGACAATGACAATTTTTTCCATAAGCGTGCTATCGAAAAAAGCGGGTTGAAATGTGACGTTCGCGTTTGTACTGGTGCCGTTGATGCTTTGGATTACTTGCAAAACAAGGGTAGCTATGCGGATGCAAGCTCTGAGTATCCTAAACCCGATATTATATTCCTGGATATCAACATGCCCATCGTTAACGGGTGGGATTTTCTGGAGTCCTATGCGGCACTGCCCGACGAGCTGTTCAGGAAGCCTAAAGTCGTTATCGTTATGTTAAGCACATCCAGTAACCAACATGATCGGAATCGCGCTCAGGCAACGAAATTGGTGACGGAATTTATGGAAAAGCCGCTCAGGCCAGATGGTCTAGTATCCTTGGTTCACAAATATATAGAGTCAAATTTAACGATTGAAGAGAAATAATGATTTACCTTGCGCGGTGATAACAAACACTTGATAAACCGGATACGCCGGCAATGCTGCATAAGTAGCAACCTTAAGTCTTTGCATTCTTCAATATCCCTATCACTCGTTAACCCTGTCCAGACGGGATGGTCCTGCTAAAGAGCAAGAATAGGGTCATTAGAAGATCTCACGTAGCGAAAGGATGATTGAAGAAAAACCCTAAATATGCTTCGCCAGTTGGCTGCTTAATGCCATGATTGTCAATCGCTGATAAAAATGCGTGCTGTTACTTATCTGCGATGCTATTACACAGGCCCCACCGGAAGCCAAATCATTCGAACCGGGCGCTTGCCGTATAAAGATTTGTGTCCTTTCAAGCAACGATCACATTATGTCTATGCTTGAGCACGCTAGTGAGACTTGATAGGGGTACTTTTACCAGAATGACAAATAGGCCGGTTTTGTGTAGAACTTAGACTGAATTGCCCGGTACCCAACAGCAGTCTATTGGAATTCATCATTATAAAAAGGAGCTATTGCAATGCGACCACAAAAGCTGATTCCCCATGATGAGTGGATGAAGGGCACGGCACGCAGGTTCAAACCTCGAAGCAAGTTATTGAAATCACTGGACACGGCTTTGGAGAACTATTCCAGAGTCTGTGGTGGCTGGGGTGCAAAAGCGGCTGTAGGAAGCAAAGAACACAAGGCGGTTGCACTCGCGTTTAATGCCTGGAAAGAGTCGAAGGGCTCTGGCGATACGTGGAAACATACTCCTCGCGATGGCAACAAACTCTTCACGAAGCTCGATGCACAATTAAGAGGCATCGGTGATTCCGACGAGGCACTGGGTGTTATCGATTTTATGCGCCCTGAGATGGAGCACGCTCGTTTAGGCGCGGTTTATCTCTTTTCAAATCTTAAGTGCGATGACAGTATGTTTAGCGTTGTACTTGAGGGTTCGCTGGATGTGGCAAAAGCATCGTTGGATTACAAGGAGATTGATTACAACAAAACTGCAGCAGGAATTGCCGCTGGGGCCGCGGATCAGGGTGTTCGCCGTATCGAATCTGCAATCCTTGCCCGTGAAGGTAAGAGCCCTAAGGCATCATCTACGCAGCTGCTACAGGCGGTTGAACCTCCCATGTCTGAGCGTCTCAGGCAGATATGGCAAACCATTCGCGACAAAGTCCTTGAGTTTTCAGCCAAGATCATTGATGCAGTAAAACAAAAACTCAATGAGATCCGGGATAAAGTCTCAACACTGGCTAAAAATCCTGCTGATGCCATCATGGACAATTTGGGAACCATCTTAAGAAAACTCGTTGATGTGCTGACCAGTCGATTCTTATCGGATGCCGTTCCGTTTATTGGTGCTGGTCTCGAGATTGTCGGTGGCATAGTTAAAACACTGGATGCTGCTGTCACTAAGTTCAAAGAGTGGCTTACGGGTAAAGAAGTTTTGTTAGCCAAAGGTCATATAACCGTGATCGTAGAATCCATACAAAGGGCGATGACGCTGAGCATAGGGTCAGGGCTGTTCAGCACACTTAAAGGCGGCATCAGTCTGGGTGCGCAGTTCATGACCGCTGGTGCCGCTGCGTTAGTCTCATTGATTTCCTCCATTATCGAAGCGGTTGTAAAAACGATCTGGAAGTTGATCGAAATCAGCAGGATACGGGCATTCTTTGAGCAAGCCAAAATGCATTGGGATACCAAACACAATGACGATGCTTTGCATAAACGCCCGATTGCATTCAATCAGTGGTTTAAAAGCTATTCACTCAGTCTTCCGATTCTATCTGTGATTGCCCTGAATTCCGGCATTACAGGAAGCAGGATGACATTTTTGGAAATGTACAATTCCGACTCCAAAATTATCAGCCAATCTCAATTTGATAAAGGCGGTAGTTATCTCGATGGGCTCAAACACTGGGGGAGCGAATACTTGCAGGATACAGGTTTCAGTATTTCTTCTGACGATGATGTAGTAGGAGGCTTGTTGGAATTAGCTAAAAACCAAACAGCGCCGCTGACAGCAAGATCTAAAGCCCACAATGTTGTGAAGCAATTTTTTCATGTTTAGATCAGTATAGGTTTCGAATTGTGACTACTATCGTTGCCATCACCTATGTTGTATTGATAGTAGGTGTGATTGGATTCCAGTGTGCACTTATTGCAGGCGCTCCTTGGGGCCGATTAACACAAGGAGGCAAACAAACCGGGCCGCTAAACAAACCTGGCCGAATAGCAGCCTTTGTGTCTATTTTTTTGCTGATCTTTATGGCAGCTGGAATAACCTCAGCCGCCGATCTGCCGCCTCGGTGGCCACTCTGGACGGGTTGGGTCGCACTCGGTATACAAACCTGCTCTACCGTTGCCAATTGGATTACGCCATCAGCGCCTGAAAGAAAACTGTGGGGGCCAATAACGAGTCTTTTGCTTGTGTTGTGTGTCTATGTAGTGTTGCTGGGTTAATACGTGTTTCGCCGTAACTTTAAACGGATTGGTCTATGGGTTTCCAGTGCTGCGTTAAGTTCAGGGTTGCTGAGTCAAAAACAAAGTAGTTGCCGCCGCCATTGTCTGGTTGATCCAGTTTTCTTGTGATTTCACTGCCAGCCAATTGACACAATAGAAGTGCACCCACACCCCCATGAGCAACAACAGCGATATCTCCGCTGCTATTGTCTTTGTCTAGAATGCGATTGATGCAATCAACAATTCTTGTTTGCGCATCTATTGCGCGTTCCCAACCCCTGATGGATTCCACGGGATTTTCAAAAAACCGGTCAGCTACTGATTGGAATTCATCAGGCTCTAGATAGCCTGTTGCTGATCGATCATTCTCGTGCAACTCATGGACTTTAGAGAAATCAATACCTAAAAACTCAGACAATATAGACGCCCCATCGATGGCCTTTTGTTCCTCACTACAGTAGATAGCCGTCACCTGAGAGATCACTTTGTTCGAGTTGAATATTTTATGTCGCTCACGGCCGACGACAGACAGTCCCCAGTCGGGAACGGGTACTGCCGGATCAATCTGCACATTGGCGTGTGTAATAAAAATTACCTTTTTCATTGGTTGTGCGGATTTCAATGATTTGTCCAAGAGTAGTTCGATCTGTCGATCATTTGTCGACCAATAACAAGCTCTAAAGCCAGTTTGCGCGCAGCCTGGTCTGCTGCGGTGCAGAGGGTGCCACCAGGAGACGCCTCGCGAGTCCAGATATCGCCATAATGACTCACTTGTGAATCTCGCCATCCCGATACTCATGGCTCGACCCATGTTCAGACGCTTAGTGTAGACACCAGGGATGCAAGCGCAGTCTATCGGGCAGGGCCATTTTTGTATCGTATACCTAGACCACTCAGTCCAGAGCCTGCAAGGGATTAGTTCGTGATATTGACACTTACCCCTGATAAGTGGACGATAGCGGGTCTGGCGACAAATTACATTAGATAATTCGCCTCATGTGCATAATAAATCAAACCTTGGGAGAAGGCAGATGAAGGTCCACCACTATTCTAAACAGCTGCTGGTGGCGGCTGCATTAGCGGGTACATCGATTTCAGGCAGCGTTCATGCTGCAACAGAGGTTCAATTCTGGCACGCCTTCACTGGCAGGCTTGGCGAACTCGTAGCTGAGCAGGTTAGTACGTTCAATGCTCAGCAGGATAAATACGAAATTGTTGCAACACACAAGGGCAACTACTCCGAAACACTTAATGCAGGTATCGCTGCATTTCGGGCGAAGGAGCAGCCGCACGTCCTAATGGTATTTGAGGTTGGCACTGCCACCATGATGGGCGCAAAAGGCGCAATTAAACCTGTCTATGAGGTAATGAGTGATGCGGGTGCAGACTTCGACCCCGATTCATACATAGGTTCAGTTAAGGGTTATTACACAACCACTGACGGCAAAATGCTGTCGCTACCGTTTAACTCCTCAACCCCGGTTCTCTGGGTTAATAAAGACGCGCTGAAAGCAGCCGGTGTTGATCCTGAAGTTGATCTTTCAACCTGGCAAAAAGTAGGGGAAGTATTGGACAAGGTTAAAGAGTCCGGTAGCGAATGCCCTCTTACTACTGCCTGGCAGAGCTGGATACATCTTGAGAATCTCTCTGCCTATCACAACGTGCCATTTGCCACCAAAGATAATGGTTTTGCGGGTATGGATACCGAACTGGCTTTTAACTCGCCTTTACAGGTCCAGCATATTCAAGCCATGGGTGATTGGGCCAAAGACGGTAAATTCATCTACGCAGGCAGACGTAACGAAGGTGGTGCTAATTTTAGAGCAGGTGAGTGTGCGCTGTTTACTGAAAGCTCCGCAGGGTATGCCGGTATAAGTTCTGAAGCCAAGTTCGAATTTGCAGTGCGTCCATTACCTTATTGGGAAGGCTCTGAGGGTGCCCCACAAAACACTATTATCGGTGGTGCTTCTCTATGGGTGATGACTGGCCATGAAGATGATGAGTATAAAGGGGTCGCTGACTTCCTCAACTTCCTCTCTTCTGCCGATATTCAAGCAAAATGGCATCAAGATACCGGATACCTTCCCATCACAATCGCCGCTGGTGAGAAAACCAAAGCAGATGGTTTCTATGATGAGAAGCCCGGTACTGACGTTGCTGTTATTCAAATGACAACCAACACACCTACTGCCAATTCCAAAGGTCTGCGACTGGGTTCCTTTGACCAAATACGCGGCATTATTGATGAAGAGCTAGAAGCAGTTTGGTCTGGTGACAAAGATGCGCAGACGGCTATGGATAGTGCAGTTGAGCGTGGCAACAAATTGCTACGGCGTTTCGAACAGGCGAGCAAATAAGTTTCGCTGACCTTTCTTGTAAACAGTTGTGAGTATTAACAACCCGACTGGCTGTCAGGCCGGTCGGTGTTTGGTTAACTGATGGAAAAGCGGGTTACATTTAAAGGCTGGTGGTTACCACTGCTACTGATATTTCCGCAGGTTCTTGTCTCTGTTGTATTCTTTTTTTATCCGGCCGGACAAGCCGTTTGGCAATCACTCTTTATTCCCGACCCATTCGGTTTGTCATCGCAGTATGTGGGCTTGGGTAATTTTGAGTTTTTACTGGAGGATAAATACTACCGGGCATCGTTTCTAACCACTGCCATCTTCTCCACCCTGGTAACCTTGACATCTTTGGTGCCGGCTTTGTTTCTGGCAGTACTGGCCGATCGTTTGATTAAGGGGGCCGGTGTTTATCGTACGCTGTTAATCTGGCCTTATGCGGTAGCGCCTGCAGTGGCTGGCGTTCTCTGGCTCTTTATGTTCAATACACGGGTTGGGGTTGTATCCTGGTACCTGGGGTTGCTCGGCTATGACTGGAACCATGTGCTCAATGATGGAGAAGCGATGGGGCTGGTGGTTGTAGCATCGTCCTGGGGTAGAGTCAGCTACAATTTTCTGTTCTTCTATGCGGCTTTACAGGCGGTTCCCAAATCTGTCATTGAAGCGGCAGCCATTGATGGCGCAAGGTTCTGGCGGCGTTTCTTTACAATAGTGCTTCCTCTGCTGTCGCCAACCACCTTTTTTCTGTTAGTGGTTAATATTGTTTATGCCTTTTTTGAAACCTTTGGTGTGATTCACACCATTACCTCGGGTGGTCCGCAACAAACGACCACTATTTTGGTTTACAAGGTTTTTTCTGATGGCTTTGTCGGTCAGGATCTTGGTTCGTCAGCTGCACAGTCCGTCATACTCTTAGTGGTTGTTGGTGCTCTGACCATCGTTCAGTTTAAGTTCATCGAAAAGCGGGTGCACTACTGATGGCCGGATCTACTCAGCAATCAAAAGATGGCATGGTAGAAAAGCGCGGCAGTTCGCTGTGGCTGACCCACGTTCTAATGATCTTCGGTGTGCTGATTGTTTTTTTCCCCATCTGGCTGGCCTTTGTAGCATCAACGGTCACTCAGCCAGAGATCGTAACGCCGCCTATGCCGCTGCTGCCAGGCGGTCACTTTCTTGAAAACTATAAAAAAGCACTGTTCTCCGGGGTTAATGTACCGGTCACAACCATGTTGGTGAACTCGTTAATCATGGCGATTGGTATCGCCGTCGGCAAAATAGCTATCTCTCTTTTGTCGGCATTTGCAATTGTCTACTTTCGATTTCCAGGACGGTCATTTTTCTTTTGGATGATCTTTCTGACGTTGATGTTGCCAGTAGAAGTTCGTATTGTGCCAACCTTCGAAGTCGTTGCAGGCTTTGGCATGCTGAACTCTTATTCAGGGTTGATCTTTCCGTTGATTGCTTCAGCAACAGCAACCTTTCTGTTTCGGCAATTCTTTATGACCATTCCAGATGAATTGGCAGAAGCGGCACGTGTCGATGGTGCACGACCCATGCGGTTCTTTTTCGATATCGTGCTACCTATGAGCCGGACTAACATAGCGGCCTTGTTTGTCATTTTGTTTATCTATGGTTGGAATCAATATCTATGGCCGCTACTGATTACAACAAAACCTGAAATGAATACCATTGTCATGGGAATTAAGCAGATGTTTCCATCAAGTGATGATGTTGCTGATTGGCCGGTAATCATGGCAACGTCAATTCTTGCGATGATACCGCCTGTTTTTGTTGTCGTGTCAATGCAAAAACTTTTTATCCGTGGTCTTGTGGACAGTGAAAAGTAGATGGCTAACCTCAACATCAAGAACGTAAAAAAACAGTTTGGAAATACGGAAGTTATTCACGGGGTGAGCGTTGATGTTGATGATGGCGAGTTCATCGTTATCGTCGGTCCTTCCGGCTGCGGTAAGTCAACACTGCTACGAATGGTGGCAGGTTTAGAGACGGTCAGTAGTGGCGAAATATCGATCAATGGCACGCTGGTGAATGATAAAGAGCCGATGGATCGGGATATCGCCATGGTCTTTCAAAACTACGCTTTATACCCGCACATGTCCGTGCGACAGAATATGGCCTACGGATTAAAAATAGCTGGTATGCCCAAAAGCGAAATACATTCTAAAGTCGTAGAGGCGGCAAAACTCTTACAACTTGAACCCTACCTTGATCGTAAGCCACGCGCTCTTTCCGGTGGACAACGTCAACGCGTTGCGATGGGTAGAGCCATCGTGCGTGAGCCGGCACTTTTCCTGTTTGATGAACCGCTTTCCAATCTTGATGCAAAGTTGCGCGTACAAATGCGCCTTGAGATCAAGCAGCTGCAATCGGATCTTGGTGTAACAGCGTTGTACGTAACTCACGATCAAGTAGAAGCGATGACCATGGCTGATCGTATGATTGTTATGAATGCCGGTGTTGCAGAGCAAATCGGTTCTCCGCTGGAGGTGTATGAGCGGCCACAAACTCTTTTTGCAGCACAATTTATTGGTAGCCCGGCTATGAATATTGTAGATGGTCGGGTGGAAGCTGGCCAATTGAGGTTGGAGACTGGTGCAGTACTGCCAGTTGATTCGTCCATTACCGGCGATGTTAAGGTTGGTATTCGACCAGAACACATCGTTAGCGATGCCAACGGAGAGCTAGTGGTTAAAATCGGATTTACCGAGCCGCTGGGTGCAACCACTCTGTTGTATGGTCAGTTGGAGGGGGCGGGTAATTCAGATTCGCACAGCTCAGGCCAATCCATCACCATTAGTGTTCCAGGCGTGCAGGCTGATATCTCTCCGGGTGATGTCAGCAAATTTAGTGTGATGTCTGGTCAGATTCATTTGTTTGATCCTGTTAGTAAGCAGCGCATTGTTTAAATAAACAAACTATGCCGCACTGGTTTGACGATACGAGTCGTCTCCGCCAGAACTGGATTTAGACCTTTGTACAGCATGATTAGGTTACATCTGTATGAAAAATCAACGCTCCATTTCATTTGTATGCAATTCAGCATTCAATGTTTTCTCATCATTAAAAAACAGAAAATTAAGTAGCTAAAACTCGAAAAATAAAACTATTGGAACTGTTCAATCTGCGGTATCGTAAGTGAGGTATCTGGAGAATGTAACTGTAATTGGAGGCAAGCGTATGAACCGTAAAACCATCATTAACGATCCAGCAGTGGGTAACAAAGCAGAGGCCTATGAAGCCTTCGACGATATTCCCACCAATCCTCAGCTGGCAAACACGATAGGGGATATCATTCATCGGCGCTATGGTCGGCGTGATTTCCTCAAAGGCACACTCGGTGTGTCGGCGGCAACCGCATTGTTTGGTACAGCTGCTCTAACGGCACCCCGCCAAGGAATCGCGGCGGCAACCGATGAGGCCGCTGCGAAGCTGGCCGCAGCGCAAAATGATCGCTACAACTTTAGTGAGCTTGTGAGTGGCAACGACACCGAACATCATATTGCTGAAGGCTACGATGCCGATATTCTGTTGCGCTGGGGTGATCCGATTACGGCGGATGCGCCGGATTTTGATCCGCTGAATCAGACAGTCGAGGCCCAGCTTAAGCAATTTGGTTATAACAATGACTATGTCGGTTTCACCGAATTGGAACCCGGTCGCGGTTTATTGTGCGTGAACCACGAATACACCAACGAAGAAGTAATGTTCCCCAAACTCGGCCGTCAGGATAAGCAGGATTTTGTGGGCATGACAGAAGAGCTTGTGAATATCGAGATGGCCGCACACGGTGGCACAGTGGTTGAGATTGCCCGGGGCGACGATGGCAAGTGGCAGTTAGTTCGCGATAGCCAATACAACCGTCGCATCACGCCCTTTGATACCGCTATGACGTTTGATGGCCCTGCAGCGGGCCACGCTCGTATGCAAACCGCTGAAGACCCGGATGGTATGAAAGTAATCGGCACCTTTAATAACTGCGCAGGTGGTATGACTCCGTGGGGCACGTACCTGATGGCCGAGGAAAACTTCCACGGTTACTTCTGGACTGATAATCAGGATGGTGACGGCAATAGAGCGCTCGCAGAAGATCATCCTGCATTCAAATCGCACAAACGCTATGGCGTGCCAGGCTCCTGGTATGCCTGGGGTAAGTATCACGACCGGTTTAACCTGGATAAAGAGCCTAATGAGGTGAATCGCTTTGGTTGGATTGTCGAAGTTGATCCAGCGGATCCAACATCGACACCTGTCAAACACACTGCTATGGGCCGTTTTCGACATGAAGGTTCTGAGGTAACCGTCTCGTCCGATGGGCGTGTGGTTGTCTACTCGGGTGACGACAATCGATTTGACTATACCTACAAGTTTGTTTCTACAGGAAAAGTATCTGACGACAAAGCTCAGAACATGCGTTTGCTATCTGAAGGCACATTGTATGTTGCGCGATTCAATGACGATGGCTCTATAGATTGGTTGCCTCTCGTACACGGTGAAGGCCCCTTGACTGTCGAGAACGGGTTTGAAGGCCAGGCTGACGTGATGATCGACGCTCGTATTGCAGGCGATCTATTAGGGGCAACGCCCATGGATCGTCCCGAAGATGTACAGCCTCGCGGTGATGGTACTGCCTTTGTAATGTTAACCAATAATACGAGGCGAAAGCCCGAGCAGGTGGATGCGGCAAATCCACGAGCCGAGAGTTCGTTTGGCCACATCATCGAAATCAAAGAAGAGGGCGGTGATCACGCAGCTACCAAGGGTACCTGGGATATGTTAGTGCAGTGTGGTGATCCATCGATCGCTGAAGTAGGCGCTCAGTGGAACCCTGAAACCTCCGAGCATGGCTGGTTTGGTTCTCCAGACAATTGCGCTATCGATGCTGATGGTCGACTTTGGATTTCCACCGACCAAGGTAGTGGCTGGGCGAAAACCGGTAAATCGGATGGGCTGTATTCGCTGGAGACCGAAGGTGCATTACGCGGTCACTCAAAACTGTTTTTCAGGTGTCCGGTAGGGGGGGAGCTTTGTGGACCTTACTTTACGTCGGACAACGAGACACTGTTTCTGGCCGTGCAGCACCCTGCCACTGATGGCGTGAGTAACTTTCCGGGATTCGAGCGCAACTCCACCTTTGAAGATCCAGCCACTCGCTGGCCGGATTTCGATGATGCCACCCCGCCTCGACCGTCTCTGGTGGTTGTGACCAAGCAGGGCGGTGGGCCAATCGCGACCTGATCGTTTATCGATAGTGGTTTAAGTAGCAACGCCACCCGATCTCGATGATCCTGTGGCGATCTTGCTAGCGGCACGCAAGCCCATCTGCGTGCCGCTACGCAGTCACACAACCTACTCGGCATCCGCTCAGATGCTTTGTTATTCGCGTGTGTTAGTTGAGTGCAATACAACCGTACTGCTTTTGGCTTCAGCCTTTAATGGCAGGGGTTCCGGCGCTGTTGCGTAAAACAGGTTCTCACCAGATCCAGTTTTCGAGGTTGAACCTTTCTGTACGGCTACGTCGGTCCCGTTTTCTTCGGCCTGTTGTTGTGCCTTGTGCAGTGCCACTGCTGCTTGCTCATTCCAGGGCAACTTGTACGCCCTGGGTTCTTCAACACCCTTGAGTCGTAGCCAGAGATAAATAGCTTCTTGCTCTTGTACTAATGACGAGACTACAGTCGCGTCTTTTAGGTTTTGTAGTGCCGTATCAAACTGAAGCGGTTTAGGCCGACTGAGTAGATCATTCGCCGCTGTATACGCAATCGGTAAAAACAGTGCAGTAACCAAAAGCGAAAAAACCTTTACACGTCTTTTTTTGGGTGACTCAATCGCGATTATACCCAGGATGGCTGCAAGTATTGCTGCCACGAAAAACCAATGGTAACTGTATAACACTATTTCGCCCCTCTCAGCTTTTTCGGCAAATCATGTACGCTGCCAGTAACCAGACGCCCTTTCTCATTCAGCTTGAAGCGGAAGATGGTTGCTTCCTCGCCTTGTTTAAACAGTTCTGATTGTTTTGCTACTATCTGTTTGGTGCTTATGTCTGTCGGATTTTTAATGCTCGCGCTCACGCTAATCGGAATCGAAGACTTGCCGCTTTTGTTGCGGTAATAATGAACATTCACTGCATACTCGCCTGCCGGAGCACCTCGACTGTAGGCGAACTCATAATTGAGCCCGGTGATATCAGCGTTTAGGCCCAGATCATCGCGCAACAAATCGAACACCTTGCCACCTTTGTTTGAATATCCCACCGGTACATCTCCCGGCGCCTGCACCCATAGATCGATATCCGCATCCACATCGTCTGGCCAACGCAGCTCCACGATCATGTTGCCAGGTGCTTGCGCCGTATCGGTAGCGACAGCTTCCGGGTGTATGTGTGGTAACAACAACATGACAAGCGTGACAAACCCGGCAAGGGCCAGCATGATGACGTCGCGAAACAGAGTTGTGCCGCTCTCTTCATCAAATAGCTCAAGCTCACGCATCGCTCTCAATCCATTGCAACCAGGCACTCATTAATTCCACCGTCCCGCCCGATAGCAGTTGATAGTTTGCCATCAGCCAAACATTAAAGATGGAGCCGATCAGTGTGGTGTACAACGCTGTAGACATACCTTGAATAAGCGTAGAGACCATCGGTGCGATAGCAGTGACATCAGAGGCACCGGTAGGGTCAACACCCGAGAGTGCGATAATGAATCCCAACACGGTACCAATTAATCCGAGTAGTACCAGGGTATTTGCGATATGGCGAACCAGAGCAATGCGTTGTGCCAGTCGCATACGCTGTGCGCCTTGAGGAGCGCTGCTGAGAATGTGTGACGATGCGACTCTGTTTGTCTCTGCCGTGTTCGATGTTGAGTCATTGCGAAGCGCCTCATTAACAGTATCGATATCCAGACTGATCTGCCAGGCGCGCCAGGTGCTCGTCATCAAACCGACTAAAAAGGCTGCGAAGATCACTACCGATAAATACGTTTGATCAGCATCAACGACCTGCTGTACATATCCCTCCAGGTAGGCGACGCCTAATGCTGCAAATGCCAAAATATTGAGTAGAGCATAGCGAAGCAGCAAAGCCGATCTAAGTGGGTGGAAGCTTGATTGCGCTTTAGCGTGAGATAGAGTCCCGCTAGTGGCAGGATCGCTGGGTGCAGAATCGATTGTCGTTGTGGCCATTTAACACTCGCAAGGTCATGTTAGAGCCATTCCTTCGATATCGACCAAAGAGTGTCGAGCGAGCCCAGACTCAAATCAAGCATGCATCCGTGATGTAGCCAGTAGCCATGTAATCACCGGCGAAAACGGAGTATCGTTTGATGAGTAAAGCCGCATTCTCCGTGCCAAGATCGCCATTGAATCGTTAACGTTGCGTGCGTTGGGGTGAGGTGCCGGATACCGAGTCTGGGTAGGCATGCGGCAGCAACGACTCATACTGCGATTTCTGTGCCATTCGGCCTATCGACAATGATCGCCGGTGCACATCTCATTACGCAGATGAAGCTGGAGGGTTGTTTTTGCCTGGTTCCTCGGTCGGCGTTAAGAGATACCTCACTATCAAAAGGGAGCTATGTTTAGCTCCCTTCTGACTGCGGAGTGAATACTAATTACTTCTGCGATATACGGCCATCGGTGTAGGGTGAATAGTCAACCTGCGCGGCCATGAATTCAGCGGTAACGTCTGCTAAGTCTGGGCCATAGTCATAGGCGTTGCTGGCCTCTCTAAACATCTTGTAGCCATCACCACCATTACGTACATAGTTGTTGGACACGACCGAATATGTGGCAGCAGGATCAATCGGTGCAAAGCTGTCACCGTCCATGACCATGACTTCTTGTATGCGACCTTCGTTTGGAGCAACAGATGCGTCCCAAGTGAACTTAATACCCGCAACTTGCGGGAATCGTCCTTTCACTTCCTCCACCTGGCTTACACCATTTTCCAGGGCATCGATGATGATCTGACCGGTTACCTCAAAAGTGGATAACGTATTCTGGAAAGGCAGTACGGAGAGCACCTCACCCATGGTGACCTCGCCTGCGTCGATAGAGGCACGTAAGCCACCGCCATTTTGAATCGCTATGGTCACACCTTGATCTTTAACACGATCCAACATGGCGTCGGCGACGAGATTGCCCATGGGGCATTCGGTAACACGACAGACTGCTCGATCCCCGTCGACCACATCTGAAGTCTTAGCCACAACTCGTTTTTTCATCTCCTCAATAGGTGCGCCCATTTCCGCAATCTGTGCAGACATCGTTGCATCAGGCGTAACTGAAGAATCCAGCAACACAGGCTCACCTTCAGCGGTGATTAGCTTACCGTCATCATCGAAAGTGACCGCCAGTTTCCCAATGTATTTAGAGTAGGCATATGCTTGAGCGACGGCTGTATCACCCACCATGCTGGGGTAGGCAGGTGCGCCTTCTTCTGTATTGGACATAAGCGTGTGGCTGTGCCCCCCAATAACCACATCGATGCCCGGTACCGCCGCAGCGATCTCCAGGTCTTTGCTCAGACCAACGTGGTTAAGCGCGATAATCATGCTGACGCCTGCAGCCTCCAGTTCGGCCACATCGGCTTTGAGTGCTTCTATTTCATCCTGGAACATTACCTTCTCGCCCGGGCTGGACGTATCGACGGTATCAGTGGCAAGCGCTGAGACGATCCCGATCTTCTCTCCTCCGACTTCAAGGATTAGGTGATCCTCGACTTTTCCGGACAAGCTCCCCTCTTCACTGACATCGATGTTGCCTGATAGCACCGGGAATGAGACTGCATCGATAAATTTTGCCAGGCCCTCCGGACCATCATCGAATTCATGGTTACCCACTGCCATGGCGTCATAACCGATGACTTCCATGAACTTTGCTTCGGCTTCACCTTTATAAGTGGTGTAGAACAAGGAACCCTGGAACGGATCGCCTGCATCTAGAACGAGCACATTCTGATTGCCCAGCTGCGTGCGCAGCTCGTCCATTTTGGTTTTGACTCGAGCCATTCCACCGAAGCATTTTCCTTCGGCTTCACCTTCGGCGTCACAGGTGGAGTCATACTTGTTTATAGACTCAATTCGGCTGTGTATGTCGTTGGTATGCAGGATCGTCAGGGAGAAGTCTGCCGATACCACGGATGTGCCCATCGCAAATGCGCCCAATGCGCTCAAAATCTGATATTTCATAGTGATCCCTTTTCAGTGATTTTCTGGAAGCACAGCCATTCAGCTTGTACCTCGTCAAGGTTGTCTGGAGTCTGCGCCGCAGAGTTTTTAGCTTACCACCTACGGTCCGTTTTCATGCTGTTTCTTCGTGTGAATTGGCGCTATGAAATCGAACTATAGTCTGGATGCTAATAATACGATGTTACACGCAGTCGGGGTATTTTGTTACCTCACCGATACCGCTGGTTTGCGTGTTTTGTTGAATTTTAATCACATCATCCAGTTCGCCCGGAACCATAAACTCAGATTTCCAGTGAAAGTGCGTCAAATTCGCGTGCCGTATCGTATTTGGCATCTGGGTAGCAGGTGGGCGATGAATTCTTGGAGGCCCATGAAGCACGGGCACATCTAGCAATCACCTTGGGTCTGACTGAACGGCCGACGTGGAAATTTCTTTGTGTTGCTAAGTAACCGTAACACCTCACACATCAAGATTAAGCATTGCCATGCAGCGGTTAATCAAATTCTTCGTGTGCAGTCGAGATGTTTTAGTGCTCCAGTATGACCAATACGCCAGATGCAAAAAACAGGGGCACTTAACGATTGTGACGACGAGTTTATTTAAATCTTTAAAACTAATAACACTAAGTGTTGAAAAAAAAGCCTGAGTTTGTCGATACATTGAACACTTCAGTGGCTGAATTAGTCAGATTTTTAATCACTGTTATTTTTATCTTTCGCCAATAGTTCACCAGAACATCTGCAACTTTTAAAGCGTTCTTGTTTATCTTGCACGTGATTGTATCTTCTTCATCGAGAGTTCCCATGTTTTTTAAAAAAACTAACACGCAAATGAAACTATCTACTCGAATGATTTTTCTTGTAGGTGTCTTGCTCTCAGCAATGATAGTAAGCAATGGTATTTCTATTTATAAAATAAATACCATTGGCTCTTATCTGGTTGAAATTGCTGAAGAGGACATTCCAATCACAAATCTTTTGGCCGAAATCACCACGAAGCAAGTCAAGCAAGCGTTGGAGTTGGAGCGCGCTGTTCGGGTAGTGCTTGAATACGATCAAAGCCATCAGAAATTTGATGGAGCATACAATAATTTTTTAAAATTATCGGAGTCTGTTAATACCGATATAAATAGCGCTGAAAAAATTGCCCTCGCGGGGGTAGATTTGGCTCATAGCCCTGAAGCTGCAGAAAAATTTAAAGAGATCAGTAATAAATTACTGGACATTGAAGGTAAACATAAACTCTTCGATGAACACGGCATAGAGCTGCTGGATAATATTAAACGGATTGGATTCAACGCTGAATTAGAAGCACTCCTATCTGATATCGAGGAACAAGAAGGCTTATTAATTGTTGAGCTCGAGAACTTATTGCATAATCTTGAAGACTTTACAGCGGCCACAGCACTAGAGGCGGAGCAATTGGAACAACAGGCTCTTAAGCTTATTGCCATAGTATTTGTGATTGGAGCAATACTTGGGCTATTCGTTTCCATAACTACCTACATAAGTGTTGCCAGACAAATGGGCAGCGATCCAAATTGCATTATGAATTTTGCAAAGGATATAAGCGACGGCGAACTGCGCCCTCACAACGGAGAGCAAACGAATAAAAAACTGACCGGTGTATTTAACGCGATGGTAAACATGCGGGCCGGTTTGGCAGAGGTTGTAGATTCAATAAAAACATCAGCGGCAGAAGTGCAGAATGGTTCTGTGGAGATAGCGCGAGGAAATTTAAATCTAAGCACCCGCACAGAGCAACAGGCATCAAATCTGGAGAAAACAGCATCAAATATTAAAGAGATGACTGGCAGCGTCAAGCAAAATGCTGATAACGCTCAGCACGCTAACGAATTGGTCAAAACTGCACTTGATCGGGCAGAACGTGGGGGTGATGTGGTCGGAAACGCCGTATCGGCGATGAATGAGATTAACCATTCAAGCTCAAAAATAGCCGATATTATCAGCGTCATTGATGAGATCGCATTTCAGACCAACCTGCTGGCGTTGAACGCTGCAGTAGAGGCAGCTCGAGCCGGCGAGCAGGGCCGTGGTTTTGCGGTGGTCGCCAGCGAAGTGCGCAGCTTAGCGGGCCGTAGTGCTACTGCTGCAAAGGAGATCAAAGACCTGATACAAGACAGTGTCATAAAGGTTGAAAGTGGTACGGAGTTAGTTAATCGCTCCGGTAAAACTTTGGAAGAAATAGTCTCGTCAGTAGTACAGGTTAGTGATATCGTCGCTGAGATTACCAGCTCTTGCCAAGAACAGTCTGTTGGTATTGACCACGTCAACAATGCGATAGGTCTGATGGATGACCTTACGCAACAAAATGCATCGCTGGTTGAGCAAGTTGCCGCAAGCAGTGAAAAGATTGGCACGCAAGCAAGAGAGCTAAAAGAATCCATCGCCTTCTTCAAGACTGTCTGAGCGCATGATTTGAATTCAGGGCAATTTTGTGAAATTGCCCTGACAATCTCTATGTTGGTTAGCACCTTAGTGCTGTCGACTTGGATGCCTACTTTATTCGCCGGAAATACTACAAACGGCAGCATCATATTGCAGAACAAGTCAGTGAACCATGACAAGGCTTGACCAAGCCTTGTCATGGAATCAATGGCGACTCATGCGATGACAAGCAATTAGCCCAACAGGGAAGTGCTTGACTAACGCTGGCACAATAAACACGTTAGCAGAATAGTGCTGTTTGCGAATCCCGTCCTCAGATTGCTGGCAATTACGACATGATATTCGGTCGGCTTCATAATCGCGATGAAATCACGTAGTTCTTGCCTTAAGCGTTGAACTCTCCTCAAGTTAGTTTCCCTCACGCTCTCCTATTATCGATGTTGGAACCGCAACGCTGATCGATTGTATTTGTGACATTGATCCCAGCTCGACATAAAGCATTGCGGTTGAGCCTTTGAGACGGTTTTAGCAAAATCGGTGGGCATTGTCGTCGGCTTTTATCTTGAGATTCAGCCGTATCGTTGGCCTGTTGCGCTTTGTTGAGTTTCCCGCGCTTTTAGATGTGACGGCTATCACGTTGTGAAGCGATGAACACAATCTTTAAACTTGGTCTTTAGTCTTATTGACCCTGATACCGGTCACGCGTAGCCTCAACCGGATAATCACGAGTGGCCTATCGTTTGGCCAACCGACAATCCATTTTGTCTATGTAGGCCAACCTGCTTGTGTAGATCTCAGGGAGTAGTGATGCGTTTGGCAAATATGCGCAGGGCTCGGCTCATCCGCAGCATCGGTGTTCTTGTTTTGGCGTTCGCCGGAATGGTGTCTGGTATGGCTTATGGCCAGTCCTCTGTTGACCCTACCATCGCTTTCGCGTCTGCAACCGTTAGCGGTACCGAAGGGCAAACGCTGGAAATATCTCTCATAAGGAGCCCAGATGCTAGTGGCGGTGCTTCGGGGGCCGCCACCGCGCTGGTGGGTCCAATTTTCTCTCCTCCAGGAGCGGGGCGTGCAGACAGTGCCGACATTACGTTCCCTGCGAACGTGACGATCGGCTGGATGGATGGCGAGCTAGGGAGCAAGACATTCTCTGTTCCTCTTGTTACTGATGCCTTCGCAGAGGGTGAAGAAACATTTCTATTTAGAATCCTGGATGTTAGCTCCAATAGTGACATCGGTACGCTGCGCAACACCGAGGTGACGATCAGTGATCCTGCCCCCGCCGGGCCCAATACACTTGTCCAATTTCAAGAACGTAGCTACATTGGTGAAGAGGACACTAACGTCACTATAGTGCTCGAACGTGTTTTAGCTGCCGGTGCGACTCTGCCTGTGGGGACCGCTAGAGCTCAGGTGGAGGCCGTCTCTGGCAGCGCTGACTCGTCCGATGTTGATTTCAACAGCCCCACAGTCGTCAACTGGGCCGCAGGCGACACTTCGCCAAAGACCATTAACATTAGTTTGTTTGACGACCTTGTGATTGAGGGCGACGAGAACCTCGTTCTCCGGATCACCGATGTCAGCGGAGACACTGCCATTGGCAGTCCCGATGAAACTGATCTGACAATTGTCGATCTCAATCCCGGTCAACTTCGGTTTGTTGGTGAACCCTATGTCATAAACGAGGAGGGGCCTAACAACTTCGTTGAGGTACAGATAGAACGAGTAGGCGGTACTGATGGTTTTGTTAGCGTCACAATGTTTGGCATTGATGTCACCGCCGAGGACGGTGTTGATTATGAGCGCACCAGCCGATCCGGGTTAGGTTGGGGCGACGGTGAAGACGGGATTCGCATGGTGCGCTTTGAGGCCATTGCCGATTCGGATACCAGCGAGGGCGACGAAACATTCATTGTCCGAGACGTTGATGGTTTTCGTGCTATAGGTCCGGGTGACGCAACCGTGACGATTATAAATGCTGCGGGTGATCCGGGAGTCATCTCCTTTGGTCCACCGACGCAAAATGTTTCAGAGGATGTGCGCTTTGTCACTTTAGTTGCCAGGCGATCCGTGGGTTCCAGTGGCGACGTTACTGCTGATTTTTCCATTGCCTCTGGAGGGGCTGCTCAAGCAGGCGTGGACTTCGGTGTATCCGAACCACTGTCGGGCACATTCACCTGGAGAGACGGTGAAATAGGTGATCGAACGGTTGAGATCGACATCGTTGACGACACGCTGTTTGAGCCGACCGAGGCCTTTACGGCCAACCTATCAAACGTTACCGGCGGCGCTGTGATAGATGGAACCAATAACTCCGCCACCGTTAACATTCTAAACAACGACCCTGCACCCACACCTGGTGAGTTGTCATTCATAACCGATTACACGGTGAACGAAGCAGACCTGACTGTTACGTTGGAAGTGACTCGTACCGGTGGTGATGATGGTGCTGTGTCAGTGGACTTTAACGCAGGGTTTAACAGTGCTAGTGATACGGCTTTTGCGCCATCTGACTATGCAGTCACTGCACCGCTATCGGGCACTCTGAACTGGGGCGATGGAGATAGTACATCGCAATTTATTACTTACGATATAGCACTGGATGCTGTACCCGAGCCCACTGAGCAGTTCGACGTAGTGATATTCAACGCGCTGGGTGGTGCCACCATTGGCGATAATGT
>JBGCEO010000018.1:0-27041 GCA_045106475.1 Granulosicoccus sp.
TTAGACGAACTAGTTTGTGTGTAATGGAGCCAGGAAGGTGCCTTGCCTGAGGTATTGATATAGCAGTAGCTGAATGAATTATCAGTGGTTTTTATCAATTTCCCTTCGATTCTTATTGCACTGTGGTATTTTCATTCGTAGGCAAACTGTCGAAATTCGTTGAGAGTTGCGTTTTTTGTTGATGGATAAGCCGTTCTTCCCGTTTCGCCTGAGTGGCGAGTATAGACTTGGCCTCATCAAAACTACCCCCATCTCTTTGGGTGAGCCTTTCGAGTTGTAAGGATTCGGGTACATCCACTACGATTATTCTATCGACGGGATGTTCTTGTCGCGTCCTGTAAAGGCAATGATGGTGACACCGACAACTGCTCCAAGCAGTGAAGAAAGCAGAATAACCACTGGCAGGGCTTGCCAAGCTAAGAGAGCACCGAGAGCTGCAAGTAGTTTGAAGCCGCCAAATCCCATACCTTCCTTTCCTGTGATTATTCGGAAAAGCTGGAAGATCGTCCAGAGGATCATGTATTCTGCCGCTGCATCAATAACGTCCGAACGTATATCAGTGAATACCGGGGCCAGTGCTGCCAATAATCCAATCCACATGAGCGGCGGCGTGAGGGAGTCAGGCAGCAGTTGATAATCGAATTCGATCATTAACATTGATACAAGAAGCCACGTAACAACTATACCAAGCACCGCTTGTGGGGTAGGGCCTAGCTGCCACGCCACTACTAAAGACAATGGATGTTGTGGCAGAGTTAGTTGGGCACGATTAAGCTAATGATGCGCTTTTTAACTGCACTATAGCGCTATAAATCTGAATCAACCTCTCTTTCGGCATGTGTTCTGCTATAGCAATTTCATGAAATATATGAATTCCTGTGATGCTATCGCAAAAACGCGTCACCAGATTATGAGCAAGCTTGCACTTGTAGGGACACTGTCAACCTTTGTTATCGTCGGCTGTGGTGTCAGAGACACGAGCGAAGATTTGGTAGGCTCTGCTGCTAGTGGTTCTGGTAGTGGCACTGCGAGTGGTACTCCTGCCAGTGCGATCGGCAGTGATACAACTGCAATAGCTGGGTTCTGGAATCCAAATTTTGGCGGAGCTAACCAACTCTACATTGTGATTTCTGATGTAGGTGATTGGACTTATGTCAGAGAGGATCCTAATCAGAATTGCTTTAACGCGGCAACCCATCCAATAACCAAGGTGAACACCACTGAATACACTATTAATGAAAATGGTTTTATTTATACGATAGATGCGCAAATTGGTGTTGATGGTAATTTGGATGTCTCAGTAGTTTCGGGCGATTCAAGCTTCGCTTCATATGAGCCGGTTGTAAATATAATGGCGCAAGATTTGCAACTTTGTGGAAACTAGCAAGCCGCATATGTAAGGATAAAGCGCCGCTAAGATGTGGTGTTGAGATCCAGGCAAGAGCATTAGCCCGACTGCTGAGCTAACGTCATATACTGTTCATGCAAAGCAATTACCTGTTGCCGAGTGTCTGCGATAGAACCGGCATTGTCGATTACATCATCTGCAATATGTAATCTTTCATTTCTGGTGGCTTGAGCAGCAAGTATTAAAGTTACCTCTTCACTGGTGCTGTTGTCTCTTCGTTTAAGCCTTTCGATCTGCAGACTTTGGGGTACATCCACGACAATCACTCTGTCAAACCTTGATATTTGATCAGTTTCTAATAACAGTGGAATAGCATAGATTAGATAAGGGTAGTGTTGGTCTCGTGCCTCATCAATCCGCCTATCGGATAGCTGTCTAATTAGTGGATGGAGTGTTTTGTCCAAGAAGGCACGATCGGCTGGATTGTTGAACACAATATGCCGAAGCTTTGCTCGATCCAATTCACCTGTAGCTGTGAGTATTGCCGTAGTAAAATAGGCAACTAGAGCTTCTAAGCCTTCACTACCAGGTAGCACAACCTCTCTGGCCAGTAAATCGGCATCTAATAGAGGTACCCCTAGATTGGCGAAACAATCTGACACTGTAGTCTTGCCACTGGCAATGCCACCGGTGAGACCGATCAACATCATGGCTGGAAAATCCCCGGCGAAATCTAAGCTAGAAAGCTATAGTACCAGTTACTTAACGATTCACCCCAAAGCATGGCGATCCAACCCGCGGCTGCTAGATAAGGGCCGAATGGGATTGGAATGTTCTTATCTCGACCTGTGAGTGCGATTATCGTGACTCCAACAACTGCTCCAACCAATGACGATAGAAGAATAACCACTGGCAGGGCCTGCCAGCCTAAAAGAGCACCGATTGCGGCAAGAAGTTTGAAGTCGCCAAATCCCATGCCTTCCTTTCCCGTAATTATTCGAAAAAGCTGGTAGATCGTCCACAGAATCATGTACCCCGCTGCCGCACCAATAACGGCCGAGCGCAAATCGGTAAACACCGGGGCTAGGGCTGCCAGTAATCCAATCCACATAAGCGGAAGGGTGAGGGAGTCTGGTAGTAGCTGATGATCAATATCGATCATTGACATGGACACTAAAAACCAAGTGACCACAATACCAAGAGCGGCTTGTGGCGTAGGTCCAAGCTGCCAGGCCACTAACAAAGACAGCAGCATGGTGGCGAACTCGACAATGGGGTAACGAGCGGAGATAGCAGTTTTGCAATTGGCGCATTTTCCTCGCAGCATCAAATAGCTGACTACCGGAATGTTCTGCCAAGACTTGATTTCGCTTCCGCATGACGGGCATTGTGACCTCGGAACGGCGAGGTTGAATTGTTCGCTGTTGGAATCGCTGGAAATTTGCGGCCCAGGAATAGCATTAGGCATTGCGTCGTCCATGCCGTTAGTAGTCGCCAGTGTTCCGACTTCCAAGTTGGTCGGATTTTGTTCGTTCTCGAACTCTTCAATGCCAGCCCGCCACGACCGCTCCATCATAATCGGGAGACGATGAATAACAACATTCAAAAAGCTGCCAACCATTAGGCTAACGAAAGCAACAACGCCGTAGAATAGAACGGCGTTGTGTTGCAAGGCGTCTAGAAAAGTCATGTGTCTATTATGGATGGAATCTAGTGTTGACGCAAAATCTGCGTTAGTTGGTTATTTCTGAAAGCTTACCGGCCTTCTAGAATGCATCACCCATCTTGAATATCGGTAAGTACATACCTACAACCAACCCACCTATCACCACGCCGAGAAAAGCCATGATCATCGGCTCCATCAGAGAGGTCATTGCGTCTACAGCGTTATCTACTTCCTCTTCGTAGTAGTCAGCAACCTTCCCGAGCATGTCGTCAATTGAGCCAGATTCTTCGCCTATAGCTACCATCTGTACGACCATGTTGGAGAAAAGGCCTGAGCTTTCAATTGATGTTGTAAGGCGTTGCCCGGTCGCCGCCTCATCCTTCATTTTCAGTATTGCTTTTTCGAAAACCGAATTCCCGGCCACACCAGCAACAGATTCCATGGCCTCTACCAGGGGAACCCCTGCCTTAGACATTGTGCCTAGAGTTCTGGCAAATCTTGCTGTGGCTGCCTTTACAACTATTTCTCCGAAAACAGGAGCTTTAAGCGCGAATCGGTCCAACATTTCAGAGAACTTAACCGACCGTTTCTTTGCTTGCGCAAAGGTCCAAACCAATAAACCTACTCCACCGAACAGTACGTACCACCATTTCTGCATGAATTCTGAAGCACTAACAATCATTTTTGTAAAGGCAGGTAGATCTCCACCCATGCCAACGAACAAGTCTTCAAATTGAGGAACAACAAATACCAACAGAATAGCGGTAACAATAAAGGCGATTATCAAAACTGCTATGGGATAGAACATAGCCTTCTTGATTTTTTTCTTCAGAGATTCCGATTTTTCTTTGTAGCTTGCTATTTCACCCAATAGCGTTTCCAGGGTTCCTGATTGTTCACCAGCTTCTGTCAAACTGCAAAAAAGGTCGTCAAATTGATCTGGATATTTCCTAAGGGAATTAGTCAGATTGCTTCCTGATTCGACTTCGGCCTTTATTCCATTGACCATGTCTCGCATGGATTTGTTTTCCATGCCATTGGCCACGATTTCGAAGGATTGAACCATCGGTACGCCCGCACCCATCATCGTCGTTAACTGACGGGCAAATAGTGCTATATCGCTTGCCTCGATTTTCTGTTTTCCACCAAACTCTTTGCGCTTCTTTTTAATTTTTGTAGGCAAGATACCTTGCCTGCGAAGCTTTGCTTTCACCAGTTCAGCACTTGGACTGGATATGAGGCCTTTTTGTTTATGGCCGGTTGAGCTCTTACCTTCCCACTCAAACAATATTGGTGCTTTGGCTGCTGACTTTGCCATTATCTAGTCCTTTGTCACACGGTTGGCTTCTTCCAGACTCATTACGCCCTGTGCGACTTTTTTTAGGGCTGATTCTCGAAGGTCAGGAATACTTTCTGCTTTTGCTTGGGCTGCTATTTCGATGGCATTACCGCCGGCCATGATAATTTTTCCGATATCTTCACTGATTTTCATAACCTGGTAGATACCTACTCGCCCTTTGTAACCTTTGTTACATTTCTTGCAACCAACCGCTTTGAACAATTTTAGATCGTTAACTACTTCTTCTTTGAAGCCTTCCTGTAGCAGTAAATCCTTGGGCAAATCATCTTCTGGCGCTTTGCAGGATTCACATAGTCTTCGACCTAGTCGCTGTGCGATGATTAGCGAAACAGCTGTTGCTATATTAAAAGGAGGTACGCCCATATTGATGAGACGTGATAGCGTTTGCGGTGCGTCGTTGGTATGGAGTGTTGACAAGACTAGATGACCCGTTTGCGCTGCTTTGACTGCAATACTTGCCGTTTCTAGATCACGTATTTCTCCAACCATAATTACATCTGGATCCTGCCTCAGGAATGATTTTAGAGCCTCGGCAAAAGTTAAGCCGGCTTTTGGATTTACGTTAACCTGATTTATGCCAGCTAGGTTTATTTCTGCTGGGTCTTCCGCAGTCGAAATATTGGTGCCTGGTTCATTAAGTATGTTTAGACCGGTATAGAGTGATACGGTTTTGCCACTTCCTGTTGGTCCAGTAACCAGAATCATTCCATATGGGTTGGCAAGTGCGTCCATGTACAGTTGCTTCTGTTCTGGTTCATAGCCTAGTGCGTCTATTCCGAGCTGTGCGCTACTGGGATCTAGAATTCGAAGTACGGTTTTCTCTCCGAATAGCGTGGGGCAAGTGTTTACTCGAAAATCAATTGCCTTGGTTTTCGAAATTTTAAGCTTTATCCTTCCATCCTGTGGAACGCGCCTCTCCGATATATCCATCCTGGACATAACTTTGATTCTGGCTGTGAGACGACCCGCCATGGCCAGAGGTGGGTGTACAACCTCTTCCAGAACGCCATCTACTCTAAATCGTATGCGAAAGATCTTCTCATATGGTTCTACGTGTATATCTGAAGCTCCTTTTTTGATCGCGTCGAGGAGAACCTTGTTTACAAATCTGACAACTGGTGTTTCGTCAACGCCTGATGGATCATCTTCGGCTTCAGTGCCATCTGTATTGTCTACCTCTAGATCGAAGCTATCATCGAGGTCCTCTGACAGAGCATCATTACCCTCTAAAAAGCGAGCGCGAAGCTCCGCTAATTTAGTTTCTTCGACCACTACCGCTTCGACACTGAGGCCTGAGGCAAACTTATACTTATCAAGTGGTTCGCTATTAGTGGGGTCTGAGATTGCGATGAATAGTCTTGATCCCCGCTTCGCGATGGGTATAGCGTTTTGAGACGTGACTAATTCGTCTTTGATGAATTCGGTTGGGAGGCTCTCTGATTGGAGGGTATTCAAATCGAAAATAGGTAACCCGAAATCTGCAGCCACATAATGGGCAATTGCTCTTGCATCAGCTTCGCCAGATTGCATCAGAGCGGTAATGAAGGGCAGCTTGTTTTTTTCACTCGATTCCATTGCCTCGGTGGCAATTTCTGAGGTAACAAGGCCCTGATTGACCAGTTGCCTGGCGATTCCATTCAAATTGCTAGTGGCTGTCATTTTGTATTCTCAAAGCCTTTGGTTTACGCGAACCGAAATATCGTCTATGCAATTGGAATCGGCAGATTTTGCCGCTGCTTTAGCGCGCAAGGCTTGAGTTGAGTGGTTGTATTTGAGAAGTGCCAGTCTTCAGGCACGCTATTGCGCAAGTAATTTAAAGGAACTTCAGTATTTAAGTGTTGACTGGAAGAGTTTGGTTGTATCAGGGTCTGCAATAATTGGCTGCCAAGCATGTGCCGCCTACAGTCCAGGTGGTTGTGTTGGTTGGTGGGTCGTACAATGGGATAAGTTGATATGACAGGTTTTCTACTTTCGCGGTTGCGGTTATAGTAATAACCCCATTTAGCGTCGTGTGGCTCTGCATATATCGATTTGGGCCAGATAAATTGGGTGGCACACCATTGGTTCCGGCAGAGCAGCCTACTGTCTGGTTCAAATCCTGAATACACAGCTGTACCGCTGACTTGTATGTTGAAGTCAGCGTGATCAGCTCTGAGAATTTGGCCATCTTGGTATAACGAGCGTATTGAGGTACTGCAACGCTAGCGAGAATGCCAATGATCGCGATTACGATCATGAGTTCAATAAGAGTGAATCCTCTAGCTTTGGGGTGATGGGAATTCACGTTAGATTCCTTTTAAGTTCTGAAACAAAAAAGGGGCTCTCCAAGAGAGCCCCCGGATCTACCTAAACTAAACTAAGCTAAGCGAACTTATTGGCGGCACAGGCCATTTGCCAGACATGTACCACCTACTGTCCATGTCAGAGTGTTTGTGGCTGGTGTGTACGCTGGTGTAAGCGTGTAAGTGTCAGCATCAACTTCAGCATTACCAGTGGCTGTGATTACGCCAGCAGCGGTTGCGTCCAGACCTGCCAAGGCACCAACGGCTCCCACTGCAGCCGGGATATTGTTGGTGCCAGCTCCGCAGGCCACGATCGGCGTTACATTCTGATCTTGAACGCACAGGCTGATTGCTGCTTTGAATGGTGCGGTTTGGGCTACAACTTCACCAACAAACTTAGCACGCTTTGTGTACTGACCATACTGAGGAACAGCAACCGCAGCCAGAATACCGATGATCGCGATTACGATCATGAGTTCGATTAGTGTAAAACCTTTTTGTGTCTTAACCATTTTTGGTTTATCTCCAGAGATTAAATTTTTATGTAGATCGGTGTCAAGCCAAACCTACGAACGATGTATCGTCCTTGAGGACAAATGGTTAAGTGCATGGGTTATGCCAGCGGTGTATTAATCGTGTGATTGAAAAAAAATACAATTAAATCAAATAGATATGTTTTGTGTGAAGTAACGCTATGTTGAACTCCTTGGTATATTTGAGTGACACTATTGTTAATAAGTGACAATCCGTATGTCGTGTATGTGACAAAACGGGATCCGTTTAAGTTGTTTTGCCTTGCTTTACCTTGTTGAGTGAGGCTAAAAGGCAGTTATGTACCTGTTTTGTCCTGGTCAAGGCCATGTTGTTTTATACGGTAGCGCAATTGTCGATAGGTCAGTCCGAGTTGCTGCGCTGCTGCTTTTCTATTCCAGTGCGTGTTGTTTAGAACTGTCTTGATCAGCTCTACTTCGCTGGATACTTTTGATGCTACTGTGTTTGTAACCGTGGAGTTGGTGTTCAAGAGCTCCAGTTGATTTACATCGATGTTTAAATCAACTGCATCGATCTGTTTACCATCCGTCATTGCAACAGCGCGTTCAAGTATGTTTTCAAGCTCACGTACGTTGCCAGGAAAGGCGTATAGAGACAGATGTTTTTCAGCGTCAGGAGAGAGCGTTGTAGGCTTTGTGATCCCTTCATCTTTAGCTATAGATTTTAAAATGTGGTGGGCAATATCTACTACGTCTTCACATCGCTCGCGCAAACTTGGCGCCTTAATGCATATGACATTCAGGCGATAGTAAAGGTCGTGTCTGAAGCGGCCTTCTTCAACTTCTTTTGCAAGATTTTTATGACTTGCGCTTACAATTCTTGCGTCAGTCATTATTTCATTGGAGCTGCCCACTGGTCTAATACTGCGTTCTTGAATTGCTCGAAGTAGTTTTACTTGCATGTGCAGAGGTAGCTCAGCAACCTCGTCTAAAAAAAGAGTGCCGCCTGTAGCACGTATGAAAAGACCATCATGATCAGAATGTGCTCCTGTAAAACTCCCTTTTCGATGACCGAACATTTCGCTCTCCATCAACTCGGATGGTATCGCTCCACAATTGACGGCAACGAATTGCGAATTTGCGCGAGGGCTATTGTCATGTATTAACCTGGCGATCAATTCTTTGCCAGTTCCTGATTCACCTGTTACCCAGACCGGAGCGTTGGTACGTGCAACTTTTCGAATCATATTGCGTAACAGTTGCATAGGAGCTGAACAACCAATCAGGCTTTCTTGCCCTACTAAGGGTACGTTTGCGTTCTGCGTTTTAACTCGGCCCGATAGATCAGTAAGGGTGGGAGGTATGTGTCCATTGGAGGATTTGAGGCTTGTTTGTTGCGATTCATTACCTTCTTTGTCTGGTGGGTAGTCGCTACGAGCTTTAATGGCCTGTATGACCAGTTTTCTTAATAGTTTTAAATCTACGGGTTTTGAAACGAAATCAAATGCACCGTTTTTCATTGCTTCCACTGCGGCTGACATGCTTCCATGCGCAGTAATAACAGCTACGGGTAAATCTGGCTGGACGACGTGTACTTTCTTGACAAAATCAACACCATTGCCGTCTGGAAGCCGCATGTCTGTCAAGCAGACATCGAAGGAGTAGGTATTTAGTAAGTGCTCCGCCTCTTCAAGATTGGCAGCAGTATGTGTTTCTAAACCAATTCGATCAAGAGACATCGCGATCAGTTCACGGATATCTGCTTCGTCATCGATGATCAATGCAGTATGTGGCTTATTCATGCCGCCATATCCTGACTTGTCGAGAGTGTTATTCGAAAATGTGCTCCTGCATCGCGACTGATACATTCGATTTGTGCTTTGTTCAGTTCGCACAATTGTCTGATTATAAAGAGACCTAATCCAGTACCGGCATGATGCGTTGAATAAAATGGTTCAAAGAGATTTTCGCGCTCAATATCGGATATGCCTCTCCCGTTGTCGATTACGTCAACTATGGTGAGACCTCGTTGTGCTTGCCAACAACTTATGGTTATTGAAATGTCCTTCGCCTGGTTGTGTAATTGGGCGTTTGTACAAAGGTTCCAAAGGACCTGATCCAAGTGACCAGGATCGACCACGCCTAAAGCGTGTTCTGTAAAGACATTAAGCTGCTCGCTGTTCAGATCGTGTTCTGATCTAAAGCGTTCGGCAAAGGTGATAATTATTTCATCAATGTTGAGCAGCTCAGTGCGTACCTGTTGGTGATTAGAGAGCTGCAATACGTCTTCAACAATACGATTGATTCTTGAGGTGTGGCGTTTGGCAATCTTGAGCAGCTCTGCATCCTTTGGGTCCAGAGTGCTTGATTCTTGCATGAGCTGAACTGCGTGAGATATTGCGCCAAGAGGATTTCTTATCTCATGAGCGATACTTGCCGACAGCCTTCCTAAGGACGCAAGCTTGAGTTGTTGAAATTGTTGTTTTATGTGTGCATGATCGTCCAGCCTTATTAACATGCCGCCGTTTGAGAGTGGAATATAGTTGGGCAATACAGACACACCGCTGCTGATTATTTCAAAAGGCCGTGATTCCTGGGATGGTGATAATTCGAAGGCTCTCAGGTTTAGCATAAGTTCCCTGCACAACCGCTTCATGTGCACTGGCATAGACAAGAATTCAGCCGCAAGTAGTGCCCGGGCTGTATCGTTTATCAGCTGTACGTTATGAGCATTGTCGATAACAACGACGCCTGAATCTAACTCGCGAATGATTTCTTCATTGAGATTGGCGATTTGCTCAACGTCCAGAACAGCCCTTGAGTGTGTGGATCTGGCCATTTGGCGCTGCATGAGCTTTCTCAGCGGCACAGTCATGATCCAAGCGATTACAAACAACTGAGAGCCTAGCAACGCAGTAGCCTCGAAGTTAGCGGCATCGCCGTTTATCAATAGCTTGGCCAACAACTCTTCTCCAATCACAACAGTGCTTGCTATGGAGGCAAACAACAGAGCATGACGCAGCGATGTAAGTTGGCTCAGCAAAGCCAGGTTGATTAGAAGTAACGGACCTAGTCCACTTTGTACTCCACCGCTGGCGTACATCAATCCACCAATCAACAGAATATCGAGATAGTTCTGTACAAAGAACTGTATATGGACAGTTGGTTTTCTAAGACGAATTAGATAGACAAAGCCAAGTGTCGCGACCACATAGGCCAGATGCACGATTTCAAAGAGATCGCCACTCCGTGAGCCGAGAGTTCGCTGGTCTTCTGAGAGGTAGTAGATGGCTGCTAAAGCCAGTAAAATCAATAACCTATATTGGTTGACCATACGCAAGGCAGGCCAATCGGGTGCATGCACCGGTTCAGCTACAGGGGAATAGCGTGGTTCCGCTTGTTTAGCAGTCACTAGAAAGTGGTGAATTTGCGCATGGTTGCTTGTGTGAACGCAAATTTCAGACCACCAAGGCTACCGCTCATTGTGTGTAGATTTAGGTGAAATCCCCGTAGTATCGGCGGTTAGACGGCTCATGCGTCTTGAAGCCAGATGCAGCTATCTTGCCTTGTGTGACGTGGCCGCTTTTGGCGCAGCTTAGAAGAAGCCTGTGCGTCCGATAGAGCGGATTCTAGGTACCGCCTTTGTCCTTTAAAGCCGGGTGCTCAGGATCAGTCAAGGCCAATACTTCCAAAGTATCCTGCTGCAAATCGTTTTGCCCGAGGGATTGATAAGCTCCGGCCATCAACGCCAGAGCATTCGGCACGTGTTTAGAGCCATCAAAATGCTCAAGTATGTAATTGACACGATTAACCGTGGCCACCATTGCACCGCGCTGGTAGTAGAATTTTGCTGTAATTAGCTCATGTCGGGCCATTTCGTCTTTGAGATACGCCATTCTGGCCAGTGCATCGGGTGTGTATTTGCTCTCCGGAAACCGTCTAACCAGCGTGTCAAAATCGGCAAACGAAGAGCGAAGCCAGTTCTGATTGACTTTTGCCAGATCTCGAGGAAATAAGCGCTCCATAGCTGATCCGCCGCGCGAGAAGTGGCTTATGCCTTTGATATAATAGGCATAATCGATGTTTTCATTGCGTGGGTACAGTTTGATAAACCGATCAGCTGAGTTGATGGCATTGTCAAATTCGTCCTGCTTAAGATAAGCATAGGCAATATCCAGCTGAGCCTGTTGGGTATAGCTTCCGAAAGGGTATCGGGCACCCAGTGTTTCAAAGGTGCTGATCGCCGTTAGGAAATCACCTTGATTTAACGAGCGCTTAGCGCTTCGGTAAAGCTGCTCTGCAGTGCCCGCAGCCGCGCTAGGCTGTGGTTGTGGCGCTGCACATCCGGCCAATATTCCACCTGAGAGGCTGATTCCGAGGGATGCAATGGCGAGTAATCGCGTGAACTTGAGTATCATCTAAAAAGTATAGCGTAGCTGGACAAGGTTGAACCCCTTGCGTGATTCAGCTTTCCGTCTTAAATTGGGCAATTTGATTACCTCTGTGAATGATACCGACATAAATCCTGAAACCCCGCCGGAAGATTCACCTGCCAAGCAATTCAGGGTAGAGATGGACTGGGCAGGTAGACGTCTAGATGCTGTGGCTGCGATGGTTTTTGGCAGTTATTCGAGAAACCGCTTACAGAGCTGGATTGTTGATGGATATCTGACAGTCGATGGCAAAAAACGCAAGAGCAAAGACAAGGTCCTGGGTGGCGAGGTTCTTAGCCTGCAACTTACACCCGATTTACTGGCCGACACACTGACTGATGCTAATAGCCTGTCTGATGTCATTGCTGAGCCGCTGGATCTGTCGATCGTTTTTGAGGATGAACATATTCTTATCATCAACAAGCCAGCCGGTCTTGTAATGCACCCGGCCCCGGGCAATCGGCGTGGCACCTTGTTAAATGGCCTTCTGCATTACTCTCCAACGCTTTCGAATGTGCCTCGCGCCGGTATTGTGCATCGTTTGGACAAGGACACTTCCGGTCTATGTGTGGTTGCGCGTACTTTGGAGGCACACACTCATTTGGTTCGACAACTACAGGCCAGAGAAATGGGGAGAAACTACACGGCAGTGGTTATCGGTGATGTACCCATCAATGGCACAATCGAAGCACCGATTGGTCGCCATCCTCGCGACAGAAAACGCATGGCGGTTAATGACAATGGCAAGCCAGCGGTAACTCATTATGAATGTGCCGAACGTTTCCTGGGTTGTGCGCGCATATCAGTAAAACTGGAAACGGGTCGAACACATCAGATACGAGTTCATATGACACACATCGGCCATGCCTTGATCGGAGATCCCGTCTATGGCAGGCGTTTAGCGGTTATCCCTAGACAGGTTGCGCAGGTACCGGCAGTGGCGAATTTTAAGCGTCAGGCCTTGCACGCAACTCGCCTTTCCCTGATTCATCCAGGTAGTGAAGAAGCCGTTAGTTTTGAGGCCGCGATGCCAAGCGATATGGAGCATCTGTGCCAGGCTCTGCGATTCAAGGCAGATCAGGAGCTACATAAGGCCGCTCCTTTGTGAAGAAGAGCAACGCCACCCAGATGACCCCTTTAAAGACTCTTACGCCAGATTGGCAAGTTAATTCTAGCGTGAGAGCGTTTTGTACAACACGCCTGGGTGGTGTCAGTGAAGCTCCATTTGATGCTCTCAATCTAGGCCTGCATGTTGGCGACGAGGCAGAGAAGGTGATGGAGAACCGTCGATTGCTTCAGGAATCATGCGCGCTCCCAACCAGTCCTGAATGGTTACATCAAACACACAGCGCTTTAATCCATACAGTAGAGCCAGATTCCTTACCTACTTCTGATTCGGCGGGTGAGGTTCAAGCCTCCAAGCTCTCTGGCGGGTTGGAGCATGCGGCGGCTAATGCTGACGGAGCTTGGACTGATCAGCCAAACAAGGTTCTGGCGGTGTTGACAGCGGATTGCCTGCCCGTTGTCATCAGCGATGTTCAGGGTAGTGCTGTTGCGGTGGTCCATGCAGGTTGGCGCGGTCTAGCTGCGGGCATTCTTGAGAATGCGCTCACACTTTTCGACGATCAACTGACCTTGCATGCTTGGTTAGGACCTGCCATCGGGCCGGAGGCCTTTGAAGTGGGGGAGGATGTGCGTCAGGCTTTTACTGATAGAAATTCATCCCATCATCGGGCCTTCAAACACGGCGCTGCGCCCGGCAAGTACTGGTGTGATCTGTATGCGCTGGCTCGCGAAGAGTTGCAACAAATGCGGACTGTGGTTATAAGCGGTGGTGAACACTGCACTCATCGACAGTCAGAGTGGTTCCACTCGCACCGTCGTGATGGCGCAAGAAGCGGGCGAATGGCTACGATGGTATGGATATCGAGTGGGCATTAACTGGATTCATTTATGCATGAGATACAAGTGCACAGATAGAATTGAATCTAATGCACACAGGCGAACCGTTTTGCTTGGTTGATGGAGTTGAATTGATCTCAGGCAGCACTACTTTAAGTTCATCAAATTATTCTGTGATTGTCTCTAGGAGAATCCAATGAGAATGGACAAATTAACCAGCAAGTTTCAGCTGGCTTTACAAGATGCTCAGTCGCTGGCCCTAGGCCGCGACCATCAATTCATTGAGCCATCTCATCTGATGATAGCCATGCTAGATCAGGATGGGAGCGGGGTACGGCCACTACTGGCCCAATCTGGCGTAAACGTTAATGGTCTTCGAGCCGGTCTTGATCAGGCTCTGGATCGCCTTGCCAAGGTAGAAGGCGCTAGTGGGCAATTACATGTGTCCAATGAACTGGGGCGCTTGCTTAACTTGACTGACAAAGCCGCGCAGCAGCGAGGAGATCAATACATATCGTCTGAGCAGTTTGTTGTCGCGACAGTAGAAGAAAAGAAGAACAGCCTGGCAGAGTTGTTGTTGAGTCATGGCGCTAACCTCGAAGCTATCAAAAAGACCATCGAAGAAGTTCAAGGTGGGCCTGTTACTGACCCCAATGCAGAGGATAACCGCAAAGCATTGGAGCGTTACACCATTGATCTAACCGAACGGGCAGAGCAAGGAAAGATAGACCCTGTAATCGGTCGAGATGATGAAATCCGTCGGGCCATTCAGGTACTGCAACGCAGAACTAAAAACAATCCTGTCATCATCGGCGAGCCTGGAGTGGGTAAAACGGCGTTGGTAGAAGGGCTGGCGCAGCGCATCGTTGATGGCGAAGTACCCGATGGCATACGCAACAAGCGGGTGTTGTCGCTGGATATGGGAGCACTGATTGCCGGTGCCAAGTTCCGAGGTGAGTTTGAAGAGCGCTTAAAATCTGTTTTAAGCGATCTGTCAAAACAGGAAGGCCAGGTTATTTTGTGCATCGATGAAATTCATACCATGGTCGGTGCAGGCAAAGCCGAAGGTGCAATGGATGCAGGGAATATGCTTAAGCCTGCATTGGCTAGGGGAGAATTGCATTGCATAGGTGCAACAACATTAGATGAATACCGGCAATACGTTGAAAAAGATGCCGCGCTTGAACGTCGTTTTCAAAAAATCATTGTTGATGAACCCAGTGTTGAGGACACGATAGCAATTTTGCGTGGGTTAAAGGAGCGCTACGAAGTGCATCATGGGGTTGATATAACAGACCCTGCAATAGTAGCGGCTGCTACCTTATCTCATCGTTACATAAGCGATCGTCAGCTGCCCGACAAAGCAATAGATTTAATCGATGAGGCTGCTTCCCATATTCGTATGGAGATTGACTCCAAGCCAGAAGAACTGGATCGTCTGGAGCGGCGCATCATTCAATTGAAGATTGAACGAGAGGCCCTTGCAAAGGAATCTGATGATGCATCTATTCAGCGCCTGGCCACGCTAGAAGAAGAGGTTGCTGCGCTTGGAAAAGAGTTTGCTGATCTGGAGGAAATCTGGAATGCAGAAAAGGCAACGGTGCAGAATGCGGCAGGTATAAAAGAAGAGCTGGAGCGCGTCAAACTTGAACTGGAAACGGCTCGACGAGCAGGAGATCTGGCTCGAATGTCAGAGTTGCAATATGGGCAAATCCCAGCGCTGGAAAAATCATTAGCGTCTGCTTTGGCAACCAGTGATGATCAGGAAATGACTCTGTTGCGCACCAATGTGACTGCCGACGAAATAGCTGAAGTTGTGGCCAAGTGGACTGGCATCCCTGTCAGTAAAATGATGGAAGGTGAGAAAGAAAAGTTGCTTCGCATGGAGCTGGCTTTAGGCAAGAGGGTTGTCGGTCAGCTAGAGGCGGTGGAGGCAGTCAGTGACGCTATTCGTCGATCCAGGGCGGGATTATCGGACCCTAACCGTCCCATAGGTTCGTTTTTGTTTCTTGGACCAACCGGGGTGGGCAAGACAGAACTCACCAAAGCGCTAGCCAGCTTCATGTTTGATGCTGACGATGCCATGGTTCGAGTGGATATGTCGGAGTTTATGGAAAAGCACTCGGTTGCGCGATTGATTGGAGCTCCCCCTGGCTATGTCGGCTATGAGGAAGGTGGTTACCTTACAGAGGCGGTACGGCGTAAACCCTATTCAGTCATACTGCTGGATGAGGTCGAGAAAGCGCACAGTGATGTGTTCAATATATTGTTACAGGTATTAGATGATGGTCGTTTGACGGATGGGCAAGGGCGCACCGTTGATTTTCGAAATACCGTTATCGTCATGACCTCGAATCTTGGTAGCCATGTTATTCAAGAGCTGTCAGGTAACGAGAACTACGATTCCATGAAGAAGGCGGTGATGGATATTGTCGGCCAGCATTTCAGGCCGGAGTTTATTAACCGCGTGGATGAGTCGGTAGTATTCAAACCTTTGTCCAGTGAGAATATTCGAATGATTGCGTCTATTCAGGTTAAGCAGCTGGCAAATCGACTTGCGGCAAGACAATTGGATCTGGTTATAAGCGATGCTGCACTTGATCGAATTGGAGAAGCTGGATTTGACCCGGTTTATGGTGCACGTCCTTTGCGACGCGAAATCCAGCAACAGTTGGAAAATCCGCTTGCTCAGTTGATCCTGGCAGGCGATTTCATCGCTGGTGATACGGTATTTGTGGATGTATCAGGTGAAGAGTTGATTTTTACCAACAACGAATCGCCACCGAGTATGGCGATTGTGCACTGACGGATCTGCATGAGCGAAAACTGTTAACGGGTTTGATTGATCATAGAAGGGCTGATGCAAAACCTGCTCTGTGCGTCGAGATCGGCAGTGTGCCGATCTCGCGCGATACGCCCCCTCATTGCTGATTGAGCATGTAGGCAGTTGAATTAAGCGGCCGTGACTGCGACCGTTCGAAGTTTAGCAAAATGCTTGTCCCATCCTTCGTCGATAGCCATGAGTAGAGGCAATGGACCAGCGCCCGCTGCACTCGCCAACCCTGAGTGTTCAAGGCTTAACCGAGTACCACCGTGTGCAGATTCCAGTGACCAGATTAAGGTTGATTCGTTGGTGCCTAGCGGTTTGACAGTAAATGTCATAACGAGCCTGTTGGGTGCGTCCATCTCTAATACTTTGCCCCAACAAATCTTATCAACATTTCCTTCGGTATCCGTGGCGATCAGCGCATAGTCTTGTCCAGCCTGTAGATTATTTTGCGCTGGATGAAACCACAGCCCCAGCTTGTCTTTATCAGTTAGAAACTCCCAAACAGTATCCGGGCTTGCATTAAGAAAGATGGTTTTTTGCAGTGTGTCATTGCTCATGTGTTGTCTACCTATGGTTAAAAAGTGGTGGTATTTGTATCCTGATGTTTATGTTTTATTTACCGTCAGGTGTTATGAATAAGGCTGCTTTTGTCGGCATTCGATCATCAAGCAATGCTGGCATTTATTCTTGTGATTCAACTTTTTGAGAATCCTCTACAGCCTGTTGCAGTGCGCTTAACTTTTCGTCCCAAAAGCCACTGAAATAGTTAAGCCACTCATCTGCCAGGCGTAGGTTTTTAGCTTGTAGTGAATTGATGCGCTCACGCCCACGCGTGTGCACTTTGATCAGATTTCCCTGCTCCAAAATGCTCAGGTGTTTTTTAACGGCGGCGCGGGTAATGTCGAAAGGCTGTGCCACTTGGGCGATGGTCTGATCCTGGTAGCGCAAATTCAGCAGAATCTGACGTCGGGTTGGATCGGATAGAGCCCGAAAAACCGGCTGGGGGTCGAGGTTCATCGTTGAGTGATACGTATGTTGGAGAAATAATATAATACCTTTTGGTTTTATATTATGCAATACCAAAAGGTATTATATTTGCTCGAACGAAGTAATTGCTCGTTCGCCTGTCAGGTCAGTAGGATCAATGCAGGGACAGCAGGGACAGCAGGGACAGCAGGGACAGCAGGGACAGCAGGGAACGCATGCGTGGCCCCGCACTTAATGCCCGCCAATCTACTCACAATTCGGTGCGCAAAGCCCTTATTCCCGGCTCTGCGAACAAGTCCTTAGGCGTTGGCCATCTGTATGACAATAGCGGTGACATTGTCTGTGCCGCCGCGACGCAGTGCGAGATTAACTAATTCATCAAGGGCTTGTCTGTGAGAGGGCAGCGCTAGGTTTGCGTCTACTTCTGATGGTCTTACATCTTTGAACAATCCATCGCTACAAACCAGAAACCGGTCGCCGGGTTCCAGATCAATTTGCCGAACCTGAATCTCGATATCATCAGCAACGCCTATGGCTCGGGTTATTACGTTCGAGGATGGGTGATTTTCTGCCTCCTCTGCGGTGAGTTCACCCAAGCGGTGCAGTTCCTGTACAAGACTGTGATCATCGGTCAGTTGTGTAAATTCGCCTCTTCTGTGACGATAGATTCGACTATCACCCGCCCACAGGATATAAGCGCTGTTGTCGTGCAGATAGAGTGCCGCTACGGTGCTGCCCATGACTTGCCCCTGTGCAGCGCGTCTGCAGGCATCATTGGCATCGCTCAGGCGATTAAGCAGGTCATCAACGCTTGCCAGCGCAATTTTGGACGCTTTAAATGAGTGCAGTGCTTCAATGATCGCTTGACTGGCGCGATCCCCGCGGCTGTGCCCGCCCATACCGTCAGCGACCACCCACAGAGCCTCTTCCTGGGCATCCAGAAATGAGTCTTCATTGATCTTTCTAACATGTCCGACATTGGTCGCAGCGCTTGAGTACCAGCGCTTTACCGCTGATTTGTCAGCGCCCGTATTTGAAGTATTCGACATTTTTTTTGTGGTCGTGCTGGATGCCTCATTGGATTGACGAGGCACACCGGCAGCTGGATCGGCTGCTGATTCAGGTATCGCTGGCATAACATTGACTAAGTGGAGCGATCTTCCAGTATAACGCTGCTTGAATATCAACTCAGGTGCAATCAATACCCATTAATAGAGGGAATATTGGCACTGGTGCTTTGGTACACTGCCAGCCCGCTTCATTGTTGCTCAAATTTCAGATATGAAGGTCCGTACCCGATTCGCGCCGAGTCCCACCGGCTATCTGCACATAGGTGGCGCTCGAACAGCACTGTTTTGCTATTTGTTTGCTCGTAAACATGGCGGAGAGTTTGTGCTGCGCATTGAGGATACTGACACTGCGCGTTCGACCGATGAATCTGTTCAAGCGATTCTAGACGGTATGCAATGGCTGGGACTGGAGTATGACGAAGGTCCCATTTTTCAAACGCAGCGCTTTGATCGATACCGGGAGATTGTTCAGAAGCTTCTTGATGAGGGCCATGCTTATCATTGTTATTGCACACCAGCCGAGCTGGATATCATGCGAGAGGAAGCTACTGCGAGAAAAGAGAAGCCGCGCTACAACGGTTTTTGGCGTGATCGTAAGGATCCGCCCCCGCCAGGTATTGATCCAGTTGTTCGATTTCGTAACCCATTGAATGGAAAGGTCACGATCGAGGATGCAGTGAAAGGGGCCATTGTCATCGACAACGAGGAGTTGGATGATCTAGTGATTATGCGTTCGGATGGCACGCCAACCTATAACCTTACAGTGGTGGTGGATGATATGGATATGCAGATTACGCATGTCATTCGCGGTGATGATCACATCAATAACACGCCGAGACAAATCAACATTCTTGAAGCGCTGGGTGCTCAACGGCCAGTCTATGCGCATTTGCCTATGATTTTGGGTGAGGATGGAAAACGCATGTCTAAACGCCATGGTGCTGTTAGTGTTATGCAGTATCAGAAGGATGGCTATTTGCCGGATGCTTTGCTCAATTACCTGGTTCGTCTGGGTTGGTCACATCAGGATCAGGAATTGTTTACTGCCGATGAGATGCGTGAGCTGTTTACACTCGAGGCCGTCAATCGTTCAGGATCGGTCTTCGATGATAAAAAGCTGGATTGGGTTAATCAGCAATACCTTCAATCTATTGATGCTCAGCAACTTGGTAATGCACTAAAACCCTACCTTGATCAATTGGGAATAAATACAGATGCCGGTGCGCCATTGTCTTCTATTGCAAACCTACTTCGAGACAGAGCAAAAACCCTGAAAGATATGGCTGAATCTGCTCGGTATTTTTACGAAGCACCGGTCAGTTATGACGAGAAGGCTGCGAAAAAGCAATTTAAGAATGCCACAGCCCCTGTGCTTCAAACGGCTGCTGCGGGGCTGGATGGTATAGACAGCTGGGATGCAGAGACAATACAAGGTGTGTTGGATAGTTCTGTCGAATCCCTGAGTATTGGATTTGGCAAGTTAGGGCAACCGCTTAGACTTGCAATAACCGGTGGGACCCAATCTCCGTCGCTTGCGGATACGATAGCTCTCATAGAAAAGGCAGAAGTGCTGGAAAGATTGCACAAGGCGATTGCTTGTTGTCTTTCAGCCGAGTCTTGAAATGCGAGGGTTTTACAGGGCAAGTACTGGCTAAGCGATCAAACCGACTCTACGACGACCTTCTTCGGTTTTAATGGAGAAGTCTGTGCCTAGCAAATCGTCGCTTTCTTCATTGCAGAGCCAGGCAATTGCTCGTGCTGGCCACTCGGGTGGGATATGCGAGGAGAAATCCATCCTGCTAACCGGGTTGATTCCTGAGCGCTTTATGCTGACTTGCATATCAGTGGCAACAGTGCCCGGACTAAGGCCTATACAACGAATACCCTGATCGGCGTACTCCTTGTGGACGCACTTTGTCAGTGATAACACCGCAGCTTTGGTTGCGCAATAGTGGCTCCAGGCTTCGATAGGATTGGTTGCAGCGCCAGAGCTTATATTGATTATGGTGCCTGAGCCTTGTTTGCTCATTGCTGGCAACACAGCCCTAATACCGTAGTAAACGCCTTTAAGGTTGATGTCGACAACCTGGCTCCAGCCCTCTGGATCAGAATCTGCTAAGTGTGCAATCGGATCGATAGTACCTGCGTTGTTAACCAGGATGTCTATATTGCCAAAGCTCGATTGGGTATTGGCAACCGCTGAAACCAGGTCGTCATAGCGCGTCACATCGCAGACCAGCGCAATTGCCTTACCACCTGATTTATTGATCTCAGCAGCAAGTGCTTGTACGTCGTTATCTGTTCTTGCAGCCAGTGCAACGCTAACCCCTTGCTCAGCAAGCTCACGTGCAGTTGCTGCACCGATACCTCTACTAGCGCCAGTTATGAGTGCTGCCTTACCTGATAATGCTTGTACGTTTGATTGATTCATGTTTTTGCTCATGCCGTTATCAGCACTCTAAGTAAACCAAAGCTTGCCAGAGCTATCAACAGACATAAACAAAATAGTTTGTAGATGTGTTCAAGTGATGGTTTGAAGAGAAGTGCTCCGGCGCTTACACCTAAAAAAACCAGCGGTGACAACGCTAATGCCCGGGAAAATGCGAGGGAGTCCAAGAGACCGGATGAATAGAGCCAAAAACCCGATGTGAACAATCCAAGGAATAAAAACATAACCATTGATGCCCGCATTTGCTGTGCAGGTATGGATTGTGCCAGTACGAATAGAGCGATTACCATGCCGCCAGCACCTGCCAATCCTGTTGCTATGCCAGCCAGTATGCCAGTCAGATGTAAGCCATAGCGCAGTTCGAAAATGGCATTCGTTGCTTTTGTTAATTGTAGTCCTGCTAATAAAAGTATGATTGACAAAGCCACGATCCTGGAGACTTCTGGAGTGATTGATGTGGTTGCTGCAAGTCCAATCGGCACCCCGATAGCTGATCCGATCGCCAACACCCACACCACACGATGATTGGCCTTTTTAAATCCATTTTTGATCAAAAGTAGGCTTGCTACCCCCTCGAGTAAAAAACAAATGGGTATTAGCATGGCAGGCGCAACAACCAGGGCAAGGCCAGCCATGATCAGGGCCGATAATCCAAACCCGGAAAAACCGCGAACGATACTTGCCAGCAGGACCACTGCACCCGCGAGAGCAATATCCGCGGTCGATAGTGCAAGAAAATTCTCCAGGCTAGCGAGCATGTGTTGAGCAAGTAAGGCAATATAGTATGCCGGTCAAAAACTGTAGCAGTATCAAACTCACACTTAGGAGCTCCTCATGCAGCGCGAATGGTCTGTCTATTTATCTGGTGAAATTCACACAGATTGGCGAGAACGTATTATGCAGGCATCTCAGCAATCTGGCTTGCCTTTACAGTTCTTTTCGGCCATCACCAACCACGAAGCCAGCGATGCCGCTGGCGATATCCTGGGTCAAGCCGAGGCTGGATTTTGGCGAGACCACCAATCTTCCAAGGTTAATTCGATTCGCACCAGAACCCAGATTCAGCAATGTGATGTGGCCGTCATACGCTTTGGCAGTCAATACAAGCAATGGAATGCAGCATTTGACGCCGGCTATTGCGCCGCTTTAGGCAAACCTTACATCACCTTGCACGATGCCGACATTATCCACCCGTTAAAAGAGGTTGATGCTGCGGCGATGGGTTGGGCGCAAACACCGGAGCAGGTGGTTGAAATACTTCGTTATGTATCAGGCTCTCCGGATGCAGCAGGTTGCGCCGCCGCGGGCGTTGACAGTGCTGCTTAGGCATTAGTGCCTCTACCATGTTCTTCTTGTGCAATTACAGGTGTGTGAAATGACTTATTCTCCATCAGAGGCCGCTCTGGTAAAAACTCGCCATGAATTTGCTTGCAATATCGTAGCGTCGTCAGCAGAGCTTGCTCTGTCTTTTTTTCAAGAGCGCGAATCGTTGGATATAGAGGTCAAAGGTCTGCAAGACTGGGTATCCAACGCTGACAAATCAGTTGAAGACGCCATAAGACTCGAGCTGGGCAAAGTCTACCCTGACGATGCCATAGTGGGAGAAGAGCATGGTCAGTCTCAGGGTACAAGCGGATTTGTCTGGGTTATCGACCCGATAGATGGCACGACGAACTTTGTTAGCGGCACGCCTGGCTGGTGTGTGGTTCTGGCCTGTCTTTATCAGGGTGTAACGGTGAGCGCCGTCATTTGTGATCCGGTAAGCAACGAGACTTACAAGGCTGTGAAAGGCGAGGGTGCAACCCTTAACGGTAAGCCGATTAGCGCCAGTAGTGCCACCGCTCTTGATCAGGGGACATTAGGAGTTGGGCACAGTGTCAGGGTAAGCGCCGCATCAACTGTTGCGCTGCTATCTGATTTGCTTCAGCGCCAGGGCTTGTTTCGTCGAGGGGGATCAGGTGCGCTCGATCTGTCCTATGTTGCTGCAGGCAGATTGCTTGGTTTTGCCGAACCACATATGAACGCCTGGGATTGTCTGGCTGCAATCTTGTTGATTGAAGAGGCGGGTGCACAGGTGCAAGAGTTTGATATGGATACCATGCTGGCAAGCGGCGGCAGTGTGGTGGCTGCATGCCCGGGTGTTTATAAGCAGCTTGTAGAGATGTGTGATGCTGCTTACCATAGGCCTTAATTGCAATCTCCTTCTAGTTAAAGGTACTAATTTATGGCAACTTTGGACTGCGTTCAATTTACCTATGGATCAGACAACTATGGTGTGCTGGTGCATGATGAAGACAGCAAACAGACTGCTTGTATTGATGCTGGCGATGCACAGGCAGCACTCGACGCTCTGAGTGCGCAGGGTTGGTCGCTTTCACACCTGTTAATAACACACCATCACGCAGATCACACGGCGGGTCTGGTCGATATCAAAGAGGCTACAAAATGCCAGGTTATCGGACCGAAGCCAGAATCCAGGCCAATCGCCGGTATAGATCAGCACGTTGGTGAGGGTGATCAATTTGAATTTGCCGATCGCCAGGTGGGTGTCTTGCATACGCCAGGGCACACCACTGACATGATCAATTTTCACTTCCCCGACGACAACCTGGTTTTTACCGGCGATACTTTATTTTCCATGGGTTGCGGGCGCTTGTTTGAAGGTGATGCTGGCATGATGCTAAAGAGCATTAACAAGTTAAAAGCATTGCCGGGTAGTACGATGGTCTATTGTGCTCACGAATACACCGCAACCAACGCACGCTTTGCACTAGCGGTGGATCCTGATAACTCGATTCTGCAGCAGCGTTCGGAGCAAGTGTCGGAGCTGCGTGCTGCTGGCCAGGCTACGGTGCCCACTCTGTTGAGTCTTGAGCTACAGACCAATCCCTTTCTTCGAGTTTCTGATGCGGGAATCAGGAAAACGTTGAATATGGTGGATGCAAGTGATGAGGCTGTATTTGCTGAGCTCAGGGATAGACGCAATCAATATTAAATCCTGATGTTTGCTCAGAACGATCGCAGCACAGCTTGGCAAGTGTTCTACTTTTAGAAAGTTCTCTTTTGGGAATTCTTTTTGAGTTCAGAAAGCTACTGGGTTTATAGCTTGTATATGGTCCAGGCATACTTGGCAGCAAAACCCAGCAGAACCAGGACCGCTGGCGTTCTGAGACTGTTTAGTATTGCAGGCTGACGATTGGGGGGCAAAATCATCAAGTAGGACAACAGGCACATGGTAGCCCCGGAGCCCAATGCCATGAGACCCCAAAATTCACTGAAGTGGCGAAGCCCATACCAAAGTACATTCCATAAACCCGCTGCCCCTGTTATCACACCAATAAGGCGAAGTAGTGGCTCAGGTGTTCGTCTGTTCAACCCACCGGCAGGGTGGCGGATGGCGAATATCACAGTAGCTAGCATACAGACCGTAACAACAGTACCCATCGGTATGAACATGGCTGTAACCTCTTTTTTCGGCCTGAATTAGTGCAATCACATGGCATCCAATGGGCAGCTAGGTAGGTTGCCCAGTTTAAACATCAAGCATAACCGCATCGTCGACCTGCGATTGATCTTTGTGCCTTGTTTTGGAGAAATCGTAAAAGTTCGTCGGTGTACGTCGGATCACACGGTCAATACACGCCTTGTGCTTGACACACGGCTCAACACCCCTTAACCTTCGCATCCGTTGTGGGGCTATAGCTCAGCTGGGAGAGCGCTTGCATGGCATGCAAGAGGTCCGCGGTTCGATCCCGCGTAGCTCCACCATTCATCCCTCTTAATTACTTTTAGACGTCCCAGCGTTTTAATCTTGTCTCTATATACGTGGTCTTGTTGAATATTAGTGACTCTTAACGAAGCCAAAGGCTTTGACGGACATTGAGCGGCACTGTTCAGGCAGGACGGATTTGGGCAAGTACACGATAGAAGAATTGGAGGCTATCCAGTGTGGTGAAAAACCTCGCAAGGTGGCCCTCGATGAGGATGGCCTGTACCTACACTGCTCCGGCAAATCAGAAGTATCCAAATCGGTTCGATAAATACTGTCGCTACGACTACAGATTCGATGGCAAGGCAGATACTGCCAGTTATGGGGTATTCCTCCGCGTCTCGCTCAAAGAGGCGATGGGCAAGCACAGTGATTTCCGCCGCAGCCTGGACTCTGGGGAGGACCGAGAGTGTGTCATCCGATTCAGGCGAAAGCACTGATACTAATGCAGCGGCATCATGTGAAATACTGAATTGGAGCGATCACTGGTGATTTGACTCGAATTTTATGGGCAGCCAAATGTCACCTACACAATACCCGACCAAATGTAGGCGATAATGGGCAAAGTCGATGACAGGCGCAAATGCAATTGCCCTGCGCGCTAGCGAATTCCATTATCCAGACAGGATCATTCACCCAATGGTGATGCCGCCTGCGAAAACTGATGCAGGAATTTCATAGCGCTCCAACTTGAATTCGTTTACTGCAGTTGCACGTGAGAATCGCTTTACGCCATCGGTAAATTGCCGTCGGAGGTTGGCTCTAGCCAGCGAACAAATCGAAATCTGCACTGCGCTACTTTTGCAACCTGTTCAGCACGTTCCGCTAAGGTTGGTTCACGTCCTAGGGTCGAAACGAGATAGTTCTCATTTTGAACTTTCGCCATCACCTCAGCTTCTGCGTCTTCTTCAGAGAAGTTTTCAAAATAGACTGGAATAATTACAGGCCAAGCTTCTGCGCCTGGCGACTCTACTGACACTTCAGCACAGCGTTGTAGGAATCCACCACGCAATTCGACCTGTCGTGTTATCCACCCGGAAGTGAAATCACCAACATCGACACAAAGACCGTTTCTATCCTTTTCGAAACCAAGAAAAGCACCCTCCATTCGATAGGGTGGCAAAGAGACCAAATCGGCAACACTTTCACGAATCCCCTCCCAGACACTCGCAACATCAAAAATCTCGCCCGCAACCTCGAAATGACTCTCACTGACTTCATCTTCGGTTACCTCACCATCAAAATCGCTGTCAGTGGGATCCATCATCAGTAACAGCTTTTCAGGTGCGCACTCTAGTACATGGCAAAACTCTTCCAGTACGCTCGGAGAGTGGAAAGGACGAAGGATGATGACATTTACCTGGTCTATTAAACGCCAGACGGTGTCCTGCCAATCAGCATCATCCCGAGTCAGCTTGAGCACTTCACTGTCAGCGCCACCAACGCCAACAAGAACGTGCATCTTATTTTTTTCAAGGAAGGCATAGTTGAGAAAAGTCTGCAGGCGAACGGGAAACCGAATGGTAGGATCCTTTTCGCTGGACCAATAGACACGACCTTGCCCTTCGCGCAAGAACCCGTGCAAATAAAGTATCGGCTTGAAACGCGGATAGGCAGAGCATCCCGCAAGGGATGCTTCAATGTCTTCTCGAAAATACGACTGCCACTCGGTTGATATCTTCTGACTATCAAGCGACACTTCCTCAAATTCACGCCGTCGCAGGTGACGCTGCAATGGTGCCAATAACCGCTTGCCATACCGCCGTCGAAACCAGTTGCTAAACGCAAACCCCATCCAGCCGGCAAAAAGCAACTTTGCTACCCCAATCCAATCGATTGTCTCCGGTATCATTGCCCTCCAGTGCTCCTAGCGATTACCCAATTTGACACCGATAACGTATAACCAAATTGACAGATCGAGAGCATCAACCCAATCATTTGCATGCAACTGATGACCTGCTGCGAGATGCGCTACTGTAACGACTGAGCAGTCTAAACGGATTTTTTTGACAATGCTAATTCGCGATCAACATGATCATTTTTATATTCACATATTTAGATTATATTCATCAAGATTCACTTAGACGCATACATGCTCACACCCGAAATGTGATCCGTTGACAGGCAACCTAAGTCACCGTTATACCGATGTAAATCAACATTAAATCGGTGTAACGACATGGGCAAGGCCGTGCAGTCCCAGCCTACGCGCTAGAAGGTGATATCGGTGCTGCGCTTGCTCTGTCTAATTTTAAACTAGCCGAAGCACTGGAATAAAACCGAGCACGCATCGTGCGTCGCCCAATGACTAGTCGATGGGCTTTCAATGGCAAGCACAGGCGGTAAGCTGAGTGTGCAGGACGAAAACCCGATGCAGAGGTTAAGAAGCTACGCGCTGACTTAGCCAAAAAGCAGCCGTCAGCACTAACGGCTGCACAGGCGATAGTTGACGAC
>JBGCEO010000019.1:0-120468 GCA_045106475.1 Granulosicoccus sp.
GGTTCATATCAGCGAGCGAGGCTGTGTGGTGGGTCAGGGGGAGCTGAAGAAAACCCGCTTTGATTACCTGTTCAGTGTGAATCACTCGTTTGCCAACATCCGGGCAAAGGTGAATCGATTGAACCGGCGAACCTGGTGCACAACCAAGCTACCTGAACGCCTGGCCGATCACATCGATATCTACATTGATGTGTTGTGTGATCGATTAAAGCTGCTGTCGCTGCCGATGAAAAAGACTGCGACGGCTAAATGATGCACGGTAGTTCAGTTGATCTTGTCCCTCCTATCCCCATCCAACTGGGGCAGTTTTGATCCCGCACGTCATAGACAATATCCAGTAAACTTTCAACATCTCAGTGTAAAAACAGTTCTATGTCTAAGCCGGAAGGTCATTTTTTATATCAGCTTGAGTTCCCCGTTCGTTGGGGTGATATGGACGCGCTGGGGCATGTCAACAACATCATGTACTTCCGCTACTTCGAGCAAGTGCGTTTGCAATGGTTTGAGCAGATTGGATATGGGCCTTTGGGGTCGGAATCAGAGGGATTAGTCATTGTTGATAATCACGCGGAATACATAAAATCGGTAGTTTATCCTATGAATGTTTGTGTGAGCATGCATGGGCATTCTCCGGGCAGAAGCTCATTCGTTAGTGTCTATACCTTAAGTGTGGATGGTGTCGTATACACACGAGGTAGCGCAAAGATTGTCTGGATCGACACAGCTCGTAATAAATCCATCCCTTTGCCGGAGTCTATACGTGCCCTGGTCAGTGCGTTGTAGATCTGCACGCCGTTACACGCCAATGGCAGCTGTTAAGCTGTCCTGGCAATATTCACTCTACAACCGAGTACTCAATCATGTCTGATGGATTTTGCATGCAGTGTGGAAGCACTGTTAAGCAGGAAATACCTCAAGGTGATAATCGCCTGCGAAAGGTTTGTAGCGGCTGTAGCTTTATTCATTATGAAAACCCCAAGAATGTTGTGGGTTGTCTGCTCGAGTGGCAAGGCAAGGTGTTGCTTTGCAAACGTGCCATTGAACCCCGATATGGCTATTGGACGTTGCCCGCGGGATTTATGGAGAATCAGGAAAGTACTATCGAAGGTGCTGCCAGAGAGGCCTATGAGGAAGCAACAGCTCAGTGCGATGAGCTGCGACTGTTCTCCGTTTACAATTTGCCGCGTATCAGTCAGGTCTACTTGATGTTCTTTGGCAAGTTGCGTGATGGATTCGCTAAAGCAAACGAAGAGACCTTGGATGTTGGTCTGTTCGATGAGTCAGAGATTCCCTGGAGCGAGTTGGCATTCCCGGTGGTCACTGAAACATTAACCCGCTACTACGAGATGCGTCATGAGCGAGAACGCCGCGTCTATTGTGCAGATATCTTCAGTCGTCCAGGCGCACCATTGGAAATAGTGCGCCATCCTCATTGAGCAAACCGCAAACCGCAAACCGCAAACCGCAAACCGCAAACCGCAAACCGCAAACCGCAAACCGCAAACCGCAAACCGCAAACCGCAAAGCTCAAAGCTCAAAATCCTGGATTCAGGATTCAGGATTCAGGATTCAGGATTCAGGATTCAGGATTCAGGATTCAGGATTCAGGGTTCAGGGTTCAGGGTTCAGGGTTCAAAGCTCGCGCAATTCTCGACGCAGTATTTTGCCAACATTGGTCTTTGGCAGTTCGTCCACAAACATGATGACTTTTGGTCGCTTGTAGCCCGTCAGTTCTTCTTTGCAATGCGCTTTTATGTCTTCTTCGGTAAGCGCAGGATCTTTTTTGACCACCACTACCTTGACCACTTCGCCAGAGTGCTCGTCGGGCACGCCAATCGCACCCACTTCGAGCACGCCAGGCATCATTGCAATAACGGACTCGATTTCATTGGGGTAAACGTTAAAGCCCGATACCAAAATCATATCTTTAAGCCGATCCACAATCTTGAAGAAGCCTTGTTCGTTCATGATCGCAACATCACCTGTGTGAAGCCAACCTTCACTGTCAATGGTTTTGGCTGTCTCCTCCGGTCGTTGCCAGTACCCTTGCATGACCTGTGGGCCTCTAATGCATAGTTCGCCAGATTCACCGATTGGCAGCGCATTGTTGTCAGCGTCTCGAATAGAACCTTCCGTTGACGGAATGGGTAGTCCGATGGAGTCGTTGTAAGCTTCAATATGCATGGGATTGATGCATGCAGCTGGGCTGGTTTCTGTTAATCCATATGCCTCGATTAATGTGACCCCCGTGATTTCTTTCCACCGATCGGCTACGGCTTTTTGAACAGCCATGCCGCCGCCCAAGGTCAGTTTGAGCTTTGAGAAGTCCAACTGATCAAAGCCTGGCGTATTCATCAGAGCGTTAAAAAGGGTGTTGACCCCTGTGATTGCCGTGAACTCAACCTTGCCTAGTTCTTTGACAAAGCCTGGCATATCGCGAGGATTGGTTATCAGCAAGTTCATCGCACCAAGCTTCATGTAAGTCAGACAATTAGCCGTTAGTGCAAAGATGTGATAGAGAGGCAGTGCAGTGATGATGACTTCATTGCCATCATCCTGTTCGACAGCGTTGATCCAAGTCCACGCTTGCTGGATATTCGCCACCATATTTTTATGAGTCAATACAGCGCCTTTGGCAACACCGGTTGTACCTCCGGTGTATTGCAGAAATGCCATATCTTCATGGCTCAACTCAGCCTTCGCTGCTGGCAGGGTTGCGCCCTTTTTTAATACATCCTTCATTGAATGAGCGCCTGGCAGTGAAAAGGGAGGCACCATTTTCTTGATGTACTTCAGCACAAAGTTGATCAGCATTGACTTTGGGAAATCGAGCATGTCACCAAAGCGTGTGGTTATAACGGTTTCAACTTCGGTGTTTTCAATCACATCCGCCACTGTGTGGGCAAATGCCTCGACCACAACAATGGCCTTGGCACCTGAATCTTTTAGCTGATGTTCCAGTTCACGATCGGTATACAAGGGGTTTGTATTGACTACCACCAATCCCGCTCGCAGTGCACCGAAGACGGCCACCGGGTATTGCAGCAAGTTTGGCATCATGATCGCTATACGATCGCCTTTTTTCAGACCGGCCTCGTGTTGGCACCAGGATGCAAACTGCTGGGTTAGCTGGTCCAGCTCACGATAGGTAATCGTTTTACCGAAATTCTGAAAAGACGGCCTATCCGCAAATCGTTCTGTTGCTTCCGTGAAGATTTCCACAACAGATGAGTACGCATTGATATCGATGTCAGCCGGAACTGACGGTGGGTAAGAATCTAACCAGGGCTTTTCCATGCGTTGTCCTCAAGTGAATTGTTTTAGGCTGTTAGTGCACAGCACTTCTTGTGTTTTTTCCCGCTACCGCAGGCGCAAGGTTCATTGCGCCCTTGTTTGGGTGCTTCTCGGCGAAATTGGTTGACATCAGGAACTTCGGCATCCCTAAAATACCATTGCCCATGGTATTTTTCGAAAACACCACGCTCATGATGAGTGTGTCGGCGTCTGGCGCCATCCCTGTAACGGGCTATGAATTCAATGCGAGCCGATGAGTCTTCGGCCTGCCCGCCATCAATGTCGAGGATTTCCAATCCCAGCCACTGCGACTCTTTCGCCCAGCGTGCTGTGGCAGCAGCATCAATATCGGTGCGGGTTGACGGGTGGTGGGTAGCCAGGATGAAATCCATCTCGCCCAGCGTATGGGCCGTATATCTGGCTCGAATCAGCGATTCTGCTTTTTCAGCCTTTTTGTCACCATTAATTATGGGTTGGCAGCAATCAGCGAAGGGCTGGGTGGAGCCGCAGGGACAATCTGACATACGTTTACCTTAGTCTACCTTTCAGTGAATGATTGAGTTTAACGTAATCAAGCGGGCTCAATGCACGTAGATGCGATTGCCCTCTTCGTCACGGGTATAGGGAAAATGTATCTTTTCCAGAATGTGGCCGCTCATAATCAATGTGGCAGAATCCCGATACTCGCCAAAGTTAGTAAATTCAAAGCCGAATTCCCGGCGAAAGCAAGTGGATCCCGCAGCGCTGCGAGCTAGTCGAATACGGCTCAAGGCAACAGTTTGATCCAGAAATTGCAACTGCTGCTGCCGGCATGCGCGTCGAGCATGTTCGATAGCCAGCTCGCGAGCACGCGCGCTGTTCCACCAAAAGCCGATCAGGAGTACCGGGATTGCGATGATCAGCAGATCAAGAAGGGCATTTCCAGTCATCGTCAGGAATTTATAGGCTCAGAGTAAGTAAATAAGTTCATTATTCGGCTGCAAGCTAACCATAGCCTACTTATACTAGTCGCCAGACACTAGGAGTGACGGCGATGGCAGAAATACAGTCCCTTGACCAACAAACGCAAGTCGAGCTTGAGGCTGCAGCCTTTCGTACCCTGGTCGCTCATTTGGGCGAGCGCACCGATGTACAGAATATTGATTTGATGAACCTGGCTGGTTTTTGCCGAAATTGTCTCTCAAAATATTATGTTGCTGCTGCAGCTGAGCGTGATATCAGCCTTGACTATGAGGATGCGCGGGAACGTGTTTACGGTATGCCCTACAGTGACTGGAAAGATCTGCATCAAACCCCGGCAACACCCGAGCAAGCTGCAGCCTACAAGGCGACTCACGGTTAGCCGTGAATGCCGCGGCCAAAAATGCGGGCTCACAGGGAATGCATCTGGGCGATTATCTGCTCGGTGACCGCCCTGAGTCCATCATTATTGTTGGCAGTCAGCAAATTGACATAGAATGGGGCGATAACAAGGCAGTTCCGCCTGTATACCAATTTAAATCGCTAGGCGAGGTTGGCCATGCGAAGGTCTCTACTCCTGCTTCTCCCGCTGTGGCAATTTTGCTGCTCAACTCAGTCACAGACTCGGTAGACGAGGTTTTAGGGGCTGCCGTGAGACGGTTTCCAGACAGGCTGTTGGCGAGAATAAAAAACACGACGCTCGCTAGCGATACGTCCATGGGGTTGATGTCGGATCGAAGAATTGCACGAGAAAGTAGTCTTTTAGAGGCTGGCGCATCGAGCGCTGCCACACCGGCAAATGCGTCGATTGCAGATCACAGACTCTTTGCATTCGGTTTCAAGCGGCTCAAAATTGTTGAATTGAGCTCCGATACCACTCAGGCCCGCTGGTTTGAATATCGCTTGAGCTCTTATAAGTCATCGCCTCATTGGCTGAATGCTCAATTCTGGGCTAATCCGGAGCGTTTCGAGTTAGATGAAGAGCTTGATGAGTATTACGACGATGAGGATGAAGATGAGGATGAGTAAATGTTGAGCGCTAGCTTGCTCTACACTAGCCGAAAAATGCAGATGATCGTTCTTTACTATGAGCTTTAGCAGGAGAGTGGTGTGAGCACCATCGACATAACGGAATTGTTGGGTGATGGAATAGGCCCGGAACTCGCAGAATCGGTACACGCCGTGGCAGATTCTCTACCCGTTGATTTCAACTTCAGGCAGGTGGATTGGAGTTTGGAAAATCGGGAGGCCCGTGGCGAAGCAGTCATTGATGAGGCAGAAGCATCGATGAGAGAGACAAAGCTGGCGGTCAAATATCCCACAGTGACCAACAAGGTCAGTCCCAATGCACTAATCCGACGACGCTGTGATTTCAGCGTTATCTATCGTCCGGCTATCTCTATAAAGGGCATACACTCCAACTTCAAAGAAAACGTCAATTTGCATATTGTGCGTATCGCAACGGGCGGCACCTACGACGATCCCGGTCAGCTCATAGGCAAAGACGCAGCGGTGTCACTGCGGATGGTGGAGCGCAGGCCCTGTGAGCAGGCCGCGAAATTTGCGTTTCAGCTAGCTCGAAACAAAGGTATGACCTACGGCGATAGCCACTATTCAATGACCAGTTCTTCAAAACACACGATTCAGCGTGTGACCGATGGCCTGTTTGAATCAGTGGTTGCCGGCGTTCATGATGACTATCAGGATGTTGTGCACAACGTTGAGCTGTTTGATGCGCTTCTGGCCAAAATTATCCTTGACCCCTCGTCTTTCGAAGTCGTACTGGTGCTAAACGAATACGGTGATTTTCTCTCTGATATGGCGTCGGGCCTGGTGGGCAGTCTGGGTACAGGCGCGAGCGGAAACTATTCCTTCGATGAAAACAATGAGGTCGATATTGCCATGTTCGACCCTGCAGGCGGCACAGCCCCTGATATAGCAGGAAAGAATTTGGCCAATCCGGCTGCCGTACTTTTGGCTTTCGGCATGTTACTCGATCATGTGGATCGCTATGACCTGGGTCATGCTCTGCGGCTAAGTTTGCTCGGATGCATCGAAAATGGTCACAGTACTCGTGACTTGGGCGGCAAACTTAACACTGACGAATTTACTAAAGTTGTAATAGACAACATTCCGGCACACCTCTAGCTTGTCGGTCAGGCATCTGACGGCCTCGGCCAGGATCTTCAAATGAGCGCTACACCTAAATCACCCGAACCCAAGCCCTCGATGCAGGAGCAATGGGATAACTCCATGCTGGGTGGTGCCAATTCGCCTTGGCTAGAGAGCCAGTATGAGCAATACCTGAGCGATCCCAACTCGGTAGATGAATCTTGGCGAAACTACTTCGCAAGCTTGCCCATGGTTGCCGAAAATGCCCGTGAGGTGGCTCATTCGGAAATTCGAGCGCAATTCAGGCAGATGGCTAAACGCCCTGCTATGGGGGGTGCGGCATCAGCTCAGGCAGGCTCAAACAGCGCTGCTGCTGAACTTAAACAGATCTATGTAACGCAACTTATCAACGCCTATCGAGTGCGTGGCCATCAGCTGGCTAAAACCGATCCGTTGGGTAGCGAAACCATCGCGATGGTGCGCGAAGTGCGCTTACACGAAAATGGACTATCCGAATCGGATCTGGACACCGTGTTTCAGACACCTTCCCTGGAAGGGATCGATCAAGCACCGTTGCGCGACATTATTTCTCACCTTGAGCAATGCTACTGCGGTTCTATCGGTTACGAATTCATGTACATCGACTACACGCCGCAAAAAGACTGGCTGCAGCAACGTATCGAGAGCGTTGCATCTGCGCCAGCTCTCAATCCAGAAACACGTCAGTGGATCCTTCAACGAGTCACCGCTGCTGAAAGCATGGAGCGACATCTGGGATCACGATACGTGGGTCAGAAGCGATTTTCACTTGAAGGCGGAGAGAGCCTCATTGTTGTAATGAGTGAAATTGTCCGGCGCGCAGGCGTGGCAGGTGTGAAGGATATGGTTATCGGCATGGCGCACCGGGGCAGGCTCAATGTGCTGGTCAATATTCTAGGTAAGAATCCGGCTGATCTATTTCAGGAGTTTGAAGGCAAGCACAACGAGAGTCTGTCATCGGGTGACGTTAAATATCATCAGGGGTTTAGTTCGGATATCAAGACACCACACGGACACATACACTTGTCGTTGGCCTTTAACCCGTCTCACCTTGAAATCGTCTCGCCGGTTGTTGAGGGGTCGGTTCGCTCTCGCCAGGATCGCTATGGCGACAAAGAAGGTGAAAAGGTCTTGCCTATTGCCATCCACGGTGATGCTGCCTTTGCAGGTCAGGGCGTTGTCATGGAAACATTCAACATGGCTGACTCGCGCGGGTTCTCAACCAAAGGAACTGTGCACATCATTGTCAACAATCAGATAGGTTTCACCACCAGTAATGTTGATGATGCGCGTTCAACGCTCTATGCCACCGACGTTGCCAAGATGATCAATGCACCCATTTTTCATGTTAACGGTGATGATCCTGAAGCAGTTTTCTTTGTAACCCAGTTAGCGCTCGATTTTCGCATGGCGTTCAAGAAAGATGTGGTTATCGATATGGTTTGTTACCGTCGTCATGGTCACAACGAAACGGACGAGCCGTCGGTTACACAGCCGATTATGTATAAGTCTATAAAAGCCTTGCCAACCACTCGAACCTTGTACGCAGATAAACTCGTAAAAGCCGGTGTGACCACGGATGCTGAAGCAGATCGTCTGGTTGAGGACTATCGTCAATCACTCGATGAAGGAAAAAACGTAGCGCCTGATGTGCTTGAGGGTCTTGCAGAAGCGCCTGAGCTACATGTTGACTGGTCGCAATTTACCGCGACTGATTGGCGTATTCCTTATGACAGCAAGGTGCCGTTATCGACCCTGCAGGCGTTGGCAACAAAACTGGCTACCTTGCCTGATGGTCTGGTTCTGCATTCCCGTGTCAAAAAGATCGTAGAGGATCGTCGTAAGATGACCGCTGGCGCTTTGCCATTGGATTGGGGCTATGCGGAAACCATGGCATATGCCACTTTGCTTGATCAAGGCTATTCGGTTCGATTGTCAGGTCAGGACTGTGGTCGTGGCACCTTTGCACACAGGCATTCGGTTTTGCACAATCAAGTGACAATGGGCGCGCATGTGCCGCTGCGTGAATTAACTGATAAGGCAAATTTTCTGGTGATTGACTCAGTGTTGTCTGAAGAGGCGGTGCTTGGTTTCGAATATGGTTATGCAACAGCTGACCCCGAGACACTGGTTATTTGGGAAGCGCAATTTGGTGATTTCGCTAATGGTGCTCAGGTTTTGATAGACCAGTTCATCAGTTCGGGTGAAACAAAATGGGGGCGACTCTGCGGATTAACCTTGTTGCTGCCACATGGTTATGAAGGTCAGGGTCCAGAGCACTCATCTGCTCGTCTGGAACGATTTTTACAATTATGTGCCGAGGACAATATGCAAGTTCTCGTCCCCAGTACTCCGGCTCAGGCCTACCATATGCTGCGTCGACAGATGGTTCGTCCGATGCGACGGCCGATGATAGTGATGTCACCAAAGAGTTTGTTGCGACACCGCTTGGCCACCTCCACGCTAGAGGATTTGGCGGAAGGTACGTTCCAGCCGGTCATCTCAGAGATCGATGATCTGGATCCAAATGCTGTCGATAGACTCGTGCTGTGTTCGGGCAAGGTTTATTACGACTTGCTGGAGGCGCGTAGAAGTGCAGACCTGAAAAACGTAGCATTAGTGCGATTGGAGCAGCTTTACCCATTCCCATACGACGCCATGAAAGATGCCGTTAAGCAATTCCCGCACGCCAAGTCAATTGTCTGGTGTCAGGAAGAGCCACGTAATCAGGGCGCATGGCGCTCAAACCGGCATCGTATTGAACGAGTGCTACCTGCCTCTGTGCACGATGTTGAGTTTGTTGGACGTGTGCCTTCGGCATCGCCCGCCAGTGGTTACATGAATCAACATCTTATCGAACAAAAGCGCTTGGTAGATGAAGCGTTGGCCATTGTACCCAATAGCCAGTCTCACTGATCTACACTATCTTCTATCCCCTAGCTGTATTCAAATAAATAAAGGCCCGTACCGGATGACTTCAGAGATCAAAGTGCCAACATTGCCGGAATCGATTGCAGATGCATTGATCGTGACGTGGCACAAAAAAGAAGGTGACCCCGTTCGCCGTGATGAAGTGCTTGTCGATATTGAAACCGACAAAGTGGTTCTTGAAGTACCTGCTGCTGAAGACGGGGTACTGGGTAAAATACTAGAAGCCGAAGGTACAACCGTAGCGGCTCATCAGGTCATAGGTTCTATTGAAGCAGGTGATGCTGCCAGCGCAGCTGCTCCTGCAGCCGACTCTTCTGTTTCAGCAGTTGCTGAAGCTGAAGATGCTACCGCTGAAGCTGGGCAAACCAGCCCCTCGGTTCGCAAGCTACTAGCTACCCATGCTCTCAGCGCAGGGGATGTAAAGGGTACTGGCAAAAATGGTCGACTTTCCAAAGAGGATGTTGAGCGTCACGTTGCCGGCCAAGGCAGTGGATCATCGGTCTCTCTAGTACCACCAGCGCCAGCTGCACCTGCAGCCGCCAGCGCTGCCCCGGCACCGGTCGCTGCAATGCCAGAGGGCGAGCGAGTAGAAAAGCGTGTGCCAATGTCCCGGCTCAGGGCGCGTATTGCAGAGCGGTTGCTGTCGGCCACGCAAAACACAGCCATGCTAACCACCTTTAATGAGGTGGACATGGGCAACTTTATTGAATTGCGAAAGCAGTACAAAGACAAATTTGAGAAATCGCATGGGATAAAGCTTGGCTTTATGTCGATTTTTTTGAAAGCAGCGACAGAGGCACTTAAGCGTTACCCTGACATCAATGCATCAATAGATGGTGATGATGTTGTGTATCACGGTTACTGCGATATCGGCGTAGCCGTGTCTTCTGATCGGGGACTGGTGGTACCTGTATTAAGAAACACAGAGTTTATGTCTCTGGCTGATATAGAAAAGACAATTGGCCACTATGCCGAGAAAGCTCGTGACGGCAAGCTCTCACTCGAGGAGATGACAGGGGGAACCTTCACAGTGTCCAATGGCGGTGTGTTTGGATCGCTGTTATCCACGCCGATACTCAACCCTCCCCAGAGTGCAATACTGGGTATGCACGCCACCCAGGATCGCCCTATGGCAGTCAATGGGGAAGTCGTGATTCGACCGATGATGTACATTGCGTTGAGCTACGATCATCGGATTGTGGACGGAAAAGGTGCAGTGGGATTCCTGAAAACAATTAAAGAGCTGGTTGAAGATCCGGCGCGAATTGTTTTTGATATCTGATCCAATAGACCCAGCAGCGCCTAATCACTAATCAACTGGTCATGAGGCTGGTTGATCGCTGTCGTGTTTTTGTAATGAATGTTGGCTCATTTGTCGCATGAGTTTAATGACATAACCGATCAGCGTGATTGTGACATTAGCTCTGGCTACAGGTCGTGATAGAGCTGCACGGGATTGCAGGCTGATTTGTAACCAACATTAATACCCAGATTGTGGTTAATTCACCTTGTTTTACTAATGCTATGGCCAGCCGGCTGTACCGTTGTGAATGAGGCATACTCCCCGCGCTGCGATTTGGCAAGGAGCTAGAGATTAAACATGAACGTTCGCTTTAAAACTACCATGCGTCCAATAGTTGGCCTTTTGTGCAAGCAAGCTACGGCCTTGGTATTGCTGTTAACTGCTGCGCTAGTGGTGGCAGACGATCAGCCGCCATCTGAGCCGGCTAGTTTGGAGAGTATTCGCTACTCTTCCACTGCGGGTGAAATATTCTGGACGGCGGCTACTGACAATGAGCTGGTTGTGGGCTATCGGGTTGTGCGCGATGGGGAGCTACTGGGTATCAGAGATGCTAGAAGCGTCTTTGAAACTGGTCTGGTTCCAGGACAAACCTACACTTATGAGGTCAGTGCGCTAGATCATCAAGGCAATGAAGGTATAGCCCAGGTGGTCAAGCTATCGGGGGTTCGAGGCACGACTTTGAATGGATCAGTTCAAGGCACGCCTCCAGATGAGCTTCAGGACCCGCCCGGGCCGACGATCACAGACCCTTCAAGCTCCACCGATGATGGCGGTCTGATTCTTTACAGTTCATCGGGACGGGCAACATTGTTGGAGGGAGATTCGGCGGGGATTTCTATTGGATTGTCCGTGCAGCGCACGCTTGCGCAAAAACGTACTGTCACCCTGTCGCTGGAGGCTGATGCCTCACGAGATTTCAATGAACTTGATCATGTATTTTCAAGTACGAGCTTGGCACCTGATGAGTCGGGTTCAGTACTGACCCTGCGCCTTGATATCGGCGTGGCACCACTCATCCTGCATGAACGTTATTTCCGCCTAGTTGCTGACGATGGGGTATCGCGCACGTCCACCCAACTGGTTATAGACGTTACGCCCACTGCTTTGCCAGATGTCTATTTGCTTGCCGGTCAAAGCAATATGGAGGGCTACAGCGAAGTGGGTAGTCGCCAGCGTTTTCCTGGCGGTTTGGATGAGCGGCGTGAGCGAATAAAGCAACTCAACGTCAGACCAAACAGTCGCAGTATCTTCAACGACAATTCGATCTTTAGCGATGAGCAAGCCAACATTGCCAGTCCGATGTTTGTTCCTGCCGAGGATCCTTTGCATGAACCGAGAAATATCGGCATCGACGGAAAAGGGGCGACATTCGTAGGTCTGGGTTTAACCTTTGCAAAGGAAGCCCTGCGAACCTCAACTGCTGATATTTATCTGGTGCCGGCCGCTTGGGGAGCGACAGGCTTTTGTGCTAACTCGAAAGGTGATCTAGCCTGGAATGCTGAGGCAACCGAAGAGGATTTTCTGGGCGGCACTCTGCTCACTGAACGTGCACTCACTCGATTGAACCTGACATTGCGTGAAACCGGTGGAATATTACGTGGCATTTTGTGGCATCAGGGTGGGGCTGACTCTAACAATCCGGATTGCGCTCGAACCTATTCGAGCAATCTTCAGGCACTTGCCCAACGCTTACGTCGCGATGCGCGTCAGGATGCTCGTGGACCCAGTGCCCGCGGTAACGACGCGGTTGTGCCTTTTATCGTAGCAACTCAGTCCAGAGGCGACGATGAAAGAGCAAACTTTTCAATATATAACCCTAGTAAGGTGCAGGTTGATTCGGTACACCGCAGTGTTGCCGAGTTTGTTCCATATTCTGATTTCGTCAACAACGATGATCTGGTGCCGCCGCAGTATCCCTGTGGGCAGGTGTCCTGCGTTCATTTTGGTGCAGCAGCGCTGCGCGAACAAGGGCGGCGTTTCTACGCAGCACTCAAACGAATCTGGAGTGCCGAGGGTGCTTATCACTTCTAGTGCGTATTACGGTCAGGTTAAATCTGGCTGTCAAATAGTCGCCTTGACTGGCTGGTGAGTGTTCGATTTGTTCTGTTAGTTGAGAATCAAGCTTTCGTCATCTGAGACGCCTAAGATGGTATGCGTCCACGATATACTGTTGGACTACTTTCGACTCAACACTAGGACAGCAAATGGCCGAAGTCTACGACGTTATTGTTATCGGTGGCGGCCCCGCCGGTTATGTTGCCGCGATACGCGCGGCTCAGCTCGGGCTGAAGACTGCCTGTGTCGAGCAATGGATAAATAAACAAGACAAACCTGCCTTGGGAGGCACCTGCCTCAATGTTGGTTGTATTCCGTCTAAAGCACTGCTCGAGAGCACCGAGCTTTACGACACTGCCCAGCACGGCTTTGCCGAACTGGGCATCAATGTAAGCGATGTGTCTCTCGACGTACCCAAGATGATTGGGCGCAAGGACAAGATTGTTCAGGAGCTTACAGGTGGAATCGAAATGCTGTTCAAGCAGAACGGAATCGATTGGCTTAAAGGTAGGGGTCAGCTGCTAGCAGACAAGCAAGTAAAAGTGACTGATCATGATGGCAAGGAAACTGTGCATGATTCTGAAAACGTAATCATTGCTACCGGCTCTGTGCCGATAACGCTTTCTGCTACACCATTGGATGGCAACATCGTGGTCGATTCTGCAGGCGCACTCGATTGGGATGCTGTACCAGGCAGCGTTTGTGTTATCGGCGCAGGCGTGATTGGACTGGAGCTGGGCAGTGTCTGGCGGCGCATGGGGTCTGAAGTCGTATTACTCGAGGCACAAGATACCTTCCTGCCAATGGTTGATAAAGCCATTGCCCGCGAAGCGCAACGCACCTTTACCAAGCAAGGACTGGATATACGGTTGAGCACTCGGGTCATGGGTAGTGTTGTAAAAGGTAATCAAGTAGTTGTCAGCTATCAGGATGCCTCTGGCGAACACGAGCAAATCTTTGACAAACTCATCGTGGCAGTGGGTCGTCGTGCGTTCACCGATGGTGTGTGCGCGTCGGAAGCAGCAGTGGAGCAGGATGAGCGGGGCTTGTTTCATGTCAACGAATATTGTGAAACCAATATCCCCGGTGTCTATGCGATCGGTGATGTTGTGCGTGGTCCGATGCTGGCGCACAAAGGCTCAGAAGAGGGCGTTATGGCGGCAGAGCGTATTGCCGGACAGGCTGGATCAGTCAACTACGATGTTATGCCTAACGTTGTTTACACCCATCCTGAAGTGGCATGGGTAGGCAAGACAGAAGAGCAGCTTAAAAGCGAAGGTGTGGACTATCAGGTCGGATCTTTTCCATTTGCGGCCAGTGGGCGCGCAAAAGCCAAAGGCGATACCACCGGCATGGTCAAGATCATTCGAGACAAGAGCAACGATCGTATGTTGGGCGCGCATCTTATTGGGCCGAGCGCCTCCGAGTTGTTGGCACAATCGGTTTTAGCCATGGAGTTTGATGCCACTATCGAAGACATCGCGCATACCATCCACGCTCACCCAACTTTGTCTGAAGCTATGCACGAAGCCGCGCTGAGCGCAGACGGCCGCGCCATCCATATCGGTAATCGCAAGCGAAAATAACCTCATACCAGGGGTCGGACCACAATAACAGGCTGATTTCATTAAGAATCAGTCTGTTTTCCTGTCTCTTTTGTCGCTTATTCTGTTGCCCAAGGGATAAATCAAGCGATTTTGCACTCCCATGGCAATGAAGAATCGTTCAATCTTACTCCTGGTCTTGGCCGAAGTTGCGGCCATGACTCTGTGGTTTGTATCCTCCGCCACTCTTGCTGATCAGCAAAAAGAGCTGACTCTCAGCGATTTCAGCAGTGCGTTGCTTACCTCGGGAGTAGCAGCTGGGTTTGTCGTGGGCGCACTTTATGTGGCCATCTCCGGGATTGCAGATCGACATGACCCACGCCGAGTTTTTGCCATTTCAGCGATTCTGGCAGCGGCGGCCAACGCCTGTTTGCTGATGGTTGTGCCGGGAGGTGTCGTCAGCATTGCATTAAGAGTCTTTACCGGATTCTGTCTGGCTGGCGTCTATCCCGTTGGCATGAAGATAGCGATTGGCTGGGGGCAGAAAGATCGCGGATGGTTGGTCGGTTTGCTGGTTGGTGGTTTGACCCTGGGTTCAGCATCACCCCATTTACTCGCCTGGTTTGGTGGATCTAACTGGCGATTGACAACGGCGATTGCCTCGGCCCTGGCACTTTTTGCCGCCGGCCTGATTATGCTGACAAAGCTGGGACCTCACCATGCATCGCAAGCTCGAGTCACGGTCGGGCAAGTGTCTCTTGCCTGGACCGACAGGCGAATTCGACGGGCGTTTATCGGCTATCTGGGGCATATGTGGGAGCTGTACGCACTTTGGGCGTGGATTGCGCCTGCTGCGGCAGCGTCGTACATGTTGCAAACCGACGCCGCCACAGCCCTTGAGTGGTCAAAGCTGACTGCCTTTGTGGCTATAGCCTCTGGTGCATTACTGTGTCCTTTTGCAGGGCGGTATGCAGATCATCTTGGCAAGGCTGAGCTTACTATCTTCGCGATGCTAGTCAGCGCTGCCTCGGCCTTGATGGCTGCCTTCGTGTTCGGCGGTCCGGTAATTTTGGTTGCAACTGTCTTTGTGCTATGGGGATTATCCGTAATACCTGACTCGGCACAATTCTCAGCGCTGGTGGCTGATTTGTCGCCACCTGAAATGAGCGGTAGTCTGATGTCATTGCAGACAGCACTGGGGTTCGCCTTGACGATATTGACCGTTCAACTAACGCCCATTGTCGTGGACCGATTTGGTTGGCCACTGCTCTTTTGCGTGCTCGCTTTAGGTCCGATCATCGGCATTGTGTCCATGACTGGCTTGACTCGAAGAAATCAGAATGCGTCGCACTGATTTATATCAAGCTGACAACTGCGCAAAATGAATCCCATAGTCAGAAGCTTTCTCTGTGAAACTCAAATACAAGTAGATAGTAAACGTTAGAGCACACACCATCAGTATCAGCGGCGCATGATGCTTGACCCTGTGAAGGGTGCTTGTGTGCAACTGCCAGATAAATGCAATGCCTAATGCATAGCCGAGCGTAGCTCCAGCCAGCACATCGCTTGGCCAGTGCGCTAATAAATAGACACGTGATAGAGCTACCAGGACGGCCACCAACAAGCCTGCGGCATAAATCAGATATTGCAAACGGCGAGGTTGTCCGTAGGCGATCAGTGAGCTTGCCGCACAACTCACTACCGCAGCCGCACAGGCATGCCCACTGGGAAAGCTGAAAAACTCCAATGCGCCTTGTGACAGTTCAGGTCGAGCTCGGGCAATCAGTATTTTAAATACCACTACAGCTGATTTGGCCGCAGCATAGACGCAAACAAGATGTAGTGAGAGCCACCATTGCCTTGTACTAAGCAACAGAACCACGATACCGGCAACAATAAAGTTAGTGACGATTAAGTCTGCCAATAAGGTTGTTCCAAGCATTAGGCGATCCATGATCGGATTGCGAAGTGTTTGAAGAGATTGGCTGAGCTGCGCGTCCAGACTCGATACGGCTGGTACTCTGGTAACCAGTATCATCAGCGTAAAAAAAATGATAAACAAAGCGGCGCAGCTCGCCAGATAAGGCCATGGACTATGAGTCGGGTGCTGATTTGCTGCCACTATATGCATGGGCTAGGGCGACTTTGCTAGTGCTTCTTTATTGTAAAAACTGCCCCTAAGCTTCTGGGCCGGGGAAACGTTGAGAATTTTCGCTTTGGCTCTCATCAACTAGAGTGTATAACATCGTCGAACGTTTACCCTCGGCACTTGCTATGAATAGACTTGCAACATCAGATCACACGGCTTGCCTGAATGGCATTGTAGATTCGATGCCATCTTGTTGAGCTCATTGCCATGATTAGTTTTGATTACATTATTGTGGGTGCTGGTTCAGCCGGATCTGTACTCGCCAATCGACTTAGCGAGTCTGGTCGTTACTCTGTGCTGATGCTTGAGGCTGGTGGTTCTGATCAGCGAGCGTATGTGCAAATGCCGATTGGTTATGGCAAAACTTATTATGATCAGCGAGTCAATTGGAAGTATCAGACTCAACCGGTTGAGCAGCTTAATGGTCGCGTAAGCTATTGGCCGCGTGGTCGAGTGCTGGGTGGATCAAGCTCTATCAATGCGATGGTGTATGTGCGTGGTCATCAAAGTGATTATGCAGAGTGGGATGCGGCTGCTTCAGGATGGAGCTGGAATGACGTCGAGCCTCTGTTTAAACGCATGGAGGATTGGCAGGGGCAGTCTGATCCCAGTCGCGGAGTAAATGGCCCACTAACGGTTAGCGATATCTCCGCTGAGGCTCATCCGCTGTGTCAAAACTACCTTAGTGCCGCGAGAGAGAGTCAGTTACCCACTATTCGAGACTACAATGCCGCTGAGATGGAAGGTGCAAGCCTGTATCAGATAACCACTCGTAACGGCCTAAGGGCGTCTGCCTCCAAAGCTTATCTCAGACCTGCAATGCGCCGCAGCAATCTGGTCGTGCAAACGCATGCACACGTACATCGAATCCTTTTTGAAGGTCAAAAAGCTACTGGTATCGAGTATAGACATCGCGACCAGCTGGTTCTTGCACAGGCAAGAATAGAAGTTGTCGTCTGTGCGGGCGCTGTTAATTCCCCACTGTTGATGCAGCACTCGGGATTAGGCCCTCTAGAGTTGTTAAACAAAGTGGGTATTCAGGTAAAGAAGGATCTACCGGCTGTTGGGCAACACATGAGTGATCATCTCGGTGCTGATTTGGTCTGCAGGACAAGTGTGCCCACACTTAATCAGGTACTGGGGCCATGGTATGGAAAGCTAAAGGCCGGCTTGCAGTTTCTTCTGGCGCGACGAGGACCACTCAGCCTGAGTCTGAACCAGGCTGGCGGTTTTATAAAAACCAGTCCCGAACTGAAAACCCCCGATTTGCAACTCTATTTTTCACCGGTGAGTTACACACGAGCACCTCCCGGTACACGTCCGCTAATCAGTCCGGACTCCTTTCCCGGATTTTTGATTGGGTATAACCCCTGTAAGCCTACAAGTACTGGCTATGTAGAGGTGAGTTCTTCTAATCCCAACGGGGCACCGGTTATCCAGCCGCACTATCTCAGTTCGGATTATGACAGACAGATGATGCTTGCCGGGATGCATCTGATGAGAAGATTATTGGCGGCTCCATCTCTGCGCGCAGTCGTTGAAGAAGAGCTCTATCCGGGCCCCAAAGTGCAGAGCGATGAACAGATGCTAGACTTCATCCGCGATAATGCCTGGACCGTATTCCACCCTTGCTGCACCTGTCGAATGGGTAGTGACCCCATGCAATCGGTAGTTGATAATCGCTTGAAAGTGCATGGCATTCAAAATCTAAGGATTGCAGATGCTTCTATTTTTCCAACCATACCCACTGGCAACACTAACGCTCCTGCGATTATGGTTGGAGAACGAGCCAGTGATTTGATACTGGCAGATGCACCGCGATAGGATCGCAGCTGCACTGTTATTGAAAATCTCACTATACTCTGCGCTTAAACGCGTTACTCTTTCATACTTTATCTAGCGAAGTGAATTTATGTCTCCGGTCAGAATGATGATGCCCGTTGTTCTGGCGGTTTGTTGCTTGTGGATTACCTCTGGATGCAGTGCGCTTAGCGCAAAAACTGTCTCTAGTGATCGTCCATCTGTGTCGATAACAGAAAATGAATCCACCAGCGATGGATCACAGCTTATCCCGGAAGGCGTCCAGAGCGATGCCGATGACGAGTCGGTTGGCGCAGTTAGCGAGCGTGTCCGTGAGGAACGTAAGGAGGCATTTAACCCTTATGTGCTTACCGCTCACAAGCACAACTTTATTCTTCCGGTCAGTTATTCAAGTGGTGTCAATGAGGCTATCTATCAACAGAATGACGTACCGCTTCGAGAGGGTTTGCAAGCGGCTGAGGTGAAGTTTCAGATAAGTCTGAAGAGCCAATTGAACGAGGCTGATCTTCTATTCGCTGATGATTCCTTATCACTGGGTATCACCCTTGAGGCGTGGTGGCAATTGTATTCGAGCGATTTGTCCAGCCCATTCAGAGAAACTAATTATCAGCCTGAGATCTTTTATCTGGTGCCTTTGTTGTGGGGGCCCTTCGGCGGAAACACTGCGGTTGTTCTTGGGTTTGAGCATCAATCCAATGGCCAGGTTCAAGGCTTGTCACGTAGTTGGAATCGTTTATACGCCAGCTTGTTGTACGAAAAGGGACCATTAGTTGCCAGTATTCGACCCTGGTACCGAATTCCTGAAGATCCAAAAGAGGCCCCTGGTGAACCTGAAGGCGACGACAATCCGGATATATTGGATTTTATGGGTTACGGTGATATCGGTGCATCGTGGCGAAATGATCGATTTGAGTATGCGCTACGTGCTAGAGGTAATCCATCGACCGGCAAAGGTGCGATAACAGTTGGTATGACCTTCCCGTTTTTCGCGAAGTTTCGCGGGTTTGTGCAGTATTTTAGTGGTTATGGCGATTCATTGATCGACTACAACCATTATCAACAACGCATTGGTGTCGGAGTTGCATTAACTAATTTGTTTTAGCTGCGAGTTGCGCAACTTGCAGCTTGCATCACTAACCACCCACCAGGTATTCATGGCCGCATCGCCATTGGCGTAGCTTGAAATACTTAATGAGCTCCGTTCGGGCTTGTACTTGGGTAATAGCTGCAACAACAAGCGCATCGCCGCGTTGCTTAGGCAGTTCATCATAATCGATGATAGGCAAGCCTCGTTTCTGGCGTTCAGTGCTTGCTCGGTTGAAATCAACAAAGCCTTTAACATTAACACTGTAAGCTTTTAATGCATCGTGCCAGTGACGCGCGTGTTTGCCAGTGCCGCACAGCCAGACTGCTCTTCCTTTATGCAAATCCAATCCACTCTGTGCTTGAACGGCCGCCCAAACTCGCCTTTGGGTAAAGGCTTCTCGTCTGTAGCGCGGATCGGAGTAAGTCAAACGTTGTGTGTGCTCGCGCCAATCGAGCAAGAGTGCTTCGGGTTTGCCCATATTCATTCCGCGTAACATGGCTCTTAGTATCAAGTCATAGTCCTCCGGGCCATCCAGTTCTCTGTACCCACCTAGTGTGTTCCAGACATCTCTATGAGCGAACAGTGTAGGATGCGGCAGCGGACTCTCGATATAGCAAGCATCTCTAATCTGGCTTGGCGTGGTTAAAGAGTTTAGCCACTGGGCATATTGTAAATTGCCGCGTTTTATCGTATCGCTTTTACCGTGCGAATCTATGAAGCGAATCCGGGCACCACACAAGTCGATACTACGATGTTCTTGCAGGTGTTCAAGCTGCGTTTCAAAACGATGGGGATAGGCGATGTCATCATCGTCCATGCGTGCGATGTAGGGTGCTCGTGCCTTAGCCAGCCCGGTGTTGAGCGCATTGACAATTCCCGGTTTCTCACGCTCGATAAAACGCAGCCGATTGTCTTGGGGTAAACGCTGTTTCAGTGAGCTTACATTGCCTTGCCCGATAATCAGAATTTCCAGAGAATCGAAGGATTGATTCAGTACGCTGCTGATCGAGGCTAGCGTGCCATCACGCCATTGACGTACTGGCAGTAACACAGAAATCCTGGGTTTCAGGTTTTCCATTTGATACTGCAACCGACACTGGGCTGCGTATCGCTTGGGGCTGGCTTGCCTTCGAGTAAGGCCTGTGCTGCGTTTTTCAGATCCGCACCATGGGCTTTACCCTGGTTGGGTCGCGTGTCATCGAACTGACCTCGGTAGAACAAGGTGTGATTGGCATCGAACAGGTAGATATCAGGCGTGCATACCGCATCATAAGCACGGGCTACACTCTGTTGTTCATCATAGCAATAAGGGAATTTGAATCCTTTGTCTGCAGCAAGTTCAGCCATTTTCAACGGACCATCCTGAGGGTGGCTTGTGATGTCGTTCGAGCTGACAGCCACTGTCGCGATACCCTGATCACCGAAACGGTTTGCGGTGCTGGCCAATTCATCAACCAAATGCACGACGTAGGGACAATGGTTGCACATGAATACGATTAGAACGGGTGTTTGTGCGAAATCTGCAAGCGTTACGGGTTGATTATTGCGTGTATCCGGCAGTGTAAAGTCAGGAGCTTTTGCACCGATGGGCATGATGGTAGATTGGGTGAGTACCATGTTGTTGTCCTTGATAGTCTGATCTGTGAGGCTACGCTATTAGGAGAGCTATGGCATCGCCTCAGAGCGCTATAGTAACGATATCGACGTACAGAAGACAGGTATTCAAAAATTCATCATGCAGACTAACCAGGCCCAGATGTTCATCGTATCGGCACCGTCGGGTGCTGGGAAAACAAGCCTTGTTCGTCAGGCAATCGACGATTTGAGCGAGCTGACCGTCGCCGTTTCGCACACGACACGCGAGCAGCGCCCGGCGGAGCAGGCTGGCAAGGATTATCATTTTGTCAGTAAAGACACCTTTGAGCAGATGATCGATTCTGATCAGTTTCTTGAATATGCCGATGTGTTTGGTAACTACTACGGAACCAGCATGAAATCCGTGAATGATGCGTTGTCGGCTGGTTTGGACGTGATCCTGGAAATCGATTGGCAGGGCGCCGCTCAGGTGCGTCAGAAACTGGCTGATGTGGTATCCATCTTTGTTCTGCCCCCGTCTCGTACCACTTTGATCGAGCGTTTGAAATCACGCGGTCAAGATTCTGACAGAGTGATCGAGAAACGAACTGCCGAAGCCGTTTTGGAAATGCAGCAATATCACCGTGCTGATTATTTAATTATTAATGATAATTTTGCGGAAGCACTGGCGGAACTAAAAGCCGTGGTGCTCAGCCATCGAGTGCTTAAATCGCGTCAGACTTTGAGGCATGCAGGATTGATAACCAGCCTGACGCATGACTAACAGGGTCGTCTTTTACCCACCATTGGTGTGACAAATAGGTAAGGCATGAATCTGATTAACCCGGATTCAAGAATAGAAAAGTGAGTTTCGAGGGTTTTCGCGCAGATTATCAGTCAAATGAAGCCGGTTAGTGGCACATTTGAGTAAGAGGTAACTGAATTAAGCTTTGTATGGTCTGGCGTTTGCGTAAAGAAAACACTAAACTAACCAGTTCAGTGAACTTCAGGATTTGCCATTCATGGCTAGAGTTACCGTAGAAGACAGCCTTGCTCAGGTTAATAACCGGTTTGATCTGGTTTTAATTGCCTCCAAGCGCGCTCGCAATATTTCCATGGGTGCAGAGCCAATGCTATCCGATGACAACGATAAGCCAACGGTTATCGCCTTGCGTGAAATCGCTGAGGGCCTAGTAGGCGAAGATATTCTCAAGGAAGCCCCTCCTCCTCCAGCGCCGGTTGAACCCGTCATCTATGACAAAGACTTGCGCGAAGATTTCTGAACCGCGGCTCGATTCGGCCAGGTTTGACGGCTGCATCGCTTCCTTTGACCGGGACTGGCGAAGCAGTCTAATGCTTCGAGCGATGGCGGCGCTGCTGTTAAAGACTGATGTCAGTTGCTTGTGACTTCTGACCAGCAATCACCTTCCAGCGTAACATCGCCTGATATCTCACTTCAGGCAAAACCTCTTTCTACCCTCCACCCAGCTAGCGCGGACGACCCGTGTTTACAAGAGCCAGCGCGCAACCGTATCGCAGCTGGCGTGCGAGAGGGTGATTCGGAGAAGCACAAGAGCGTCGATGCGCCAGCTTCGGGGCCTTCTACCGATAGCCTGGAATGGCAGGCGTATTCTGCTCTGCTCGAAAGTCTGAGTGCGCGGTTTAGCACGGAGCAGATTGCAGAGGTGTCGCGTGCTTATGTGTTGGCCCGTGATGCTCATGCCGGGCAAACACGCAGTTCCGGTGAGCCCTACATAACTCACCCTATTGCGGTAGCAACCATTGTCTACTGGATGCAGTTGGATCATTACAGCGTCATGGCTGCGCTGCTGCATGATGTGCTGGAAGACACCCCGGTTAGCCGGGCTGATCTTGTCGAGTCATTTGGCGAAGAGCTTACTCACATAGTGGATGGTGTCAGCAAGCTTAATCATCTTAAGTTTCGCTCAAAGGAAGAAGCTCAGGCCGAGAGCTTTAGAAAGATGCTGCTGGCGATGGTGACTGATATCAGGGTAATCATGATCAAGCTGGCCGACAGACTTCACAACATGCGCACCATTGGCTCACTCAGGCCAGATAAACGTCGTCGCATTGGAAAAGAGACTCTTGATGTCTATGCGCCGATTGCCTCCCGGCTGGGTATGTATACGATCAAGAACGAATTGGAAGATCTGGGTTTTCGCGCCTGTTATCCAATGCGTAGTCGCATACTGGAAGTCACAGTGGACCAGGCACATCGTAATCGAGAGCATATTATTGAGAGAGTTGCGGCCCGCATAGAAGCCACGCTGAGTGAGAAAGGCATTTCATCCACTGTGACAGGCCGCGAGAAACATCTGTACAGCCTGTACAAAAAAATGCTGAAAAAACAGCTGCCATTTCAGCGCGTCTTTGACATGTTGGCACTGCGCGTGGTGGTCAACACATCCGAAGAGTGTTATCAGGTGCTTGGTTTAGTGCACCAGTTATACAGCCCCATTTTTTCTCGTTTCAAGGATTATATTGCTGTGCCAAAGCAAAACGGCTATCAATCCCTGCACACCGTTTTGCATCATGGTGCTGATGGTGCTCCTATTGAAGTGCAGATCCGAACCAATCAAATGGATGAGCTGGCTGAATCAGGTATTGCTGCACACTGGGCCTACAAAGATGCAGACGCCGCACCTGTGCATAGCCTTACGCCCACTTGGTTGTCCAAGCTTGTGGATATACAAGACAGTGCATCCGACTCCCTGGAGTTTGTTGAGAGCGTCAAGATTGATCTGTTTCCAGGTGAGATTTATGTGTTCACACCCAAAGGCATGATCATTCAGTTGCCACGACATGCGACTCCCGTTGATTTCGCATACGCCGTGCACTCGGAGGTGGGTAATAAATGCGTGGCAGCAAAGGTTGATCGCCGATTGTCATCTCTGAGTATGCCGCTTGAGAGCGGGCAAACCGTTGAAATCATCACCGGCCCAAAAGTCGCGCCGAGCCCCATGTGGTTGAATTCGGTTGTAACGGCAAAAGCCCGAACGGCAATTCGTCAACATTTGCGCGATATGGACCGCACTCAGGCTGTGGAATTTGGGCAGCGTCTGCTGCGCCGCGCTCTTGGCCGGCACGAACGTTCGCTGGATAAGGTCCCGGAAAAAATCGTCAAGGCATTGCTGGCTGAACGTCGCTATGCGGGTATCGATGAATTGTTTGTAGATATCGGGCTTGGCCTGCATTTGCCAAGCCAGATAGCTGAGCGTCTGATTGCCATGGAGCTCGGTGATGGACAAGAATCACCGCAATTACCCATGCTTGACACAGCTCCTGTGCTGATAGATTCGGCAAACAGCCCCACGCTCTACATGTCTCGGTGTTGTCACCCCATTCCCGGAGACAACGTGCAAGGTTTTTTTACACCGGGAAAAGGCGTCGCTGTGCATCGGGCCGGATGTAGAAATGTGCGACGTTTCAGACGTCGCCCCAAGGAATGGGTGGCTGTGGATTGGGCTGCCGAGATAGAGGGTCATTTCGAAGTTGTGGTGGTTTGCCACCTCGTGCATCAGCCGGGTGCTCTGGCTCGGGTTACTTCAACAATGTCATTGATGAATGTAAATATCGAAAACATGGAGTTTAGTAACCGCAATGAGGACGACATCAGTATCCGCTTTGTTCTTGCCGTCGAAAGTCGTTTGCAGCTGGCAAGAATTGTCAGGCGTTTGCGAAACCTGACAGTGGTGAGAAGCGTTAAACGCGAAAGCTGAGGTTCAGAGCTGGCGAATCGTACTGGCGAAGCTACTCGGATATTCGATGAGCGAAGGTTATACTCACCTCTCGTCCCTAACTCGCTCAGCAGAACACTATGACACGCCAAACATATAGTACCGACAAAGCACCGGATGCAATCGGGGCCTATTCTCAAGCAGTGAGAGCAGGTGATACGGTCTACTTGTCCGGTGCAATTCCATTGGTACCTGCAACCATGGAATTGGTCAGCAGCGACGTGCGCGCTCAGATCGTTCAGGTTTTTGATAATCTGGAGGCGGTTTGTGTTGCCGCTGGTGGTTCTTTTGATCAAGTCGTGAAGCTGACTGTGTTCCTCACCGATCTGGGTGATTTTCCATTGGTTAACGAAGTAATGGCTGAACGGTTCAACGAGCCGTTTCCTGCACGTGCCGCCATAGAGGTGTCCGCTCTACCCAAGAGCGTAGCCGTTGAAGTTGAAGGTGTTATGTATCTGGGCTAATTCGCCCGTCATTTGCGAGTTCTGACCAATTGATGACTGAGCAAACGGTATCTGCGCCGCAGGCTTTAGATGGCATCTCTGTCGATACACTCAAGGGTGTTGGGGCGGCCATGGCCGAGAAGCTTGCAACGATAGGTATCTACACTTTGCAGGATGTTTTGTTTCACCTGCCTTTTCGCTATCAGGATCGCACTACACTGACGAAGATTGGTTCACTTGCACCCGGACGCGAGGCAGTCGTATCAGGTGAAGTACTCATCGCCGATGTGATAATGCGCAAGCGGCGATCCTTGCTAGTGAGAATCAATGACGGTACCGGTTCTATCACCTTACGTTTTTTTCACTTCAATCAGCAGCAAGTTAAGTCGTTTGAGCGGGGCAGTCGCGTTCAGTGTTTTGGTGAGGTACGACGTGGGCCTGGTATGCTCGAAATGGTACATCCCGAATACCGGGTTCTTGGTCCTGACACATCCGAACAAGCGATGTTGGACAATGCACTAACACCCTTTTATCCCACAACCGAAGGTGTTCAGCAAGCCACACTCAGGCGATTAACCGATCAGGCTTTGGGCCATCTGGGCAGGATGGCTTTACGTGATTTTTTACCACCCGAATTGATACGCGATACCGGATTGCCCGATCTTGTAACCGCCTTGCAAATTGTGCATAGACCACCGCCCGGTGCTGATGTATATGCATTGATCGAGGGCGTTCATCCTGCTCACAGACGTCTGGCACTTGAGGAGCTGATTGCGCATCGATTAGGGCTTCGTCTGTTAAGAGTTAATGCGCAAACACAAAACGCACCTCTGATTCGACCGCCGGGAAAATTGATCAATGCATTGCGCGCCTCCCTGGACTTCTCCTTAACGGCTGCGCAGAATCGCGTCTTGCTCGATTCTCTTAACGACATGGGTACACCAGAGCCGATGCTTCGCCTGATCCAGGGTGATGTCGGGTCCGGTAAAACAATCGTAGCAGCGCTGGCGGCAGCACAGGTTGTGGAAAGCGGTTATCAGGTAGCGATGATGGCGCCGACAGAAATACTTGCAGAGCAGCATATGCTCAATTTTTCGGAGTGGTTTGAACCGCTGGGCATTAGCGTGGGCTGGCTCACCGGTAAATTACGTGCCGTGCAACGACGATCAGCGATCGAAGCCTTGGCAATGGGGCATCAGAGAATTGTGGTTGGCACCCATGCATTGTTTCAGAAGGATGTGGAATTCGAAAATCTGGGTTTGGCGATCATCGATGAGCAACATCGTTTTGGTGTGCATCAACGAATGGCCTTGCGTAACAAAGGGGCAGATAAAACTACGTTACCGCATCAGTTAATCATGACCGCAACGCCAATACCGCGAACCCTGGCTATGACGGCGTATGCAGATCTGGATGTATCGGTTATTGATGAATTGCCCCCCGGAAGAAAACCTGTGATTACCGTTGCTGTTGACAATACCCGTCGTGGTGAAGTTGTGCAGAGAGTCGGTGCGGCTATAGAAGAAGGTCGACAGGTTTATTGGGTTTGCACACTGATCGAGGAGTCAGAGTCGTTGCAGGCCGAGGCTGCTGAAGATGCTCTGGCCACGTTGCAGGAGTTGCTTCCCCAGCATCGTATTGCGCTGGTTCATGGACGCATGAAACCCAGGGACAAGGAATCGATCATGCAGTCCTTCAAGTCCCAGGAGATAGATTTACTGATCGCAACCACGGTTATCGAGGTGGGTGTAGATGTGCCCAATGCATCTTTGATGATTATTGAGAACGCTGAGCGTCTGGGTTTGTCGCAATTACATCAATTGCGTGGTCGGGTGGGTCGTGGTAGTGCTCAGAGCAGTTGTATACTTTTGTACCAGGCGCCTCTGTCTAATAACGGTCGTGAGCGATTGGGCATCATGCGTGAAACCAATGACGGCTTCGTTATTGCTCAGAAAGATCTCATGCTCAGAGGAGCAGGAGAAGTACTTGGTACTCGTCAAACGGGTCTGGCCGAATTCAAGATCGCTGAATTGGGTCGCGATGATGATTTGCTTGATGATGTAAGTGCCATCGCAGATGAGCTGTTAGACAACCACCCGAAGTGTGTCAGTGGTCTGGTACGCAGATGGATTGGAGAGGATAAAAAGGAGTACGGCGGTGTGTAGGGCGCTGAGCGTAACACGTAACATTGAGCTGCTCTTTAGCATTCGACTCTTCTAAGAGATGACCATCAGGCTTACTGTATGACGGATCTTTCAGCGGGTTACTTACCTTGCTGATAAATGCCAGCTAATTTGTAAGTTATGTTTGCTAACGTGAAATGTAACCATTCTGTGACATTGTGATTTGCTAAATGTAAGTAGAATTACCTACAGCTTCTTCTCGGGTTGCTGGATGTAGGAGGCTCTCAGTTACATGAGGTAATTGAGAGTCCATTTAACGTGTAAACGTCAGCGTGCTTTAAAGCACGCAGCTCGCTTGTTATTTTAAAGCTTCCACTGCGTATGTTTTTCACACCATTGCCAGAGCTTTTTGCGCAGTTCCGGTGTGTCTGCACTTTTGGTCTTGTTTGTCATGTCGATAACACGGACATCACGATCATGCCAAAACTGCCCGCTTGAATCGATCCCACGCTCATCTGCACTGAGCCAGATCATCGTGTCAGCGCCCTCGCGTGGTGTGCGCAGCAGTCCTAGTGGACTCAACAACCTCGAAAACCCTGGTAGAGCTTCTGTTATTCCGGGAGTCTTAACCCAGCCCGGGTGCAAGGCCTGAAAGACGATCTCTGAGCGATTAAATTTTTCTGCCCAAAGCTCATTAAGAACAACTTGCGCACGCTTGGCTCGCGCATACTGTTGTGCGCCTTGATAGCCATCGTCGTCCATTTGCAGATCATCCACCGTCAAGCTCTCGGTGTACATTCCCCCTGAGCTCATGGTTAGCACTCTGGCAGGTCCGGAATTCTCTGAAGCGTTTTTTAGCTGTGGTAGTAACAGACCGGTAAGTAGAAAGGGTGATGCAACCATTAGCTCAACAGCCAGATCACAGCCATTTTGCGCCCTGCGCCGAGTATTGAATAGTGCTCCTGCATTATGGACCAGTACATCGATGACTGGATACGTTGCGGCGAGTTCCTGAGCAATTCTGCAGACATCCTCACGTACACCCAGATCTCCATGCACGCTGTGTATTGTTGTACTTCCGCTATCGCTCTTAAGCCATTCCACAATATCCAGTGTTTTGTCAGGATCGCGCCCGACAATCACCAGCGTGGCACCCATACGCGCATATAGCTGCGCCCCTGCCTTGCCAATACCCGATGTCCCTCCAGTTAATACAACAACCCGGTCATGCATTTGATAGCTTTCCAGAGTCGGCCATGAAAACAACCTGCTGCGTACCCTGCAACCTATGCTGGTAAAACTAGGTACAACGGTTTTTTCCATCAATGTGTCGAGTAGTTGTCGGCTCATGATCTATCGTCGCTGGGAAATGGGAAATGGGAAATGGGAAATGGGAAATGGGAAATGGGACATAGGACATAGGACATAGGACATAGGACATAGGACATAGGACATGTTTAGAGCGTAAAACAGCGGTCATATTAGTTCGTCGATATTTCCACACACAGTATGCAGTCTTGAATGTGAACATCATGCCAACGCTTGCTGTGCGAGTGTTGCATTCTCGCAACACGCGTTAAATCAGTCTCGCTCTGACCAACGAACCCGCCAAGTATGTCGCAGAATCGCGCTCTGCGTTGATATTTGCAGTATCCCGAGGTCGACATAAGTGGCACTGACAAGTAACTGGCCGAGTTGCCATGATTGTTAAAGAAAGAGATGCAACGCTTGCAACCATCAAGAAATTGGAAGTCAGGGCGGTGCAGGCGTCCGATAATGTAAAACGTTCTGCTTGTACCGGTGCTGCTATGAGACTGCGAGCAGATCCAACTAGCGAAAAGGCAACTGAGCTTATTGATAAGCAGTTCGCTGATTCGGAAGAGTGGGCCGTTGTTCATGATCTGCGATTACGAGTCAAGGGACATGCACTTCAAATAAACCATATGCTGGTTAGCAGTGCATTGTGTTTTGTGTTCGTGGATACGCGATTTCTCAGCTATGGTTTAAAAATGGGAGAAGCGGGGCAGTTCCATGTATTTAATAAAAGTGAATCGCGCCGAGTCGCCTCACCAATAAACAAAATGGCCAAAGATTTACGCATTTTTCGTGATCACATTCAAAAACTGGGTGTCTTACCTAGCCGTCTTGGAATTGTTAAGAGAGCGTTGCACAAGGGCTATATCCTGACAGACCCATCCTTGCGTATTGATCTTCTTAATGCCAGTCCTGAGCATGGGGATATTGGTGTTTATCCCAGTGACGCGCTGTTCCCGATGCTCTGGAAAAAAAACCTCGGAGCAAGCCGGATTTTAAGTCGTAACTTGTCTGCCGATGACTTGTACGAGTTGGCAGCTCAAATCGCAGATCTACATACCCCCGCCTATTCCCCCAGCTTACTGGAGAGCGACTCTCTGGCCACCGATACCACTCGCTCGTTGCTATCAGCCTATGGATAGGTAGTTCTGTTGTTTGTTTAGACAGCGCTCACTGTACACTTGATACTCAGAGTGTTCAGGGTAATCGGCCTGCTCGATCCTGGTACTCCTTAGTTAAATAGAGGCCTTGAGTATGAGCGCAGTTAGAGCACTGACTTTTGATGTCTTTGGCACATTGGTAGATTGGCGCAGTTCGATTAGCGATCAGTTGCGCGTTTTCTTTGAATCCAGTGCTGTTGCTGTCAATGTCCCTGATGAGACTGACTGGGATGCAGTGGCTCAGGACTGGCGCGCCTGCTATCAACCGTCAATGGAAGAGGTACGCTCTGGAGATCGGCCATTTGTCATTCTCGATGTATTGCACCGTGAATCGTTGGTCAAAACCCTGGAGGCCCACGCCCTTGTGGGTTTAGACAATGATCAGCTTGATAAGCTAACTCTATTCTGGCATCGACTCGACGCCTGGCCTGATGTGCCGGCAGGACTAAAGCGTTTACGCAGCCAGTACACGTTAGCGGCTTTGTCTAACGGTAATGCCCGGTTGTTAAAGAGTCTGGCAACTTATGCTGATCTACCCTGGCATGTCAGTCTCGGCGCGGAAGCCACGCAATCCTACAAGCCCCAGAAGCGAACCTATCTACACACTGCTGCAATGCTGACGCTTGATCCATCGCAATGCATGATGGTGGCCGCACACAACGAAGATCTATATGCCGCGCGAGAACTCGGATTCAAAACAGCCTATGTTAATCGTCCTACTGAGTACGGTCATCGGCAGACCAAGGATTTTGGTCCGGAGTCAGACTGGGACTATAGTGTGGAATCGCTGATTGAGCTGGCAGATAGCCTGATTTCTGGTTAGTGCTGAAACCTTAGCCGTACAAATTCGGAGAGCTGTATGAACGACTCAACCCGGCTGACGCTGGAGCAGATCTACCAACGTGCCAATACTGCGCTGCTGGCGCATGATTTTTCGATCGATCAGGCGCATTGCATCGCGCAGACTGTCACCATAGCTGAGCGTGATGGGTGTACTTCGCATGGCCTGTTCCGCATACCGTTTTATCTGGCAGCGTTGAAAAATCCGAACACTAACGCCCGTGCAGAACCTACGCTGCGAGTGTCCGAGTCTGCCGTGGTTCATGTCGATGCACATTCCGGTTTTTGCCCACTGGCCTTGCAAATTGGCCTCCCCGCGATTGAAGAAAAGGCTCGCAAACACGGTATTGCGGCACTTGCCATTCACGAAACCTACAACATAGCGGCCTTGTGGCCGGAGGTTGAGCAACTTGCCGAACAAGGCCTGGTAGCTTTTGCGTTTACTGCCAGCAATGCCTTTGTTGCGCCTGCGGGTGGACAAAAGCCTGTGTACGGGACAAATCCCATGGCCTTTGGCTTTCCAAGAAAACATCATCCGCCGCTGGTCTTTGATCAGGCCTCCAGTGCCAGTGCTCGCGGAGAAATCCAATTGCATCTGCGTGATGGCAAAGAACTACCAATAGGTTGGGCAATTGATGTGGAAGGAAATCCAACTACTGATCCTGCCGCTGCCCTGGCGGGCGCACAGTTGCCTTTTGGTGGACACAAGGGCGCATCCCTGGCGCTGATGGTTGAGCTTTTAGCGGGTGCTTTGATTGGTGATCTGTTCAGTGTTGAATCCAGTGCGCATGATACTCACGGAGTGGGTTCACCGTTGGGTGGTGAATTCATTATTGCCATTGATCCGTGTCATTGCGGACCTGATAACCATCTTGATCGAGCCGAGCAGTTGTTTGCACACGTTCTTGATCAACCCGGAACGCGCTTGCCGTCAGACAGACGCTATCAAAAGCGTCAAGTGAGTGTGAGCGAGGGAGTAGAGGTGTCGAGTAAAATTCTTGACGAAATTGATGCCTTGAGTAAATAGAGAAACACCTGCCTGACAGGCTCTAACAGTGGATAAGCACGGGGGCGAAATCCCTACGCATATCGATGTGCTCAATATCGTCTTCAAGATATGCCTCGGTAACTGGTACAAAACCCAACGATGCATAAAACGACTTAACCACCGTCTGTGCTGCTAGCAGCTGATCGAGCCCGGGGTAGAGCTCCTGTAAATGCTCGATGAGTCTTGTCATTAATGTATGAGCTATACCTGTACCTCGATATTGTTTGGCCACGACAACTCGACCAATGCGAACCGCAAGTTTTTCCTCGTGGCGATTATGAATTGATAGATCCACGGGCGGCATGGCGCGAGCATAGGCAATGAGTGTGTCGCCTTGGTAGCCCAGCAGATGAATCGTAGAAGCGGCAGTGTCGTAGCTATCCAGCTCTGGATACGCACAGTTTTGTTCAACGACGAATACATCTACTCGCAATTTAAGTAGATCAAACAAGGCATGGGGTCGCAACGTATCAAAGACGTGAAACTCAAAGGCTGGTTCGTGTATGTTCATGTTTCGACTTGAGCTTGCAACATCAACCTTCATGTCTTGACGCTGGTCCGGGCGTCAGTCTGCGCCAAGCGATCATGAATAAGCCGAAGATCGCTCCTGCGATAGCTCCGTAGAAGTGCGCGTCCACCACCACAGAGCCACCGGCGACAGACTCGCTGCCGGGTAGTGCCCCTGCTATCTGTTCCCAGGCCAGTTTGCCTGCAATGAGCGTCAGCAGAATGGCGGCAGATTTGGGGTAAACGCGCAGATCTGCAAGGCAACCTGCGATGATCAACCCGTGCAAGGTGCCTGAAAATCCCACGTAGCCATACACTTCGGGGTTGAACTGCCAAAGTCCTACCCCCACTACAATGCTGGATGTAACAATCAAGAAGAGCCACTGCCCAGCCGTAAAGTGGTGCCAGACTAGAGCTACGACCAGTGCAAAACCTGCTAGATTCATCCACAGATGGCTGCTGCCGAGGTGCACAAAGTTACCGGTAAGCAATAACCACCAGTGCCCCGAATCGATATCGTTGCGTTCGAAACGCAATACGTCGGCAAGGCCCGCGTATTGCAACGACAGGCACAGCACAGCTAGCCCTAAGGCCAGCCAATGTGCGGGCGATTTATACAGGTTCCTAATTGATTGAATCATTCGGGGAGCGTCGAGTCATACGGGCGGTGCTATCCTCAATGGCAACTAATATTAACCCTTTGAGAGTACGGGAGAAGTAGGTCTAATGGGCAAACAGATAGAACTGGCTGACGAATCGGCTGATTTTGGCCGGGGTGAGGCTTTGGACAGGCAAGATCGTCGCACGACTGTGCAGGTGATGCCTCGAATTAAAACTGTTCAAGGTGGATTCACGCTGATCGAGATCATGGTCGTGGTTGCCATTATCGCCATACTGGGAGCAACGGTTGTGCCGTTGATTATGGATAGACCCAACGAGGCTCGTGTTGTTCGTGCGAAAAATGATATTGCATCATATGCTTCGGCATTGGAGCTTTATCGCCTGGACAATTTCAACTATCCGTCCACCGAGCAGGGCCTGGAAGCACTCGTCACCAAGCCTGGTGGCGATCCGGAGCCAGTTAATTGGAGCTCAAGCGGGTATGTAAAAAAAGTGTCGAAGGATCCCTGGGGTAGAGACTACCTGTATCAGGCAGAAGGAACCGATTTTGAAATTGTGTCCCTTGGTAGCGATGGCACTGAAGGTGGTGATGGCTTCGCAGCTGATATCAGTAACCTAGAAGCTGAACAGTGAAGAAGGCCTGGCGGCATCCTGCCAACCGCTCGAAAGGCTTTACGCTGATCGAGTTGTTGGTCACCGTGACGATTATTTCGATTCTGGTGGGTGCTGTTGTCATCAATATAGAATTTCGGAACGTTGGAAAAACGATTCGGGAAACGGCTCTCAGAACGGGTCTGTTGATGGAGCTCGCTGCCGATCAGGCAGTTTATTCCCGGCAACAGTTCGGCATTCGATTTCACCCCAGCTCCTACGAATTTTTTATATTAGCGGAGAACGACGACGGAGAATCAAGCTGGGAGCTATTCGAAGATGGTCAGCTTAAGTTTAAAGACAACAATATCGAAACGGAATTCGAAGTGGACATTTCAGGCCTGCCGATCGTACTTGAGGAATTGATTGACGAGATTCAGGATGCGACGGATGAGGACCCACTTAAGCCACACGTAATTTTTTTGTCAAACGGTGAGATCATCCCTGATTTTCGGATTCGGATTAGTGATCGTGATGGCGAGTATCGCTATGAGGTTGCTACCGGTGAAATTGAACCGGTTGTTATAGAAGCACTGGAAGGTTCGTGAGTTATTCACTCTTACAATACAAGCATGTCAGCCAATACAAGAAGCACTCTGATGATGCTCTTAACCGAAGCTCAGGTGGTTTTACGCTGATCGAAGTCCTTGTTGCCATGACCATAATAGCGGTTGGCGTCTCGGCTCTGGTTGCCACGGCAGGTTCAAGTGCATTTCGAGCTGATTATCTGCGGGAGCGTGAATTTGGGCGATGGGTTGCCAGTAATGTGTTGACCGAATTGCAAGTGATCCCGGCATGGTCTGATGTCGGCACAAAAAATACAGAAGTGCAGATGGGTAATTTTCTCTGGTATGTGAAGACTCGTACTCAAGCGGTTGCCGATCCTGATTTGCGTCGTGTGGACGTGGAGGTAAGACGCAACAAAGATGCTGATAGTTATGTTTACAAGGTAACCGGATTTGTCGGTAACCCAGAGACGCGTCAATGAAACCATTGGCAGATTTCAGCGTCAGCTGCCGCGATGCAAGGGCGCCTCAAGCACCGCAAAGCGCAGGCTTTACTCTGATAGAACTGCTGGTGGCCATGTTCCTGCTGGCTATATTGGGTACTGCAGGTTTTCAGATGCTTTTTCAGATAACCGAAACGCGAGATCGTATCGAGCAGCAATCGGATAGACTCAGCCAGTTGCAGCGTACCTTTTACTGGCTGGCAGAGGATGTAACTCAAATTGCAGATAGGCCAGTGCGCTCTGCCATTGATTCGCAACTGTTGCCACTACAATTCAATCTGCAGGGAGAAAATTTGTTTGAGTTCACACGCGCTGGCTGGGCCAATCCAGCAGCAGACGTATCTCCGGCTCGTTCCAACATGCAGCGTGTGGCCTATGCATTGGAAGAAGATAAGCTAATACGCCAATATTGGTATCACCTCGAACCGCTTGATGAAGCGCCAACGCGCCGTCGGCAAATGCTAACGGGCGTTGACTCTTTGAGTTTCCGATTTCTTGATCGTGGTGGTGATTGGAAGGAGAGCTGGCCTCCCACTGATGTTGAAACTCCCGGATTGCCGCTGGCGATCGAATTCACATTGGAGCTCGAAGACTATGGGGATGTTATCCGGGTTTTTGCGCTGCCAGGATGAGAAATCGAGCTACATCTGTGCGTTCAAGGCATTCTCAAACCGGTGTTGCGATCATCACCGCCATGCTATTGATCGCATTAGGCACTATAACTATGGTGGCGGTCGTAAGCCGTCAGCAACTGGATATGCAACGTGAGCGGAACGAAGGTGTGATTCAGCAGGCACGTGCATTCGGTATCAGTGGTGAGCGCTTCGCTGCCGCTTTGCTGTTTCGCGATACACAGGCAGGCTTGAGAGAGAACTCTGATTCGCTCGATGATGACTGGGCGCAAACTATTCCGCCCGTTCCCATTGACAGTGCTTCTATTCAAGGATGCGTGGTAGATATGCAGGGCCGGTTCAATTTGAATAATCTGATCAATGCTGAGGGTGAGGCAGTCGAACAATACACGACTCAGCTGAAGCGTCTGCTGGCAGAGCTCAATATCGATCAACTCAAGGCAGAAGCCATTGTGGATTGGGTGGACAAAGACCTGAACGCCACTATTCCTGATGGCGCAGAGGATGATTACTACACGGGACTGGAAGTAGGTTATCGAGCTGCTAACGCACCGATGGTTAGCGTGAGCGAGTTACAGCTGGTAAAAGGATTCAGCAGTGCCGTGCAGGAAGAGCGTGAAGACTATGAGTTATTACTGCCACATATCGCCGCGTTACCAACAACTAACGGACCCACCAGCATTAATGTCAATACAGCGACTCCGGAAGTGTTAGCCTCGCTGTCCGATGAAATCAAACCACTGGCAGCAGATTTATCCCGCTGGGATACCGGCGCGTATGAGGACTACCCCGAATGCGAGAACATCTTTGATCTGGCGGCGGATGATGGTCCGGAAACACTGGTTGAAGAGCGTGACCTGACACCTTATGAAAGCACGCTATTATTTGATCAGCAGGTGGACTCTGCGGATTCTGGTGAGGAGGTAGCTCCGCCAGGATCCTACGATGTTAAATCCCGCTACTTTCAAGTGCGCATTGATGTGGAGGCAGAAGGCATAAAACTGTCTCAGTACACGCTGTTTGAAAGAGACGGCGAAGGTAAGACGCGTGTGCTATACCGTTCGCGCGATACATTATGAATAACAGGAATCACCGTGTCTAAACACGTCATTATCTATATGCCCACAGTGGGTGAGGATATCGTTCAGTGGGCTGTTGCCGACGATAAGGGAAGGCTCTCTTCTGAAGTCGAGCAGGGTTCGCTGGCAGAGGCTGCCCAGACAGTGGACGGGCGTCGTGCCACGTTGGTATTGCCCGCCGTTGATGTATTGCTGGCAGAAACCGTGGTGCCCGGCGGCTCGGCGGCTCGTGCCCAGCAAGCGGTCCCCTATGCTCTGGAAGAGCAGGTGGCCGATGATGTCGATTCACTGCATTTTGCACTTGGCAGCAAGGGTCGCGATGACACCTACCCGGTGGCCGTTGTCGGTTGTGAGCTGATGGATACCATTACAGAGCAGTGCAAGTCCGCTGGTCTGAGACCGTCCGAGATTGTGCCTGAAACCTTAGCCTTACCTTTGCTGCCCGGTGGTCCTGCAGACTCCCTGACATGGACAGCGCTGCTGGATCGGGATGACGCTGTCATCCGACTCAATGGCAACAAGGGATTTGCCACCGATACCGGGATGGCTAGCCTGATGCTAGAGGGTGCTCGTGAAGACTTGCCAGAGGATTCTCAAGCCTCTTTGGTTGTGTTCCACACAGATCCGCGTGCCACCTTGTCGGTTCCCGCAAATATCGATAAAGAAATGCGCGCCTGTGATCACAGGATTTCTCTTTATGCGACAGGTCTGGCGAGCTCCTCTCACATCAATCTGTTGCAAGGTGCTTACAACCCGAATAAGAACTTTGATAAGAACTGGAAGCCGTGGCGATGGACAATGGTGTTGGCAGCGTGTTTATGTGCAGCTCTGTTCTCCGGCAAGTGGTTTGATGTCAAACAGCTGGAAAAACAGGAGGCGCAGCTGGACGCTCAAATTGCAGCTGCGTTTAAACAGGCGATGCCCGGAAAACGAATGCAAAGACCAAGGCGCCAGATACAGTCTGCTCTGGATGGTCTGGGCGTGGTAAATAACGATGGCTTTACCAGCAGGCTTTCGCAGGTAGCTGCAAGTCTGGCAACCCAACCTCAGACAGAGCTTAAAACCATCGGTTACCGCAAAGGTCGATTTGATCTGGATTTAACCACTGATGCTGTGCCAACTCTGGATGCCCTGAAGTCCGAGCTCGCCAAACGCGGATCGCTGGGCATGAGTGTGCAATCTGCCAATCGGGAAAAAAACGTGGTGCGCGGTCGCGTACGCATAGAGTGAAGGAGCATTGGCCGCAATGAAAGAATGGTATTTAAGACAGTCCCCGCGTGATCGCAGCATTGTCGTGTTGCTGGGTGTCCTGACGGTTGCAGGTCTACTTTATGCTCTTGCATGGCACCCTCTGCAAACCCGCTATATCAATATTCAGCAAGCCCTGGTTAACAAGCAGGAAACGTTGACATTTATCCAGCGAGCCAGTCCGCAGCTACAGGCTTCAGCCGGTGGCGGCGTTCAACAAAAGACATCTGACAAAGCACCGTATCTGCTCATTGATCAGGTGATTCGCGAGGCCCGCATGGATCCGCCTGAACGGGTTGAGCCAAGTGGATCCAATGGTGCAAGGGTACAGTTCAGCGAGGTTGAATTCGATAAGCTGGTGGGTGTGCTAGCTGAGCTAGAGCTCTACGGATTGCAGGTGTCGACCATGACAGTGAGCCGGAAGAACCAGGGCACTGTCAGCGCGCGATTCAACATGGAGCGCAGTTAATGCGTTTTATCGGTCTGTGTCTTTTGGGAATTCTCTCTTACCTCATTGCCATGGTTGTGTTGTTCCCTGCATCACCCGTAGTGGATTATTTTCGCCCTCAACTCGGGCCGGTTGCGCTCGAAGGTGTTAATGGCAAGCTGTACAAAGGCGTTGTCGATGAGGTCCGTTCTACCGATGATCTGTTGCCGCTGGAGTTCCAGAATGTGGGCTGGGCGATTGCCCCGATGTCTTTACTCAAGGGAGGCGCGGGTGTTTCGATCAGCTTTGAGGGTTATGGAGGTCAAGGTCGCGGGTTGGTAACACGTGCCTGGGATGGATCGATCTCGGTCAGCGAATTCGATTTCAACGCGCAGGCAAAAGAGCTTGAACCGCTGCTACCAGTTCCCATCGCCAGTTTTACTGGTGAACTGCTGGGTAACATCGACAAACTCACTCTGGTCAATCAGTTGCTGACAGGTTTTGACGGCTCACTCAGCTGGCGTAATGCAGCGCTGGTAAGACCCGTACCTACCTCCCTGGGTACCGTTGATGTGGTAATAAAACCTGATGGGGAACAGTCACATACAGTTACACTCAAAGCTGCTGGAGGGGATCTTTCAATGGATGGGCAAGTGGTTGTGAGCTTGAACGGAGACTTTGCAGCCGACGTACTTTTCACACCGGCTCAAAATGCGCCGGCAGCTGTACTTAACGGCTTACGCCAGATGGGCCGACCTGATGCACAGGGGCGAGTCAGATTTCAACGACAGGGAAATGTGAACCGATTGATGTAAGCTTCGGTACAGACAGACATGGATGCTGGTTAATGACAGTTTTACAGATTCTTCTGGATGGTTTTCTAAAAACCAAAGCCAGTTCCGTTAATGATTGGCGAATCTCGCCGCTAGCAGTATAGAACCGAACGACACTCTAGCTATGAGTTTCGACCTTGATACCGCTGAACGATTGACCTTTGAAGCACTGGCTGTTGCTCGCCATGCGGGACATCGTATTGTTGAAGTTTATGGCGGTGACTGTGAGGTCAGCTACAAGCAAGACCAGACTCCGGTTACCACCGCCGATATCGCAGCGCACCAGATTATCGTCGAAGAACTTCGCACTCTGAAACCGGCGTTGCCAGTACTATCAGAAGAATCCGACTCGATAGCATTCGAGGAACGGAATCAGTGGCCAGCTTTCTGGCTGGTAGATCCACTGGATGGTACTCGTGAGTTTTTACGTCGCAACGGTGAATTTTCCGTCAACATCGCTTTGGTCGCAGATAACCAGCCCATCGCCGGTGTAATCGTGGCACCTGTTTTGGATATCGCCTATTACGCTACCAGGGGTGCCGGGGCATTCAAACAGGAGGGGTCCAATCAGGCAAAAGCCATCCACGTTCGTACAGCCGCTTCACCTGTGACCGTAGCACGTAGTCGTAGCCCTGTAACAGGCCCGAAAATGCAGCAGTTTTTAGATGCCATCGGCACCCACGATGAGATACCTATGGGCTCCGCACTCAAATCGTGTCTGGTCGCCGAGGGTGCTGCTGATGTGTACGCAAGGCTGGGCCCAACCGGTGAGTGGGATACCGCCGCCGCTCAGTGCATTGTGGAAGAAGCGGGTGGTCATATTCAGGATATAAACAGCTGTGATCTGACCTATAACATGCGCGAATCGTTGATAAACCCCAATTTTCTCGTATTTGGTGACGATCAAGTGGATTGGGTACAACACCTGCCCCCCGAAGCGCTTTAGACTGACGGGGAATGCGTTAAACCCCGGTAGCAAGATTGAGCAGACTATTTTCCACCCCTGAGGAGGCTGAAATTGCCTTCTATGAAGCCATTGAAAGTGCAGACATTAAAGCGCTGGACGATGTGTGGTCGCGAGACGAGAACATTGTGTGCGTTCATCCAGGAGCCTCGAGAATCGAAGGGCGCGAGGCGGTCATGAATAGTTTTGTGGAGCTGTTTACCGACGCGCCAATTCTGAGATTCTCCCTCGTAGACGCCTTGTACACCGGTAACGAATCTCTTGCTGTGCACTTGGTTCGTGAGGAGATTGAACTTGATGGCCAAGTGATCAGTATCATGGTCTCAACCAACATCTATCATATGGATGAGGGTGGGTGGCGAATGCTACTGCATCATGCCTCTCCTGAGCCGGATACAGCTTTTCAGGATCAGTTTGATGAATATCACGGGTTTGATGTCGGTGATTTTGATGACTTTGATGATGATCTAGATGAGCAGGAGCCACCTGCACGCCCGCCGGTTCTGCACTAGTAAGTTTGCTTGCACCCTGGACTTCAAGCATTCCTTTATCAATACAATGGTCTAGGCTCTTAGCATGCCTGTAAGCCTAGAATCCGAAAACGACATACTGCATGAGGACGCCGAAGCCCGGGTTACACCATCCTGGTTAACAGTGGGCGGCAGCAGCTATGCTATTCGAACCATTGTCAGGCTAGACATCAAGGCACACAAACCCCCAACAGGCTTAGCGACCTGCGTGTTCGTCTGCGCGTTGGTACTTATCTGCATTTGTTTGTGGTACCTGTTCAGGGATACTGTTCCTGCCCCATTGGCGTGGGTTTTACTTGTCGCGAGCACGCTGTTGATGCTCTATGCCGCCTGGTATGCATTTGCTGTAAAAACTCACTATGAGGTACTGGTGTCTCTGATCAACGGCAGTCCTATTCTTCTCAGGAGATCTCGCCAGCAGGACGCAGAAAGCTTGTATCAGGGTCTAACAGAGGCGATGGATTGGCATGTGGGTGGAGACATTGTGATCAATGCCGATAGCCGGGATTCCGCGGCCCGGGGAGAAAGGTCCTCCAATCTCAAGCACCATGCCAGCACAAAGTCGGAATCCGCGTCAGCTGCAGAGCGGCGCAGCTTGAGTCACGTACTGCCTTTTTTGTCCATTCTCTATCACAAGAGCCGTCGCTGAGTCGTTGCTGCGCTGCTGTCAGAGCTGCTGTCAGAGCAAGAGTTCAAAGTCGTAGTCGATTATGAGTGGTGCATGATCAGAGAACATTTTATCTCTGTAGATGCGCGTACTTTTTACCAATGGCGCTAGATCATCGCTCACTATGTGGTAATCGATGCGCCAGCCAACGTTGTTGGCACGGGCCTGTCCGCGTTGCGACCACCACGTATATTCATGCTCTTTTTGTGGCAGCTGTCGAAATGCATCTGCGTAGCCATGCTTGTCAAAGAGCTCACTTAACCATGCGCGCTCCTCGGGGAGAAAGCCCGAGTTTTTTTTGTTTCCACGCCAGTTCCTAATGTCTGCCTCTGTATGCGCAATATTCCAGTCACCACAAACCACAATGGAGCGACCACTTGCACGCAACTTTTTCAAATGGGGAAGAAAGGCATCCATCATCTTGTATTTAAACTCCTGACGTACATCCCCACTGCTGCCTGATGGCATATATAAAGATATGACGGACAAATTGCCAAATCGGGCCTCAAGATAGCGCCCCTCATGGTCGATCCGGTCAATACCTAGTCCATGGATCATTTTCCGGGGCTCGTGGCGTGTATATAGGGCGGTGCCGCTGTAGCCCTTTTTAACGGCGTCGTGATAGTGGATGTGCATCTTTTTAGGGTGAAAAACAGGATCTTCCAACTGCCAGAGCTGTGCCTTGGTTTCCTGAATACACACAACATCGGCTCTTTGTCGCGACAGCCAGGTAAAAAAACCCTTCTTGGCTGCAGAGCGAATACCGTTGAGATTTGCCGTGATTATTTTCATATTCGCCGATTGTACACGCGGCTCAGTGGAGAACAATCTCAGCGACGATGCTCACAGAACGTAACGCTTGTTCTCACGATACGAATAGATATGACGATAAGGAAACAAGAGGGAGAGCGATATCCCTATGGTTTCGAAAAGAATGTGCAATGGTTCACGCAAGGCACTGTGTTATTGCGTCACTAGCGGAGTGCAATTATGGCCAAACTAACAAAGCAAACAGCCTCACTAATGACTGCGCGAGCCTTTCGCTTGTGGTTTATTGGTGGTTCGGCTTTTTGCATGTTGGCATTGAATACGCCGGTTTACGCAGAGTCAGTTTATAAGTATGAAGATCGTGGTCTGACAACCTATCAAGACCGTGCACCTGATTCTGACCAGGACAATGGGCACAGTATCCTCAACAATCAGGGTGTTGTTCTTGAAGAGATTCTAAGTAGGCAGGAACGCCGTGAAGAACGAAAGCGGCAACGTCAAAAAGAGTTGGCAAAGATTCGCGATCGTGCGCTTCTGGCAACCTTTACCACTGAGGGGGATTTGATCCGCACCCGAGATGATCGTATTGGCATGATCGATGGGTTGATTAGTCGTCTTGATGATCGCATCCGTATTCTCTCCGAGCGCCTTTCGGTTGTCGATAAGCGCGTGCAGAGGCAGGAAAAGTCTGCCGGTGTGGGTAAAGCACAGGAGACACTCTACGCTGAACAGAACAGTATTCAGCGCAATATAGAAAATGCCTGGTCGCTCATTGATTCGAAGGCGTCCGAACGTGCAGATGTTGCCACCAAATTTGATGATGATCTGATTCGATATCGAGAGTTGAAAGAAGAGCGAAGTTAATTCTGCTCGATCTACTTATTTAAGACGGATTGTCGTGGATCAGGGTACCTAGCCCCTGATCAGTGAAGAGTTCCAGCAGAACAGCATGTTCTACACGTCCATCGATGATCATGACACTGCTAACACCGTTGGCCACCGCATCGAGTGCACATTGAACTTTGGGTAGCATGCCTCCATGCAAGGTACCATCGCTAATTAATCCAGCTATGTCCGTAGGCGTCAAGCCGGTTAGTAGATTGTTCTGCTGATCAAGAATGCCAGGCGTGTTGGTTAGCAGCAGCAGCCGATAGGCATTTAATGCAATGGCGATACTGCTCGCTACCAGGTCGGCGTTGATGTTGTAGCTTGCGCCTTTTGCATCGGTACCGATGGGGGCGATGACAGGTATAACGTCGTTGGCTATCAGTTTGTGGACTACATCGGTATCAATGCCGGTGACCTCTCCAACATAACCCAGTGAGTCAATAGGCTTTCCCGGTAATTGCATCGGTTTTGCACTGATGAGTCCTGCATCCTTGCCGGTTAGTCCGATAGCACGCCCGCCTACCTGGTTCAGCAGAGAAACTATATCCTTGTTGACTAAACCTCCGAGCACCATCTCGACCACTTCCATTGTTTGTTCGGTGGTTACGCGCATTCCATCAATGAATTCACTTTCGATCGAGAGCCTGTTGAGCATCTGTGCGATCTGTGGTCCGCCGCCATGCACAACCACAGGATTGATACCCACCTGTTTCATCATGACGATATTTTGCGCAAACGAGCGCTTGAGCGTCTCATCGGTCATGGCGTTACCGCCGTATTTGATAACAACCGTTTGACCGCTATAACGCTGTAGATAGGGTAGTGCTTCGTTTAATACCCGGGCTGTTTGTGCAGCAGCCGATTGATCACCGGCAGGAGAAATATTCATCTAAAAACTTATCTAGAATGGGATGGCTACGCTACTGTCGGTGGCTAGCATACTACGCCGAAATTCGTCCTGAATTCGTTTCATTGCTTCATCAGTATCTGCCTCGAATCGAATAACCAGCGAAGGTGTTGTATTGGATGCCCTGACCAAGCCCCAACCATCGGCATAATCGGCCCGCAGACCATCGATAGTGGTAAGCGTTGCGCCATCGAAGTTCGCCTGATTTATAAAGCTTGCAATGAAATCATGCTGTGCGCCATCACGATCAAGCAGCACATTCAGTTCCGGTGTGTTGATGCTATTGGGTATTTCACCAAAGATATCGCTGGCTTTGCGATCTGTTTTGGAAAGTATCTCAAGCAGGCGAGCTGCTGCATACAGTGCGTCATCAAATCCGTACCAGCGTTCCTTGAAAAACATATGTCCGCTCATTTCTCCACCGAGCAACGCGCCGGTCTCCTTGATGCGAGCCTTGATAAAAGAATGCCCCGTTTTCCACATATCCGGCGTGCCACCTGCTTCACTGATGGCAGCGGGAAGTACTTTTGAACACTTCACATCGTAGATAATCCTGGCTCCCGGGTTTCTGTCCAGAACATCCCGGGCGAAAAGAACCATTTGACGATCCGGCCAAATGACATTACCCAGATCATCAACCACGCCGACCCGATCACCATCGCCATCAAAAGCCAAACCGATTTCGTGCCCTTGGTCCTTCACAAGCGTAATGAGGTCTTCAAGGTTTTCTAGTTTTGCAGGATCCGGGTGGTGGTTTGGAAAGGAGCCGTCAACCTCGGTAAACAGTGAAGAACTGGTGCAACCTAGCCCATCAAACAGTTGGGGTGCAGCTGCTCCTGCGACGCCGTTGCCACAGTCGTAGGCAATGCTCATGGGACGTGCCAGTTTGACGTCTCCGAGTATGCGATCCAGATAATCTTGCAGGATATCCTGCTCTTGTCGCTCGCCAGGTTGAGTTGCCGTGTGTAGATTGTCTTCAACCAATCGAGTATGCAGTGCTGTTATGCCTTCACCGAATAAGGCATCGCCACCCACAACCATTTTAAGACCGTTGTATTCAGGTGGGTTATGACTACCCGTTACCATGATGCCGGTACCTGTTTCCAGGTGATAAGTCGCGTAATACAACACGGGTGTGGGTACCATACCGATATCGATGACATTTATACCGGCACTTTGTATACCCTTACTAAGTGCTTCTATAAGTTCAGGACCCGATAGCCTGCCGTCACGTGCTACAACAACAGTCGATAGTCCACGATCATGGCATTCACTGCCAAATGCACGGCCGATTTGTTCAACAGCTGTTGGGGTTAGCGTGTCGGTGACAACACCGCGGATATCATAAGCGCGAAATATAGCAGGCGAAACAGTCATTGAATTCTCTTTGAAAACTAATCGGATCTTTCTTTGAGGTGAGGCACTTTATCGCATAGCGCGATACAAGGTGGGTAATAGGTCCAATTTTAATACGATTGGACCAGTGGTGAGGCATGACAGGGCTCAAACGTCAAAAATGTGTGATTTGAGACTCAGATAAAGATTCTGTTAGAGGGCGCTCTTACGGCTGTCATTGCAGTGTTGGCTGTTTTTCGATCTGCAACGCATCCATGACCAAGTCACGCAGTCGAAGTGCTAACGGGTTTAGCATGTGTTCCTTTTTTTGTATGAGGTGATAAGGCTCGACAGTGATTGGATCGGGGCTACTCACCGCGCTCATCCCCCCGGTAGCTGAACGTTTTATGAGCTCTGCGACTTCGCTGGTCACAGGCGATATGGCATCTGAATCTTGTAGATAAGCAATAGTGACCAGCAAAGAGGTGGTAACGATAATTTCGTCTGGCAGCGGGATCGAGTTTTTAACGAAGGCGTATTCAACAGATTCGCGTATTGGGGTACCACCTCCTTGGATGACCCAGCCAAATTGTCTAAAGCTATCCATGGTTATTGCCTTTTGTTCTAGCAAGGGATGTCCAGCCCTTACCAGAAATTCTATGTCCTCACTGCGCCCTTGCATGAAATCAAACTGACGTCGATCATGGCTAGGTGGCACTCTGGACAGCACGAAATCGTATTCGCCATTGAGTAGGCCTTGTATCAACTCTTCGCTGTGAGCTACGGCGATGCTGATATCCGCACCACTGGCTTCACGGAGTAGCCTTTGAACTGACGGAACCACATAGGCTACGGCCGCTCCAGTCACTGATCCGACGCTTGCACTGCCTGTTGTACCAGAGGCAAAAGAGCTTACCTCTTTCGCTGCTTCGGTCAGACCCTGCAGCAGCGACAAGGTATGTTGAATAAATACATGGCCTATGGGTGTAGGTGTCATGCCTCTGGGATTGCGGACAAAAAGTCGCTGTTCAACCATGGTTTCGATTTCAGCCAGCATGCGGGAGGCGCTTGGCTGAGTGACTGCCATTCGTTCGGCAGCGCTGGAAAGTTGCCCCGTTTCGTGAATGGCTTTTACCAGTCTCAGGTGTCGCCATTGCAGTCGGTTGATCAAATGTTGCATAAACTTGATATATCAATAATGATATGACTATGTCAAATTAAGTAATTTGATTGATATGGCTCATCCGCAATATACTCGTGGCGGCTAATACTGATTGACGTCATTCGATCCACCACTGTGTACAACTGTTTGACTGGGCCCAACTACCTAAAACAATATTTGGAGGAATACAGCTATGAAAAAAATGATATCCAGCCTCACCACACTGATGCTGTCTGCCAGCCTTGGCCTTGCGCCAAGCATGGCAAGCGCTGCGGACACCATTGGAATTGCGATGCCAACCAAATCATCGGCACGTTGGATTTCTGATGGAAACTCAATGAAGGAGCAGTTCGAGGCCGCTGGCTACGAAGTAGATCTCCAATATGCAGAAGACGACATTCCAAACCAGCTTGCGCAAATCGAGAACATGATTACCAAGGGTGTCAGTGTTTTGGTCATTGCGGCCATCGATGGTACGACACTGTCCAATGCTTTGGAAAACGCCCATTTCGCGGGTATAAAAACTATTGCTTATGACCGGCTGATAAGAGACAGCGAGTATGTCGATTACTATTCAACGTTTGACAACTTTAAAGTGGGCGTACAGCAGGCGAGTTCCGTCGTCGCGGGTCTGAAAGAGCGTTTTGCTGATACTAAGCCCTGGAATGTGGAATTGTTTGGTGGTTCACCTGATGATAACAATGCCTACTTTTTCTACAACGGTGCCATGTCGGTTTTACAGCCATTGATTGATGATGGCTCTATTAACGTTGTCTCTGGTCAGATGGGTATGGACAAGGTGGGTACCTTGCGCTGGGATGGTGCTGTTGCACAGGCGCGCATGGATAACCTTTTGTCTGCGCATTACACCGATGCCACTGTACAGGGTGTTCTAAGCCCATATGACGGTTTGTCTATCGGGATTCTTAGTTCATTGAAAGGTGTGGGTTATGGCTCCGGCGATTTGGCAATGCCTATCGTATCCGGCCAGGACGCAGAGCTGCAGTCGATTAAGTCGATCATCGCCGGTGAGCAGTATTCAACTGTTTTTAAAGACACCCGTGAACTGGCAAGAGTGGCAGTGGGTATGGCTGACGCACTGATAAACGGTGGCACACCTGAAATCAATGACACCGAAACATACGACAACGGTATCAAAGTCATACCGTCATACCTGCTAGAGCCTGTCTCGGTTGATGCTTCAAACTACGAAGCCATAGTCATCGATTCTGGTTATCACTCAAAAGACGATCTGTAAAAGGCAGAATTGAGCTTGTTCCACTCATGATCTTGAGTGGAACACTATCAAGCTGGAAGCGTGTTGATGCAAACTGTTCTTGAAATGCGCAATATCTCCAAGACTTTTCCGGGAGTCAAAGCGCTAGACAGCGTCAATCTGAAAGTCAGCACTGGAGAAATTCACGCCTTGGTTGGCGAGAACGGCGCAGGAAAATCTACGCTGATGAAAGTGCTATCCGGTGTTCACGCCCATGGTAGCTATGAGGGTGAAATCCAATTCAACGGAAAATCTGTAGCGTTCTCGGGCATATCTGAAAGTGAAGCGCTAGGGATAATTATTATCCATCAAGAGTTGGCACTGGTGCCATTGCTGTCGATTGCCGAAAACCTGTTTTTAGGTAACGAAGTCGCCCGCAATGGCATCATGAACTGGCAGGAAACTCTACGCCAAACAGAGGCGTTGCTGGCTAAAGTTGGATTGGCTGAACCACCGGCAGCATTGGTGGATACGCTCGGAGTCGGCAAACAGCAATTGGTAGAAATTGCCAAAGCGCTATCCAAGGATGTACGGCTTCTCATTCTGGATGAACCTACCGCTGCATTGTCTGAGTCCGACAGTCAGGTCTTGCTGGATCTGCTGCTGGAACTCAAAGAACAGGGTGTAACGTCTATTCTCATCAGCCATAAGCTCAATGAAGTTAGGCGAGTCGCGGACACCATTACGATTATTCGCGATGGCACCACGGTATCGACGCTAAAAGCTCATGAGCAGGAGATCACGGAAGAAGAAATTGTCAGGGATATGGTTGGGCGGGATATGTCGCGCCGCTATCCCGAACGCGAGCGCCAGGTGGGTGAAACCCTAATGGAGGTGTCTGATTGGAATGTCTGGCATCCGGAACATAAAAAAAGACAGGTTATCAAGGATGTCAATTTTCATGTGCGCATGGGTGAAGTGGTTGGAATCGCCGGTTTGATGGGAGCGGGCCGCACCGAATTGGCGATGAGCCTGTTCGGTCATAGCTACGGTCAGAATATATCCGGCACAGTCAAACTGCGTAATGAAACGCTGGATACCTCAAGTGTGCCGTCAGCTATCGATGCCGGGCTTGCATATGTCACCGAAGATCGAAAAGCCCTTGGCTTGATTCTGGACGAATCAATTCACAGAAACATAACCCTTGTAAACCTGCCTGAGGTATCGACATCTGGTGTGATCAATCAGGCTGAGGAGGCAAAGGTTGCCGAACAGTACCGGGTCGCCATGAATATTCGAACCCCTTCGGTGGCGCAGAGAGTGGTTAATTTATCCGGTGGCAATCAGCAAAAAGTTGTTTTATCAAAATGGCTCTTTACTGAACCAGATGTGTTGATATTGGATGAGCCAACGCGCGGCATTGACGTGGGTGCCAAATTTGAGATTTACAACATCATTAATGAACTATCTGCGCAGGGTAAAGGCGTAGTCATGATCAGCTCAGAGATGCCGGAGCTTCTAGGAATGTGTGATCGCATTTATGTGATGAACGAAGGCAGTTTTGTTGGTGAGCTGAGTGCCGATGAAGCCAGTCAAGAGCGAATAATGTCGCTCATTGTGCGTGATTAGGATACAAAGAATGTCAGACCAAGCCGAGCCCAACAACGCCAGTGCAGACAGTAGTTCGTCAGCATCATCGAGCTACTTGCGAAACCATTTGCGTGATTATGGTTTGCTGTTTGCGTTGATTGCCATCATGTTGTTTTTCCAGGTCGTGACTGACGGTACTTTACTCAAGCCCGTCAACATCACTAACCTGTTTTTACAAAACAGCTACATCATCATCATGGCACTTGGCATGCTGATCGTGATAGTGGGTGGTCACATCGATCTGTCAGTGGGTTCTGTCATGGGGTTCATCGGCGCTCTGTCAGCGGTGATGATCGTCAATGAAGATATACCTGTTGCGATAACTATTCCTTTATGCCTTGTCGCAGGTGGATTAATCGGAGCAGCACAAGGGTATTGGATCGCTTATTGGAAGATACCCAGTTTTATAGTCACACTGGCAGGTATGCTGGTCTTTCGCGGGCTATCTCTTTGGCTGCTGGAAGGGCAATCGGTCGGTCCGTTTCCCAAATCCTTTCAACTATTGTCGACAGGTTTTGTAGCTGATGTGTTTGGCGTTAATCGGCCAAATGTCACAGCCTTGTTTGTTGGTGCCATTGCAGCCTTGGCTATTGTTTATATGGGCCTGCGCAAAAGGAAACGCAATAGTTCATATGGCATTGATGATGAGCCATGGATTATGTTTTTATTTCGCAATGCGATCATTTGTGGTGCTCTGCTTTTTGTCGTCTACAAATTATCAACCTTTCGAGGTCTACCCAATGTGTTAGTAACCATGGGTTTGCTAACGGTGATTTATGCGTTTTTTACCGAGCACACAACCACGGGGCGACGTATTTACGCGTTGGGTGGTAATGAGAAAGCCGCCAAGTTGTCTGGTATTCGCACTGAACGTTTGACCTTTCTTACATTTGTAAATATGGGCGTTCTAGCTGCATTGGCTGGTTTGATTTTCGCGGCACGTTTAAATACCGCTACCCCGAAAGCGGGCTTTGCAGTAGAGCTTGATGTCATTGCTGCTGTGTTTATCGGTGGTGCATCCATGGCTGGTGGAGTCGGTGTGATCGTCGGTGCTGTGGTGGGGGCGTTTATCATGGGGGTTATGAATAACGGCATGTCGATTATGGGGATCGGTATCGACTACCAACAAGTTATCAAGGGACTCGTGTTACTCGCAGCTGTTGTATTTGATGTGTACAACAAGCGCAAACAACGTTGAGGTTGGTAGACAATGACCTTCCAAAAAGCCAAGTGGCCACGAAAGTTACGATCATCCGAATGGTTCGGAGGCTCGACCAGAGATCACATATACCATCGCTCATGGATGAAAAACCAGGGCCTTCCAGCCGATCTTTTTGACGGGCGGCCAGTCATTGGTATCTGTAATACTTGGTCAGAGATGACGCCCTGCAACGCCCATTTGCGTGATCTGGCAGAGCGGGTAAAGCACGGTATCTATGAGTCGGGTGGGTTGCCGCTTGAATTTCCCGTGTTCTCTCCCGGCGAGAGTACCTTGCGACCGACTGCCATGATGTTTCGAAATCTATGCGCGATGGATGTTGAAGAGGCCATTCGTGGTAATCCTATGGATGGTGTTGTTCTGCTGGCAGGATGTGACAAGACCACGCCAGCTCTTTTAATGGGGGCTGCATCGGTAGATCTTCCGGCGATATTGGTGTCGGGTGGGCCAATGCTCAATGGTATGTTTCGTGGAGATCGCATAGGGTCCGGTACGCACCTTTGGAAATTTTCAGAGGCGGTTAAAGCCGGCGAGATCTCTCAAAAGGATTTCCTTGAAGCTGAGTCTGCTATGAGTCGCTCGGCGGGTAGCTGCAATACGATGGGTACGGCATCAACCATGGCGTCCATGTCAGAGGCACTGGGTATGGCCTTATCAGGCAATGCGGCTATTCCAGCCGTTGACAGTCGTCGTCGTGTAATGGCGCAGCTTACCGGCCGTCGTATTGTCGACATGGTAAAAGATGATCTAAAGCCTTCTGACATACTCACACGCAACGCTTTTGCCAATGCCATTCGCACTAATGGAGCCATTGGAGGCTCAACTAATGCGGTTGTTCATCTACTGGCTATCGCAGGGAGGGTGGGTGTTGAGTTAACGCTGGATGATTGGGATCACTTTGGACGTGATATACCCACCCTGGTCAATCTGCTGCCCTCCGGGAAGTACTTAATGGAGGAGTTTTTTTACGCAGGGGGGTTGCCGGTTGTGATTAAACATCTTTGTGAAAGCAACGTCATGGATAGAAACGCGTTGACAGTCTCCGGACAAAGCCTTTGGGATGAAGTGCAAGATGTTCGAAACTGGAACGAAGAGGTTATTTTGCCAGTGGAAAAAGCGTTGACTCAGCAGGGAGGTATCGCTGTGCTGCGTGGCAATCTAGCGCCTAGTGGTGCGGTGTTAAAACCCTCAGCAGCAACAGCTGAATTACTGGTTCATCGCGGTAGAGCTGTAGTGTTCGAAGACATAGATGACTACAAACGTAAAATAAATGATGATGCGCTGGATATTGATGAAACCTGCGTGATGGTGTTGAAAAACTGTGGTCCCAAGGGTTACCCGGGTATGGCAGAGGTTGGCAATATGGGTTTGCCACCAAAAGTATTGAAAAAGGGTATCACCGATATGGTACGCATATCAGATGCTCGGATGTCTGGCACAGCCTATGGCACTGTTGTGCTGCACACTACACCTGAGGCGGCAGCGGGTGGTCCGCTTGCTGTGGTCAGAGATGGTGATTTTATCGAACTCAATGTGCCGGAGCGCAGTTTGAATATTGATATAAGTGACGCAGAGCTTGCTGCCAGACTTGATGCATGGCAGCCAACCATAGAGTCACCCAAGAGCGGCTATGAGTATTTGTTTCACACAAATGTTCAGGGTGCCGATACGGGTGCAGATTTCGGATTTCTTGTCGGGTGTCGTGGTTCGGCTGTAGGTAAAGATTCGCACTAACAATGCCGGCAAATATTGCATTGGTTGGTATCGGCAAGATCGCACATGATCAGCATATACCAGCTATTGATAACAATCCTGACTGGACACTTGCTGCCACAGTAAGTCGCAATGCCAGTGTTGATGGCATAGAGAACTACACAAACATTGATTCGTTGCTGGCTACACGCCCGGACATAGACACCATCTCACTGGCGATTCCAACATCGCCACGCTTTGAGTATGCAAGTAAAGCATTGCAAGCCGGACGACACGTTATGTTGGAGAAGCCGCCCGGTGCTTCAGTAGCTGAATGTCTGAGGCTTGAGCAGCTCGCGAAACAACAGGGTGTTTCTCTGTATGCCACCTGGCATTCTCGGTATGCCGAAGGGATAAGCGATGCACGAAAATGGCTGGCTCAGCGCCACCTGAAGCGTCTTACTATTGATTGGAAAGAAGACGTGCGCGTATGGCATCCTGATCAGGAGTGGGTCTGGGATCCCAGCGGACTGGGTGTGTTTGACCCCGGTATTAATGCGCTATCGATTATGACTGAGATATTGTCAGTGCCGGTACACCTTGCCGAAGCAACACTTGATACACCATCCAACAGACAAACTCCAATCGCGGCTCGGTTGCAGTTTTATCACCCCGACGGTGCTGTTGTAAAAGCTAACTTTGACTGGCGCCAAACAGAAGAACCAGTGTGGCAACTCGCCATCGAAACTGATGATGGTGATATAGAGCTGTCGTTTGGTGCATCGTCTTTGAGCCTTGAGTACAAGCGCTTGTATCAACGTATGTCAGAGCATCGTTCGCATGGATCTATTGATATGGATCTTGCACCGTTGATCCACGTTGCTGACGCCTGCATGTTAGGCCAACGCGTTAAGGTCGAGCCGTTCTATTTCTGATAGCCATAACGCTGTCATTATTTTATCAAGAGGGTGTGCTTGGCTTTCGAAGCCAGTACTGAACGGGCTTGTCGTAGGTGTAAGTTATTTCACATTTGCCCAGTTGAACCAAAACCGCCTTCACCACGTTTGCTGGCATCGAAATTGTCCACTTGATTAAACGTGACTTGAGCTACAGGCACTATGACAAGCTGTGCTATTCGAGCGCCAACCTCGATATCGAAGGCTTGATTGCCACGGTTCCAGCACGAGACAAACAGTTGTCCTTGATAGTCTGAGTCGATCAGTCCCACCAGATTGCCCAGCACGATACCGTGTTTATGGCCCAGGCCTGAACGTGGCAAGATCAGTCCTGCATAGCCAGGGTCAGAAATGTATATGCAAATACCGGTGGGTATGAGCTCGGTGTTGCCTGGTTGCAGTGTGAGTGTATCGTCTACACAGGCACGTAAGTCCAGGCCTGCAGAGCCATCGCTTGCATAGTGCGGTAACTCGATAGAGTTGCCGATACGCGAATCAACAATAGTGAAGTCGACGCTTTTCATTATCTAGGAAATACCGTTTGATGTGATGGCCAGCTCAGGCTGTGCCAGAAATGCTAAGCCGTTCTGCAATGATGCCAAGCAGGGAGTAGGCAACGGATTGTTTGTCAGCTGATGCTATTTTTCTATGGCCATTGCCGGGCCAGTAAACATCCAGCGTATTGGTGTCACTGCCGAATACCGGGTTGCTGCTTTGCCCAACCTGATTGGCAGCGATCATATCCAGTTTTTTGTTCTCAAGCTTGCCCCTTGCGTGAACTTCGACGTTTTCTGTCTCGGCTGCAAAGCCAACACAGAAGGGTCGTTGGTCCAGTGCAGCAACCGTTTTCAGTATATCCGGGTTTTTAACTAGCGATAGCTGCATTTCATCCTGATTTTTTTTGATTTTCTGATCCATGATTTGCTCCAGCCGATAATCAGACACGGCTGCCACGGAAATAAAAACATCCGCATCATGTACCACACCGACTACGGCTTCTAACATATCACTGGCAGAGGTGACGTTGATTCGATGGATGGCGGCTGAGTTTTCGAGAGATACCGGACCTGCAATCAAGGTAACTCTGGCGCCAAGTGCAATAGCTGCCTCAGCGATCGCAAAGCCCATCTTTCCCGAGCTGCGATTGCTGATATATCGAACAGGATCAATAGCCTCACGAGTTGGCCCTGCGGTAAGCAACAGATGTTTACCGCTGAGTGTCTGGTTTGCCGGTGCCGGTAAGGCCTGAGTTAACGAGCTAAGAAGAGCATCATTGAGCATGTCACGAATTTCTTCCGGCTCCAGCATTCGTCCAGAGCCTGTCTCCCCGCAAGCCTGTGCCCCGTCTCCCGGCCCAAAGAAGGTGATGCCACGAGACGCCAGGATCTGGCAGTTGTGGGTGGTGGCAGGGTTTGACCACATGAGGCGATTCATGGCGGGTGCGAGAAAAATCTTTGCCTCGGTTGCCAGGCACACGGTGCTGAGTAAATCATCAGCCATGCCGTGCGCAAGGCGGGACAGAGTATTGGCACTGGCGGGCGCAATCAGGATACAGTCTGCCCAACGAGCCAGTTCGATATGGCCCATCGCTGCTTCTGCCTCCGGGTCTAGCAGGTCAACATGGACTGGATTGCCAGTTAGTGCCTGAAAGGTCAGTGGTTGCATGAACGCCTGAGCGCCCTGAGTCATCACTACCCGAACGGTTGCACCGGCATCGATAAGCCTGCGAGCGAGAATAGCGCTTTTATACGCTGCTATTCCACCGGAAACACCTAGCAGAATGTTCTTGTTATTAAGTGCTGACATGCTTGCAATAATACCAGCTTGCGCAGGGCAGAATTAGATGTGCCTGAAGTCACAGTTTTAAGACCTGCCTGCCGGTAGTCATGGTTTTGGCAGTCTGCTTATGATCTACTGTAGTTTCTGAAGCCATGGTCAGGAAGACCATGTCCGGTAGTTAAACCACGATCACAAGGATGCTGATCATGACCATTAAAGACTGGCCGCAAACTGAGCGGCCGCGCGAAAAACTCCTTCGCCACGGCGCAGGTTCTCTCAGTGATGCCGAGCTGCTCGCCCTGTTTCTGCAAACCGGTACCGCTGGACGTACGGCTGTCGATGTGGCACGCGATGCATTGAGTGAGTTTGGCAGTTTAAGTGGCATTCTGAGTGCTGATCAATCCGAATTTTGCAGTGGCCGCGGATTAGGTCAGGCAAGATTTGCCCTGTTGCAGGCATCGCTGGAAATGAGCCGGCGGCATGTGTTTGCAACGGTTATGCAGGGAGATGTGTTGAGCTCCCCTGAGCATGTCAGGCATTACATATCCCTACATCTCACAGGCTTATGCCACGAGGTGTTTTCTGGCTTGTTTCTGGATAACCGGCATCGCGTGATCGAGTATCGGGAGTTGTTCAGAGGTACGATTGACAGCGCAGCTGTCTATCCAAGAGAGGTGGTAAAGCGTTGTTTGTCTTGCAATGCGGCAGCGGTTATTTTTGCTCATAATCATCCAAGTGGCGTAGCCGAACCTTCAGATACGGATGTGAGGTTAACGAGGAAGTTAGTGGATGCTTTGGCGCTGATTGATGTTCGTGTGCTGGACCATTTGATTATTGGGCAGGGAGTGCAGACGTCGCTGGCTGAACGAGGTTTGATGTGATATCACTATATGGAGATAGATGATATATGTGGAAAACTAATTGCTTAACAGCGAGAAAAATTCTAGTTTTGTTGTCCGCTGTTTTCGTCTTAAACGGATGCGGCACTATTGGGAATTCTGTTATTCGAGCTTTTGACGAAGATACCTGTAAACCTCCCGTCTCTGTTTATGGTGGTGTGATTCTGGATGGCCAGATTATTTATACAACTATTGAAGATGGTTTTGGGAAGCACGGATATAAAACTCCGGCATTTATTTTTGCTGTAGTGGATATGCCGCTGAGTGCAGTCGCAGACACGTTGATGTTGCCGGTAACAATTCCTGTGCATCTTAGTTACGGGAAGGATTCTAAGGGGTGTTGAAGGCTCAACGTTTTTCATAGCCCTTAAGAAATACACTGTATGGCATTACGGCGTTACGAAAGCGTTGTTTGTCATGCAATGCGGCAGCGGTTATTTTTGCTCATATTCATCCAAGTGGGGTGGCTGAGCGTGGGTTGCTGTAAAGAGGTATGTACTATTTGACTACAACTAGTTGCATTAATACTTCGCCCAGGCTCTACACCACTGGAGTATGCTGCTTGATGGTTGCCAGGGCTCGATCTGTTGCTTCGAGTGTAGTAAACAGTACGCCATGACCGGCATCATATTGATAGAAGTTGGCGTTAGGCATTGATACAGCCAGGTGTTTTTGCGCCTCCGGGCGGGCTTGCATATCGAAACTACCCGCAATAACCGTCGTTGGAGTGTAAATCTGCTTTAACTGTTTGGTGCAATCGTGGCCAAGACGAGCTGATAGCAGGCGTGCATAACCACCACTGTTGAGAGAAGGGTTAGCAAACTGAAGTTCAAAGTCTTGCCGTTGATGAAGTGCTATTGCAAATGCTTCGGGATCTGCTGTTCGCAAAGTTGCATAGCGGGTATCTTGTAAACACATGGCTTGTAATGCCGCATCTTTACGCGATAGTTCAAGAAACTGCGAAATGTCAAAAGATGCGTGTTTGCCACCGGCTGTTGCAGAAGATAGGGTGAGGCTGATCACTTTTTCCGGAGCTATGCAGGCTACATGCAGCGCTGTCATTCCGCCAAAGCTTTCACCCAGAATATGTGCGGTTTGCCATTTCAACGCATCCATAACAGCCAATGCATCTTCTGCATAGTCGGTCATGGTCCATTCACCGCTCGGTTGTTCTGTTCGGCCGATACCGCGTGGCTCATAGGTTGCGATGTCGCAGTGAGTCGCCAGCGATGAATTTAGGAAGTTGCGTTTTAAACGAAGATCAAAGTTAGACCCACCAAGCAGAAGTACACGCGGTGCGTTATCGCGTCCGCACAGGCTTTGCATATGCTGCACTGTAAGGCGAGATGTTTTTAATCGTCGTTCGGTTAAATTGGCCGTGGCTATGTTCAACTGGGTGTCTCGGAAAACAGTTATCGTCAGACTCGGGGTTTGGTGCTGATGATTCCGCGGAAGAACGGGAATGCCAACGCAACAATTGCCGTCAAAGTCAATACCAGTGCAATCGGGCTGCCAGTGAAGAATGCCTGAAAGCTGCCATCAGTGAGAATCAACCCCTGTCGTAAGGTTAATTCAAGGGTGGGGCCGAGTACCATGCCAATGACAAGTGGTGCCATCGGAAAGCCCTGTCGTCGCAATATAAACCCGAAGACGCCAGCACCGCCAAGTACAAGCAAATCAAACGGGTTTCCACGGACAAAATAAATACCAACGGCACATAGGATAACGATTGCCGTCATCATAAACGCTTCGCGCATGCGAAGTATTGGAGCTGCCACTCGGGATAGTAAAAGCCCTAAAGGCAACAACAGTATGTTTATCAAAAAGAAGCCGGCAAAAATAGCTGCAATCAATGTGGGGTTGTCTTCTACCAATTTAGGCCCGGGCGTAATGCCATGTAAGGTAAGTGTTGCAAGCATTACTGCTGTTATAGCATCTCCTGGAATGCCGAGAGCCATTGTGGGAACCAATGCCCCGCCTGTTACCGCGTTGTTTGCCGCTTCCGATGAGACAATGCCGTCGGGTTCACCTTTGCCAAAATTGTCCTTGTTTGGTGAGGATCGACGACCTTCTGCGTAGGAAATAAATGCAGCAGTGGCCGCACCTGTGCCGGGCAGAACCCCGATCACGTTGCCTATCAGGACAGATTTTCCGAGGTTACGATAGCGGCCTTTCCACATTGCCCTGCTAGGTAACTTAACCCCATTGAATTGTACTAATTCTGAAACGGTTCTAATTGGCGCACTAGCCCGCATTAGAACTTCTGATAAAGCAAAAACACCAATAACCACAGCTAGCAAATTGAAGCCTGCGAAGAGTTGCCAGTTACCGAAGGTAAATCGCATTTCGCCGAGAATTGGATCGCCACCTACTGTAGACAGAAAGATACCGATCATACCGGCTGTTAAGCCTTTAACAACGGAGCCTGTGGATACTGAAACAATGCAAGTCATTCCAAGCAAGACGAGTGCAAATGTTTCTATCGGCCCGAACTGTAATGCAAAAGCTGCCAGTTGTGGAGCTGCAAAAATTAATACAACTGCCGATACCAATCCACCGACGACCGAGGCGACAGTTGCCCAGCCTAGTGCGAGCCCGGCATCCCCACGTTGAGCCATTGGATAACCATCGAGACAGGTTGCCGCCGATTGAGGTGTGCCAGGGGTGTTGATCAAGATGGCCGCTATCGACCCACCGTATACTGAGCCCGCGTACACCGCTAGCAATAGTAAGACTGCCGGCGCTTGGCCCATGGTTAACGTAAAAGGAAGCACTATTGCAACAGCCACTGTTGAACCGATGCCTGGCATGGCGCCAAGTACAATGCCCAGAACAGTACCTAATACGAGAACCAGCAACCCTTCAAGGCTGAATAGAATCGTGATCGCTTCTGGCAACGATGAGAGCAATTTGCTTTCCTAAAAGAGATGCGTAAAGCGGGAGGTGGGCAATGGCATACCGAGCGTGTGATTGAATAGTAATACCAACGCTCCGGGAACAGCCAAAGCAAACAACGCGACTGTAAGTGGATTTCGGATACCAAAAGTAGGAAGGCAAACCAACGCAAAGCAAACGGAAGGTAGAAAGAATCCTTCTGTGGCGATGGTATTGGTGTAGATGAGCGATGCGCTCAGGATGATTCCGATCCTCAACCAACTTGCCACTGGCGTTGTGTCGATGTTTTGCCGAAGTGACTGTACAAGGCCGATGATGGCCAAGCCCATCCATAGGATCAGAATAATGCGGGGGAAAAACATGGGTGACTGACCTAGGTCAATCGGTGTAAAGGTTTGTGTAAAAGTCGTGGCGAATAATGCTGCTGCAATAAACAGCAGTGCAACTTGCACTAACACACGTTCTTTGAGAACTGGCTTAATTTGCATGGTTAGTCTCGGCCGTATTTAGCTACCAACCTGCGGGCTTGGCCACAGATTGGTAACTAAGGCCTGTGTTGCTACAGACCTGCAGCTTCTATTAATGCCGCATTGGCTTCATACTGAGCGCGATAAAAAGCATCAAACTCCGCTGCACCACGGTAGTTGATAACCGTGCCGGAATTGCTTGCAAATTCCTTGAATCCATCTGATGCAACAGCGGTTTCGCAAGCTGCTTCAAGTTTTGCAGTAACGTCGGCTTCTAAACCTGCGGGTGCGAATAGACCGCCCCACAAGTAAAGCTCGTTTAATGGTGCTTCGATTCCGACTTCTGTAGCTGTTGGCACATCAGGAAAACTTTCAATACGATCTGCATTGAAGACCACGAGAGGTCGAAAATCGCCACGTTTCATGAGTAGTTCGGTGTCGCCAAAGAACTGAATATTTCCGGCAGTCAGTTCTTTGATTGCCGGGCCGGAACCTTGAAATGGCAGGTGCTTAACTTTGTCAATAATGCCCAGGCCGGCAAATGCAGACACCATCGAGAGATGGGTAATTGCCCCTGGGCCTGAAGAACCGAACACATACTTCCCCGGTTCTGCATTGACGGCCGCAACAACGTCATCCATTGTTTTAAAAGGGCTGTCGTTGCTGACGAAGAGCATTGTGGGAGATGCAGCGATCGAGCAAATCGGGGTCCAACTGTCCAGCCCGTACGGCACGTTTTTGATTTGTGGCTGGATTGTCGACACGGTCACAGACATATAGGCCATTTGATAACCGTCTGCGCGCTGGCCTTGTAAAGCAGAGGCGGCCACAGTTCCAGACCCGCCGGCCATGTTTGAAACGAAAGCATCGGACCCGATTGCTGCGGCGAAATGTGGGGCCAATCCTCGTAGTAAAAGATCAGTGCCTCCGCCTGCGTTAAAGGGTGCGATCAGGTTGATGGGTCTTTCGGGGAAATCGGCATTTGCGGAACTGATCATTAGAGCAGCGCCAATTGCTACACCCAACATGCACTTTATTTTCATATCTCCTCCAGGAAATTGTAAATTGGTAGCGTTACCAATTTGTGATAAAACGTACCACTCTATTCATAATCGTGTCAAATACAGGTGAGTTTGATGAGCCCCTAATATGAAATCCACTAGTACTCGACGTGCAGACAGTCATTGTCGCGTTACATTAAAAGACGTTGCCCGATTGGCTGAAGTATCCGAGATATCAGTCTCTCGGGTGATGCGTGATGCACCTAATATTTCAGAAAAGCTGCGTAATAAAGTCATGTTGGCAGCCAACTCCCTGGGCTACACCCCTAACCGGGTGGCAGGTGCGCTTAAAAATAACAACAGCAAGTTGGTGGCCGTCGTTTTGCCGTCGATGAGTAATGAAGTTTTCCCGCAGGTGCTAAATGGGATAGAAACAGTTCTGGCGCAACATGGTCTGAATGCAGTCTTGGGTTTGAGTGAATATGATTCTGAGCGTGAGCTGCGTGTTATCCGTGAGCTGTTGTCGTGGTCCCCAATGGGTATTGTGTTAACCGGCCTGCACCACGATGAGACCGTTGCAAAAATGATTGCACAGCAGAATATTCCTGTCGTGCAAATTATGGATATTGACGGTGAAGCAATCCAGTCGGCTGTTGGAATATCGCATTCGAAAGCTGCACAAGCAGCAGCGGATTATCTGGTAAAGAAAGGATATAAAAAACCGGCTTACATCGGAGCTTGGAGTGAGCGACCCGTCCGATCTCGAACCAGACGTCTGGCATTTGAAGCGCGTCTTGAAGTTCTAGGGGTGCCGCTTGTTTCGCACAAAATAGCAAATGAACGCTCCTCCGCTTTGGTCGGTGCACAAACCACTACAGATTTGTTGTCAGAGCATCCGGATTTAGACTGTATTTTTTATGCAAACGATGACCTGGCACTAGGCGGACTTTTCCATGCAATGAAGGCTGGGATGTCAATCCCCGATGAGCTTGCAATATTGGGATTCAATGGACTGCAAATTGGTCGGGCAACACCTATCCAACTGTCAAGTGTGGAAACTCCTCGATTCGAAATGGGAACGCGGGCTGCCGAGCTTTTATTGGCGTTAGAAACCGAAGGTTCACAGATAATCGATCTTGATTTTAAAATATTCTCGGGAGGGAGCACTTGACAATGACAATGGCCCAGCTCGAATCGTTGCGTTAATTTGTGGCCCTGATTGCCGCCGGTATTGCGTTATGTCCATGCGATTGCGACTACTGTGCCTAAGCAATGATTGGCAATACTATGCTAGGCTTAAGCCTCTTGACGGGGTGCTGGAGACCACAATACGGTCAACGGCTGAGATGTAGCGCGACTAGTGTCGGCACGATCCCGCTGAACCTGATGCGGGTAATGCCGACGAAGGGATCAAGTTAGCGATGTAATATTTTACTCCGTCGCACTATTTGAGTCCTCTCGGTACGCCTCGACTGAGACTGTTTATTGTGACTCAAGCAACACCATCCTCCAAGTCCTCAACATCCCATAAAAGTCGTGCTCCGGTTGCCATGACGATTGCCGGTTCGGATTCAGGTGGTGGTGCGGGAATTCAGGCAGATCTCAAAACGTTCAGTGCTTTGGGCGTCTATGGTGCAAGTACCATTACGGCCTTAACTGCTCAAAACACCCAGACGGTTCAGGGCATTCATGATGTACCGCCAGAGTTTGTCGTTAATCAACTCGAGACGGTACTCGCAGATATTCAGGTTGATGCAATCAAAATCGGCATGCTGTCATCCGTGCCAATCATCCAAGCAGTTTCCAGTGTTCTTGGAAAATACTCCGAAATACCTATTGTACTCGACCCGGTCATGGTGGCTAAAAGCGGAGATCGTCTGCTTGGCCAGGATGCACACGAGGCAGTTGTAGAGCAACTTTTCCCGCTTGCACGCTTATTAACACCTAATGTGCCGGAGGCTGCAATCCTGACAGGAAAAGACAGCGCAGAATCCGAGGCTGAAATGATTGCCCAAGCGACCGTTTTGAGCAAATTGGGCAGCAATGCCGTGCTGATGAAAGGTGGACATTTGTCAGGAGAAATTTGTGAAGATGTTCTGTTTATAGATGGAGACATTCATCGATACTCTCATCCTCGCGTGCATACTGGTAATACGCATGGCACTGGCTGCACGTTGTCTTCGGCGATTACAGCTTACCTTGCAAAAGGCTGCGAGTTGCCAGATGCCGTTCAACAAGCATCGGATTATTTGCACCAGGCAATCTTAGCGGCCGATAGTTTGAATGTTGGCCAAGGGCACGGCCCCGTGCACCATTTTCATAAGCAGTGGTGATGGGTTTGCCTCAGCTCCAACCTGACATTAGTGAGTTGAACAGCCCTGGCATTGTTCTGGACAACGTCAGTCTATGCCTTCAAAGTCACAAGGTTTTCGAATCCTTATCGATTAGCTTTGCGGCTCAGCAGTGTCACTGTGTTTTGGGCAGAAGTGGTGTAGGCAAATCAAGTTTGTTGAATGTTCTATCCGGTTCTGCAGTTATAGAATCGGGAACGGCTCGCGCTACTAACAGCAAGCAGCTGGGCGATCAAATAGCATACATGTTCCAGGACGATGGTCTATTACCCTGGTTGACTGTTCTTGATAATGTACAACTAGGCCTTCGATTGCGTGGCGAGATGAGCAGTCACAGTGACGAACGAGCGAGGGAGTTGCTAGATGCCGTAGACCTTCAGAGCTGGGTTGATCATTATCCTCGTAGTTTGTCGGGTGGAATGCGTCAGCGTGTTGCTCTTGCGCGTACTCTTATGGAAGAGCGAGCCATCATCCTCATGGATGAACCTTTTTCAAGACTGGATGCCATTACGCGAGATGAATTGCAGGTGCTGGCTTGTGAACTTTTGACGAACCGTACTGTAGTTCTTGTTACGCACGATCCTGCCGAAGCACTGCGCATCGGTCATACCGTCACGGTATTACATTCAGCTTTGCCAAGCAAAACAACAGTCATTGCGCCCAGATCGCAACCTCCGCGCCAACAGACCGATAGTGAAGTGCTGGAGCTGACACCCACATTGTGGAATGCGTTGTCGGCAGATGCGGCTCGCCCGGTAGAGCGTTTGTGAGCAAGGTGCAACCGGTTCACCCTTTGGCTGGGATAAAACCAATTCTGTTGGTGATTTTTGCAATTGTTGCTGCATGGCATTTCCTAGTGCTCATTACGGGTGTGCCCGCATTTATTTTTCCAGCTCCCTGGGATGTTTTAATCACGCTGGTCAGTAAATATGATTATTTTTTAAAGCATGCTCTAACTACTGCGATAGAGATCGTCGCCGGGCTTTTTTTGGGGTGTTTGCTGGGGATTGTTAGCGCGCTTGTTCTTCTTTGTTTTAAAAGTAGCCGACGATGGGTTTTGCCGCTGATGGTTGTCAGCCAGTCGATACCCGTCTTTGCGCTAGCGCCTTTGTTGACGTTATGGCTTGGATATGGAATGAGTTCTAAGATCGCCATGGCTGTTTTGATTATTTATTTTCCGGTTGTAGCTGCAAGCTATGATGGTCTGCGCCATACCCCGGATGCCATGCTGCAACTTGCCCGATCAATGCATGCTTCTCCCTGGTCCATCATTCGTCATATCCGATTTCCTGCTGCTATGCCCTCCATAGCATCGGGCATTCGAGTAGCCACTTCGGTGGCCCCGATAGGCGCTGTCATTGGAGAATGGGTGGGTTCGAGCCGCGGGCTTGGATTTGTCATGCTCAACGCCAATGGCCGCATGCAAACCGATGAGATGTTTGCGGCATTGCTCTGTCTCAGCATACTGGCTGTGACTTTGTATTGGATTGTTAATGCCACACTTGAAAAATGTCTTTACTGGCAGGACGAATCTTCTGCTTCTCTTTAATTTTACGTCAACCTTTAAACTGGACTACGTCGCTAACATGAAAAAACTAATTTGTATTATCGCCATGACGCTGCTTTCATCACCAGCGCTCAGTGCCGATAAGCTCACTGTATTGCTTGATTGGTTCACTAACCCCGATCATGCACAACTTATCGTTGCACAGGAGCTTGGTTATTTTGAGCAGCTTGATCTCGAAGTCGAGTTGGTGGAGCCTGCCGATCCGAGCTTACCGCCGAAAATGGTTGCAGCCGGTAAAGCTGACATAGCCATAACTTACCAGCCGCAATTACATGTACAGATCTCTCAGGGCCTGCCGTTGGTACGTTTTGGTACGTTGGTATCAACCCCCTTGAATTCACTGGTAGTGCTCAAAGACGGGCCCATAAAATCGATTGCCGATCTAGCAGGAAAGAAGGTCGGGTTTTCGGTAGGTGGTTTTGAAGATGCATTACTCAAGTCCATGCTTGAGACCCATGGTTTGAAGTTGGAAGATGTAGAGCTGATTAACGTTAACTTTTCCCTGTCTCCATCATTGATCACCGGCCAGGTCGATGCTGTTATCGGCGCTTATCGTAATTTTGAATTGAATCAAATGGACATTGAAGGACATCCAGGCAGAGCGTTTTATCCTGAAGAACATGGCGTACCGGTTTTTGACGAACTTATTCTTGTAGCAAACAGCGATCAACGGGATAATCCTGCACTTGGCCGCTTTATCACAGCGATTGAACAGGCAACAACGTATCTGATTAATCACCCACAGGCCGCCTGGGAGTTATTTAAAAACAGTTCGCCAGATACGCTGGACAATGAACTGAATCGTCGCGCATGGATAGATACCTTGCCACGCTTGGCTCTGCGTCCTGCGGCCATGGATGTGAGACGCTATGAAACATTCGCACAGTTTATGATAAACCAGGGTTTGATTGATTCTGCTCCTTCAGTAGACAGCTACACCATGGTAGTCAAATAGCCATGAACTACCTGTTCGACACATTGTTAGAAGCTAATGAGGCGGATTGGAAGCGATACATTGAGCATGCTTTCGTTCGCAAGATTGGTGACGGGAGCCTACATCGCGACTGTTTTGAACATTATCTAAAGCAGGATTATGTTTTCCTGATCCATTTCGCCCGCGCATTTGGTCTTGCGGCATTTAAAAGTACTACGCGTGCAGAACTGGAGCATGCGAAGGCCTCTATGTCAGGGATTGTGGATATTGAATTAAATTTGCATGTGCAATATTGTGAGTCGTGGGGAATTAGTTGTGCGGAACTTGAAGCCACAGTGGAATCCACCGCTAATATGGCGTACACGCGGTATGTAATGGAGCGAGGGCTGGCAGGTAATTTACTCGATCTAAACGTTGCGCTGGCACCCTGCATCATTGGTTATGCACATATCGCTAAATGGCTTTCAGCACAATCATTTTTGAAAACAGAAGACAATCCCTATTCATCCTGGATAGAAATGTATAGCAGCGATGAATATCAGGATTTGGCTAACGCTCATCGTGACATTCTTAATCAGGTGGAGCTAACGGGATTATCCAGGCAGCGAATCCTAGATTTATCGTCAACGTTTGGGGCTGCAACTCGCCTGGAAATAGATTTTTGGCAAATGGGGTTGGATCTCTTGTGAGTTCCGCCACGGTTGAAATTATTGGCTCAGGTGTCGCAGGCCTGTGCTGCGCCCTATTGTTTGCCGAGCGCGACTGTAAGGTGCGAGTGATTTCTGCCAGTCAGGGTGCAGACCAATCCTGTTGTTCCTGGTGGGCAGGCGGTATGTTGGCTCCCTGGTGTGAAATGGAGTCAGCAGAGCCACTTATTGCCAGTTTGGGCATGGAGAGTATGGCGTTTTGGCGCAAACACCATGGAGCGGTTGTACAGTCTGGCTCTCTGGTATTAGCTAATCGCAGAGATTTACCAGAGTTAGAACAGTTTGCTGCCCGTACCAGTCACTTCGAAAAAATATCACCCGACGCAATAGCCTCCCTGGAACCTGATCTGGCAGAACGTTTTGAAGCCGGACTGTACTTTGGTGACGAGTGTCATTTAAATCCGCGTGATGCATTGCAAGAGCTGATGAAAAAGCTTAAATCCATGACGAATGTAGAGCTTGTATTTTCTTCTGAATTGGATTGCAAACAATCCGAAGCCAATAGTGAATACGACTGGCGAATCGATTGCAGAGGGCTTGCTGCGCGCGATGTACTAACGGATTTGCGTGGTGTACGTGGAGAAATGCTGATACTTCATACCGAGCAGATAGCCTTAAATCGGCCAGTGAGATTGTTACATCCACGCTATCCTTTATACATAGTGCCACGTGCAAACAACAGGTTCATGATAGGTGCCACCATGCTTGAAAGTGATCACAGGGGAGCTCCAGCGGTACGCTCGGTCATGGAGTTGTTGTCGGCGGCCTATGCCTTGCACCCGGCGTTCGCTGAAGCCAGTATTCAGGAGATCGGTGCGGATGCAAGACCTGCGTTTACAGACAACCTGCCGCGTTTAAGGAGGCTAGGCAACACCTTGTATTTGAATGGTTTGTTTCGCCATGGTTTTCTTTGCGCTCCGGCAATGGCCAGACGAGCAGTGGAATTTGCACTGGACAACGTAATTGATGAAGAGGTTGTTGATGAAAATCGTGCTTAACGGTGAGCCGGTGGATACCGAGTGTCATACTCTACAAGAGCTGCTGGATTTTCTAGAGTATGAAAAGTCTTCGGTTGTGACGGCGATCAACAAAGAGTTTGTACCTTCGGTCGAGCGTACATCTATAGAATTACACAGTGGTGATCTGGTGGAGATCATCGCACCAATGTCTGGCGGGTAATAAAGTGAGCCTATCGTTTTATCAATCAACATTTGAGTCGCGGTTGTTATTAGGCACAGCCCTATATCCATCTCCGCAGATCATGCTGGATGCTATAACAGCATCTAAAACCGAAATCGTAACGGTTTCATTGCGACGCGAGTCCAGTACAAACAAATCCGGTGAAGCATTCTGGAATTTGATAAAGCAGGCAAACGTTAAAGTGTTGCCAAACACAGCAGGGTGTCATACTGTCAAGGAAGCCGTTACCACCGCTCAGATGGCTAGAGAGTTGTTTGGCACAAACTGGATTAAGCTGGAAGTCATTGGTAACGATGATACGCTTCATCCAGCGGTCATCGAATTGGTTGAGGCAGCTCGAATACTTGCAAGCGATGGCTTTGAGGTATTTCCTTATACAACCGATGATCTAAGCATCGCAGATCAGTTACTCAATGCCGGCTGTGAAGTGCTGATGCCATGGGGTTCGCCAATTGGTAGTGGACGAGGTTTGAATAATCTGTATTCCTTGCGAGCTATGCGGGCCCATTTCCCTGATGTGCCTTTGGTGGTTGATGCTGGAATTGGTCTTCCTTCCCATGCTGCTCAGGCTCTGGAGCTCGGATACGATGCGGTGCTGCTTAACACAGCCGTGGCCAAGGCAGGCGATCCAGTTAAAATGGCGGAGGCGTTTGCACAGGCGGTAGAGTGTGGAAGAACGGCCTATCAGGCCAGTCCAATGCTTGCACGTGATCTGGCCTCACCCTCAACTCCGGTTACCGGAATGCCTTTTTGGAATACCTAATATGTTGGCGCGCTTCTATCTTATAGTAGACAACACAGCCAGTCTTGCCGAGTACTTACCGCTGGGCTTGTCTTGTGTTCAGCTACGTATCAAATCAGCTTCGGATGTTGAGCTTAGGGCATCGATAAGAGATGCAAAATCGCTATGCGAGCAGTTTAATTGCCAACTTATTATTAACGACTACTGGAAGCTGGCCATAGAAGAAGGGTGTAATGCTATCCATTTGGGTCAGGAAGATTTGGATAGCGCTGATATGGAAGCCATTCGCTCTGCAGGAATTCGTTATGGCATTAGCACTCACGATAAGGCAGAGCTGCGCCGTGCTCTTGCTCTCGAACCCGATTACATTGCACTCGGACCTGTCTATGCAACGCTCTTAAAAAAGATGCCCTGGAGACCGCAAGGCCTTGAAAAACTAGCGCGCTGGAAAACGCTAGTGGGAGATACGCCATTGGTCGCTATCGGTGGATTGACTCCTGAACGTGCTGATGGTGTCTTTGCCGCCGGTGCGGATAGTATTTGTGTGGTAACCGATGTCCAGCAGCACGACAATCCCGTTGAGCGCGTGGAGCAATGGCTTAGGCTTTGTTCCAAACAATAGTTGCTTGTTAATTTGTAGATCCAACTGGAGTTTGTATTAGAAAAGGAGTGTCATCATGAAGCTTGGCGTTATTTGCGATGGAATCAGCCGCAACCTTTCTCACTCTATTGATGTCATGGATGAGTTCGACTTGGACTATGCGGAGTTGCAATTCGTCGGTGACAAAGAGGTGGGGGATCACACCGCTAGAGAAATAGCTGAAATCAAAGCATTGCTTGTTGATCGTGGTAAGCCTGTGTCGTGTCTGTCCAGACATATCTTTGCGGGAATGACGAGCGCAAACAAACCGGGAGATGCTCTCCACAGCCAACATATGGATGCACTCAAGCGCGTGATCGCGATGGCTCATGACGTGGGCGCACCACTGGTCCGCATCATGACAAGTAAGAAGGAGCAGATACTCTGGGGTTCCAATGGTGCTGAACGATGGAATGTTGCAACCGGTGCCTGGGATGCACTTCCCCCGTTGATAGCGCCAGCTTGTGAAGTAGCGCGCGCAGAAGGCATCACGCTGGTCGTTGAAACGGGTAATGGCACGATGGTTAACTCCAACTACACAGCCCGTAGATTGATAGATGAGTTAAATGCCAAAGATGTTCTAAAAGTGCTCTGGGATCCTGCCAACAACTGTTGGTGTCACGAACAGGCTTATCCAAATGGCTACGACGAGCTTAGTGACGGGTACCTGGGGCATATCCATATAAAGGATGTCATGGTTGATACACCGCGCGCTACTCTCGAAGTACGTAGGTTGGGGCAAGGGCAGCTTGCCAATCAATTCTCACCTATAGCCGATGCTCTAAAGGCTGACAACTATTCAGGTGTGATTTCATTAGAAAGCGTTTATCACAACGGGGATGGTGATTTCGAGAACGGATTTCGGGAATGTGTCGAATTGTTTAAACAGCTTTTTGGGTGAACGTTAAAAAGGATTTGAATCTAAATCGTAAGTGTTGACCATGCGACTTGCGATTTATCGAAGTCGTTGCCTCATAAGAGCTACGATCGCAGGTCGGTGAAAACTTGATCGTTCACTGCTATTCACGCACTAATATAAAGCGCTATTTATTTTTTATGCACTTTATTGAAGCAATCAATATCTCCCTATTTTTCTTTGCAGACATCTAAGGCCTTGAAATAAAAAGCATAAAATTGAAAATTTAAGGTGGCATGTATTTCGGATTACTCACTTCTCGAACTATAAAATATTTCAGGAGAAAGTCTGTGAGTAAGATTGGTTTTAAAAACACGTTGAGAGCTACCGTCGCTCTCTCAGCATTGTCTGTTGCTATACCCAATATGGCTTACGCGGCGGATACGATCAAAGTAGGTGTTCTGCATTCTCTGTCTGGAACGATGGCAATCAGTGAAACTACACTGAAAGACACCATGCTTATGCTGGTCGATGAGCAGAACAAAAACGGTGGTCTGCTGGGTAAACAGCTAGAAGCTGTGGTGGTGGATCCCGCTTCGGATTGGCCTCTGTTTGCTGAAAAAGCCCGCGAGTTGATCGAAAAGGAGCAGGTGGATGTGATCTTCGGTGCATGGACGTCAGTATCGCGTAAATCAGTTTTACCTGTTATTGAAGAATTGAACGGTCTGATGTTCTACCCCGTTCAATACGAAGGCGAAGAGTCGTCCAAGAACGTCTTCTATACCGGTGCTGCTCCCAATCAACAGGCGATACCCGCAGTTGATTATTTGATGGATGAAATCGGTGCTACTCGTTGGGTGCTTGCCGGCACTGATTATGTCTATCCTCGTACCACTAACAAAATTCTCGAAGCCTACTTGTTGGATAAAGGGGTTGCTGCTGAAGACATCATGATTAACTACACGCCGTTTGGGCATAGTGATTGGCAGAGCATTGTTGCCGAGATCAAACAGTTCGGCAGCGCTGGAAAGAAAACTGCTGTCGTCTCAACGGTGAATGGTGATGCAAATGTTCCTTTCTATAAGGAGCTAGCCAATCAGGGCGTATCTGCGGAAGACATTCCTGTTATCGCTTTCTCTGTAGGTGAGGAAGAGTTGTCGGGTTTTGATACCGGGCCTCTTGTTGGTCATCTAGCAGCGTGGAACTATTTCATGAGTGTCGAGAGCGATGTTAATGATGAATTCATCGAAGCGTGGCATGAATTTATCGAAAGTGATGAGAGAGTGACTAACGATCCGATGGAAGCTCACTACATAGGCTTCAACATGTGGGTCAAGGCCGTAGAGAAAGCGGGTACAACGGATACCGATGCAGTAGAAGAAGCAATTATCGGTATTGCGGTACCTAATTTGTCTGGCGGCTATTCTGCCATGCTGCCAAATCACCACATAACCAAGCCGGTACTGATTGGCGAAATACAAGATGACGGTCAGTTCGAAATCGTATGGGAAACCAGTGGGCTGGTTGCAGGCGATGCATGGTCAGACTTCTTGCCGGATTCAAAGGAACTCATAGCAGATTGGCGTGCACCTTTGGCTTGTGGTAACTACAACGTGAGCACTAGTACCTGTTCAGGTCAAAATCTGTAGTTTGTTTGTCCGCATACGTTGAGTTGTAAGCGAGTCGCCTTAGAGCGACTTGCGCAGTCGGTGAGATTCTTGACATGGAGTCTTGCCGACTACTAAGCGATGACATCATCGGCCCTTTCCGACACCCCTTACACTAATGAATACATGTATTCGCCATTTAGACGGCTTCTCTTCGGCACGTCTCCTTAAGCTGTTATGCAGGCATGCTAAGTGTTTGATTGCCGTCATGATTTGCGTTTCAACAGCCACGTATGCGCAATCTGAAGATGACAATGATCTTGTTCAGGCTCTGGCATCCGAATTAACAAGTAAGTCTAAAACAGAACGAATTGAGGCCTTTGACAAGTTAGCAGCATCTTCGGCCAGCAGGAAATCAATCTGGTTGCAATCGATTCTAGATGGGGATCTTTACGTTCTAAAAAGTACTGGTGATGTAGTGATCGCTACTAAATCAGGAAAATTATATTCACTCTTAAAAGCGATTGACGGATCGGATCTAGGCACCGAAAAAAAGCGGGGTTTGCGAAAGGTAAAGGTGGACAACTCCATGCGCACTTACCTGCGTTCATTGATTGGTACTCTGGCATTAGAGAATAGCGATGATGAGCAAAGACTTTCAGCGGTGAAAGCACTCGTTGGTAAAGCCGATACCGGGACGGTGGAGCGTGTTCGCTCCTTGAAACAAGAAGAATCGAACCCTGATGTCAGTGAAGCCATGGATCTGCTCGTTGCAATACATGATCTTGAATCTGGAACACAAGAGCAGCAGGCACAGGCTTTTGAACACGTTAATGGAAACTTGAATATTGATGTAATCAATTCACTCAGAAGACTCTCGACGAGTTCTGAAAATGAAATCGTAGCTGTCAAGGCAGCAGAGCTGTTAGCTCTTGCTGAAGCGCGTAAAGTTTGGTACGCACGTGCAGAAACCTTGTTTTTTGGCATAAGCCTCGGTTCGGTGCTGGTGGTTGCCGCCATCGGCTTAGCCATAACCTTTGGTGTTATGGGTGTGATTAATATGGCACATGGCGAGCTTATTATGCTTGGTGCATACACCACCTACTTCATACAGCAGTTGCTTCCCAATGCCATAAACTACTCACTAATAATTGCTGTTCCTGCTGCATTTGTCGTATCAGGTACGGTTGGAATCATAATCGAAAGAACCGTCATTCGACATTTATATGGGAGAGCTCTGGAAACTCTTTTAGCAACTTTCGGTATCAGTTTGATATTGCAGCAAGCCGTTCGTACGTTTGTATCTCCACAGAACGTGGCTGTCATCAATCCAACATGGATGTCTGGTTCCTGGGTAGTAAATCCTGCGCTGTCTCTGACATTAAACAGGATGGTAATCATTGCATTTTGTCTGGTTGTATTTGCAGCCTTGCTATTTGTTTTCACACGTACGGGTTTTGGTTTGCAGATGCGTGCGGTAGCGCAGAATAGACAAATGGCCAGGGCTATGGGGATTCGTTCTGCACGAGTCGATGCAATGACCTTTGGGCTTGGATCAGGTATCGCGGGTATTGCGGGTGTAGCGTTGAGTCAATTGGGCAATGTGGGCCCTAACCTCGGCCAAGGCTACATCATAGATTCTTTCATGGTAGTGGTGTTCGGAGGGGTGGGTAATCTTTGGGGGACTCTACTCGCCGGGATGTCTCTGGGCATCGGGAATAAGCTGATTGAACCCTGGGCAGGTGCTGTGTTGGCAAAGATTATACTGTTGGTATTCATCATATTGTTCATTCAGAAAAGACCGCGCGGTATGTTCCCGCAACGTGGTCGAGCGGTGGAGAACTAAGCGATGATTCCCGCTCAACCTTCGCTTCAATGGCCTGATCGCATCGTTCTCATAGCATTGGTGATGCTCATTATCGCCGTGCCCGTTATGAATTTACTGCTGGCAGACTCTCATCCGTTTCATTTAGGTACCTATAACGTCACACTGATCGGTAAGTATCTGTGCTTTGCATTGCTTGCATTGTCAGTTGATCTTGTTTGGGGATACCTTGGAATACTGAGTCTGGGTCACGGCGCATTCTTCGCACTCGGTGGATATGCAATGGGCATGTATCTGATGCGTCAGATTGGTGATAGAGGCGTATACGGTAATCCAGATTTACCTGATTTCATGGTGTTTCTGAACTGGGAAGAGCTACCCTGGTTCTGGACAGGCATGGAGCATTTTCCTATCGCCATGATTGCCATTGTGCTTGCACCTGGCCTGTTAGCCTTCTTGTTTGGTTGGTTTGCCTTTCGCAGTCGAGTCAACGGCGTCTATCTCTCGATCATCACACAAGCCATGACATTTGCGCTCATGCTTGCGTTCTATCGTAATGAGATGGGTTTTGGAGGTAATAATGGGCTTACTGATTTCAAAGATATTCTCGGCTTTTCCTTACAAAGCTCGGTCACCCGAAACGCACTATTTGTGTCTTCCGGGGTTGCTCTAATTATTGCCTATCTGCTTTGTCAGCGGATTATTCGATCTCGTGCAGGAAGAGTGGCTCAGGCAATTCGTGATGCCGAATCCCGCACCCGATTTTTAGGATTTAATGTGGAGAGTTATAAGCTCTGGTTGTTTACTTTTTCGGCCGTGTTAGCCGGTATTGCCGGAGCTTTGTATGTACCTCAGGCGGGTATAATCAATCCACGTGAAATGGCGCCTCTGGGTTCGATTGAAGTGGTCGTTTGGGTTGCGCTGGGTGGTAGAGGCACGCTTTACGGCCCGATCATTGGCGCAATGCTGGTGAACTACGCTAAAAGCTGGTTCACTGTCGCGCTCCCGGAATACTGGATTTTTGCACTGGGTGCATTGTTTGTGTTTTCTACTTTGTTTTTACCGCGGGGCGTAACCGGCATTTGGAGTAAACGCCCGATATGAATAACTCTATTAATAGTGGTCTATTTAGGCGGGACAAAGTATTTGAATTTCTGACTCCCAGTGTCAGTGAGCGTCTTAATGCATCTCACGGCACCCTGTTGTACATGGAAGACGTCAATGTAGCTTTTGACGGGTTCAAGGCTATTAGTAATCTGAACTTTTATGTAGATAACGGTGAGCTCAGATGCCTGATCGGTGCCAACGGCGCTGGCAAGACAACGATGATGGATATCGTCACCGGTAAAACAAGACCTGACAGTGGGACAGTTACCTTCGGTCAGAATATCGACTTGCTGGATTTAAGCGAGTCTGAGATTGCCACCATTGGTATTGGCCGTAAGTTTCAGAAACCGACTGTGATAGAAAAACTCAGTGTGTTTGAGAATTTGGAATTGGCGATGGCCGATAACAAATCGGTTCTCTGGACTTTGCGTTGTCGGCTCAATTCGGCTCAGGCCGATCATATAGAACATACTGCAAAAACTGTCGGCTTGCCTGATTTGCTAAATCAGCAGGCAGGCGCTTTATCACACGGTCAAAAACAATGGTTAGAAATCGGTATGTTGCTTATGCAGCGCCCACTGCTTTTACTAGTCGATGAGCCCGTTGCAGGTATGACGCATCAGGAAATGGAAAAGACCGGTGAATTACTCGTTAGTCTGGCAGGCGAGCATACTGTCGTGGTGGTTGAACACGATATGGAGTTTATCCGATCCATTGCCAGGCGAGTCACTGTGCTAAATCAGGGAACGGTGCTTGCGGAAGGCACAATGGATGATATTCAGAACAATGACGACGTACGTCGTGTGTATCTGGGCGAGTAGCGAATATGCTTACCATTAACGGTCTTAATCAGTATTACGGTCAAAGCCATACACTATGGGACCTTGATATCGAAATTCCCAAGGGCAGTTGCACTTGTGTGCTTGGACGTAACGGCGTGGGTAAGACTACGTTGATGCAATGCCTGATGGGGCTGGCACCTAATGTCACTGGAGAAATTCTGTTTGAGGGTGTTGATCTTGCCAAGCTTGAAACAGAAAAGCGTGCACCTATGGGTATTGCCTACATACCACAGGGGCGACAGATATTTGCACAGCTTACAGTTGAAGAAAACATCCGTACCGGCTTTTTCGCTGGAAGAACACCGCATACATCAATACCCGATTCAATCTATGAATTATTTCCGGTTCTTCGGGAAATGAGCAGTCGGCGTGGTGGAGACCTCTCGGGTGGACAGCAACAACAGCTGGCTATTGCCCGTGCGCTAGTATTGGATCCGACTGTGCTTATTATGGACGAACCTGCTGAGGGGATTCAGCCAACTATCGTGCAGGAGATTGGTGATGTCATTACCCAGCTTAATCAAGAGCGCGACATTACTGTTGTACTGGTGGAGCAAAAACTGCCGTTTGCACGCCGGGTGGGAAGCCAGTTTGTTATTCTGGACCGAGGCAGGCTGATGGCTAACGGTCTCATGTCTGATCTCGACGACACTCTAGTCAACAAGTATCTAACTGTATAATTATTTAACTATTAAACATAAACTTATGCAATTCACTCTAGCCAACGTAGTAAATCGAAGGGTCAGTTTGCAGGTCCTGGTGACCACTTCGTTCATTGGCATGCCGCTGCTGAGCTTTGCCCATGTTGATGGAACTGTTCATTCATCGCACTCTCTTTTATACGTGTCTATCACGGCTGGGCTTACCCTGTCGGGTATTTGGGCGTTTAGAAGGTTTAGCAAACGCAATCCTGACTAAGTGACAATCGGTAGCGCAACCATCATGCCGGATGTCGGTCCGGACGGATGGAAGGCATCTTTATCACTGTCTTTTGAAGCAGGGCCATCGCGTACTTTCGTGCGTCGGGAACATACAGGCCCTTTGACCGTTCAGCGTCCATTCTATCCAGAGACCAATCTGGCCCATGTCTATTTGCTTCATCCTCCAGGTGGTGTTGTAGGCGGCGACGAATTGCTTATTGACGCTCATGTCAGCAGTAATGCGGCCGGTTTAGTCACAACGCCAGGTGCTACCAAATTCTATCGTACACAAGGTAGGCGTTCTACTGTAAATCAAACACTCGTGGTGAACGGCGGGTCGCTAGAATGGTTTCCGCAAGAGAACATATTTTTTAATAGTAGTCATGCAACACTATCTACCACGATTGAGTTAAATGATAGTGCCGCCTTTGCTGGCTGGGATATCCAGTGCTATGGTAGGCCAGCCGGTGATCAACCGTTTGTGGATGGCTCGGTATGCAACAAAGTCACTGTATTTAATGAAGGAGTGCCGGTTTTTTGTGACAGGCAGATTGTCGATGATACTCATCGCCTGACAAATGCCACTACCTATCGTGGCAACTGTGTTAGCGGCACTTTGCTGTTACATGGAATTCCAGCAGAAAGCTGCTCTGTAGTCAGAAAGACCTTAGCTAGCTCGGACGAGTTTTTTGTAAGCAGTATTGATTCCTTGTTAGTGGTGCGGTATCTGGGTAGGAGTGCAGAACAGGCGAAGCAGGGCTTTTGCTCTGTTTGGTCTGAAATGAGGTATTTGATCAATCAACGAACACCCTGCGTGCCTCGAATCTGGGCAACGTAATTTGTGAGTTTCAAATAGAGAGCTTAACGTGGAATTAAACCCGAGAGAGAAAGACAAGCTATTGTTATTTACCGCAGCACTTTTGGCTGAAAGACGTCTTGAGCGTGGTTTAAAACTGAATTATCCGGAAGCCATAGCCTTTATCAGCATGCATATAATCGAAGGTGCCCGTGATGGGGATTCGGTTGCTGAACTAATGAGTAAAGGACGCAAATTGCTATCGACGGATCAGGTGATGGATGGTGTGCCAGAGTTGATTCATGATGTTCAGGTTGAAGCCACCTTCCCGGATGGTACCAAGCTGGTCACTGTGCATGAGCCCATACAGCCTGTTGATAACAACTCTGTTGCGGCTATCGTACAACCGGGTGAGGTGCAAGTAGCAGATGGCGAAATCACACTGAATGATGCTCGTGAGCTGATATCGGTTACGGTTGCAAATGAAGGTGACAGGCCGATTCAGATTGGATCGCATTATCACTTTTTTGAGGTGAACCCTGCGTTGAGCTTTGATCGCGAACCTACCCGAGGATTTCGTTTAAATATTGCAGCGGGCACTGCGGTGCGATTCGAACCGGGACAGCAACGAACCGTTGAGCTGGTCGCGCTTTCTGGCAAACGTGCGGTATACGGATTCAACCAGTCCATCATGGGTACACTGTAGGAGCAGCTTGATGACAAGCATTACAAGACAGGCTTATGCCGAGATGTACGGGCCAACAACGGGTGATCGTGTTCGTCTGGCTGATACGGATCTATGGATTCGCGTTGAAGATGATCGAACCATCTACGGTGAGGAAGTCAAGTTTGGAGGGGGTAAAGTCATCAGAGACGGCATGGGACAGTGCCAGTTAAGCTCAGAACATACTGTTGATACGGTTATCACCAATGCTTTGATTGTCGATCATTGGGGCATTATTAAAGCTGACATCGGTATCAAGGCTGGCCGGATAGAAGCCATAGGCAAGGCAGGTAATCCTGATATTCAGCCAGGTGTCACGATTGCCATCGGACCAGGTACGGAAGTGATTGCTGGTGAAGGCATGATTACTACCGCTGGCGGTATTGATGCACATATTCACTTTATCTGTCCGCAGCAAATAGAGGAAGCGTTGTGTTCGGGCGTTACCACCATGCTAGGTGGAGGCACGGGTCCAGCAACAGGTACCAATGCCACAACCTGCACACCCGGTCCCTGGCATATACACCGTATGTTGCAAGCATCAGACAGTTTTGCCATGAACCTGGGCTATCTGGGTAAGGGTAATGCCAGCTTGCCTGATGCTCTTGAAGAACAGATTGCCGCCGGTGCCATAGGATTAAAGTTGCACGAGGATTGGGGTACGACACCGGCTTCGATCGACTGTTGTCTCTCAGTTGCCGAAGCGATGGATGTTCAGGTAGCCATTCATACAGATACCCTTAACGAGTCTGGCTTTGTGGAGCACAGCCTGGCTGCGATGAAAGGTCGCACTATCCACACTTACCACACGGAGGGAGCAGGTGGTGGACATGCGCCGGATATAATCAAAGCCTGTGGCCAATCAAATGTGCTGCCATCGTCAACCAATCCCACTCGCCCTTACACGGTTAATACGGTCGACGAGCATCTCGATATGCTGATGGTTTGTCACCACCTGGACCCATCAATAGCCGAGGATGTAGCATTTGCAGAATCGCGGATCCGACGAGAGACTATTGCTGCTGAGGATATTCTGCAAGACCTGGGTGCTTTCTCCATGATTGCATCTGATTCACAGGCAATGGGACGTGTTGGCGAAGTCATCTGTCGAACCTGGCAGACTGCTCATAAGATGCGACAACAACGTGGCAGCCTTGCTGGCGACAGTAGTGATGCAGATAACTTTCGTGTCAAGCGTTACATTGCCAAATACACTATAAATCCAGCTATCTCTCATGGTATCGCGCACGAAGTAGGCTCAGTAGAGGTAGGTAAGCTGGCTGATCTGGTCATGTGGAAACCAGCTTTCTTCGGTTCTAAACCCTCGATGATTATAAAAGGCGGAATGATAGCCAGCGCACCCATGGGTGACCCCAATGCTTCTATTCCAACCCCTCAACCTGTGCATTATCGTCCAATGTTCGGTAGCTATGGGAATGCCCGGCACGCGACGTCGATAACGTTTATGTCAAAAGAAGCCGTCAACAGCGGTGTCGCCGATGAGCTAGAGCTTAAGAGCTTGCAAGGTACTGTGTTTAACTGCAGAAATGTGACTAAGGCAGATATGATTCACAATGACTGGCAACCGGATATCAGTGTGGACCCACAAACTTATGAGGTCATTGCCGACGGTGAATCGCTCTCGTGTGAACCTGCCACCCGATTGCCACTTGCACAACTCTATCAATTGTTCTGATCATGCTGATATTTGACAGACATGTAGCCGATAATTCGACTCCTGATTTTTCGGTCTCTCTACCCTATGACAAACGCGTGCGGGGTCGGCTACGTATTGCGTTAGATGGTGGCAAGGGCGATGCTGGGATCAATGTGGAGCGTGGTGAACTACTTCGTGAAGGCAGCAAACTCGGGTCTGAGACTGGTCAAATCCTGGTAGTACACGCACAAGCTGAGCAGGTATCGGTAGCGGCTACCGACGATCGCCTACTGTTTGCCAGAGCCTGTTATCACATTGGTAATCGGCATGCTCAAGTACAAATTGACGAACAGCGGTTGGTTTATTTGCACGATCACGTTTTAGATGAAATGCTCGCATTGCTTGGTCTTGACGTAGGAGCACAGGATCTGCCGTTTGAACCGGAGAACGGTGCCTACACTGGCGCACACGCACACGCACACGCACACGCACATGACCATGACCATGACCATGACCATGATAGCTATGTTCAATCTGCTGGATAGTCGAGAACACTAGTTTCATGCTGTCTCATCTTCGCCTTTTGCAGCTTCTGAGTCCGATGCTGCCAGTGGGTAGCTATAGCTATTCGCAGGGTCTGGAATGGGCTGTAGAGCAGCAATGGGTATCTTCAAAATCTGACTTTGAGCAATGGCTGGTCGAACTGATCGCTGGTCAACTGGCCCAACAGGATCTGCCTTTACTGCGTAGACTGTTTGTCGCTTGTAGCGAAGGCGATATCAGCAAGTTTGATCATTGGAGTCACATGTCGTTGGCGCTACGCGACACCACAGAATTACGCGCTGAAGAAAGGGCTCGAGCCGATGCCTACCTTCGTATCCTGAATGCATTACCCGAGCCGCTGGATGCTCGCTACCTGAATGGAATCAAGACGACTCCACTGGCTGCTATTGCATGGGCTGCAGTGCAATGGGAAATTGAAGATCATGCCTTATTAGCCGCGTATGCGCACAATTGGCTGGAGGCTTATACTACTAACGGAGTCAAAATTATTCCGCTCGGTCAATCCGATGGGCAGGCTCTGATTCATGCATTGATACCTGCATTGTGTTCGGCCGTAGACGTAGCGTGTGCTATCGATGATGATGCTGTTGGATTTTCATCACCTGCTATCGCTCTGGCCAGCTGTGGACATGAATCCCAATATACCCGTCTCTACAGATCCTAGACTCTAAACTATGAATAGCCAACCTCAGCAATCTGCATCGAGCCCCTTACGGGTAGGTCTTGGTGGCCCCGTCGGATCTGGTAAAACATCGCTACTCGATGCATTGTGTAAGGCCATGCGCGATGACTACGAAATCGCCGTGGTTACTAACGACATTTACACCCGTGAGGATGCTGATGAGTTGGTTCGCCGACAGGCTTTATCAGCAGATAGAATCATGGGTGTTGAAACAGGCGGTTGCCCGCATACAGCTATTCGAGAAGATGCCTCGATGAATCTTGCTGCGATAGATCAACTAACGGCTAATTTTACTAACTTGGATATTGTGTTTATCGAAAGTGGTGGTGATAATCTGGCTGCCACGTTTAGTCCGGAGCTTGCTGATCTAACGCTCTATGTTATTGATGTCGCACAGGGTGAAGAAATTCCAAGAAAGGGAGGGCCGGGTATTACTCGATCCGACTTACTGGTGATCAACAAAACCGACCTTGCACCTTATGTTGATGTGTCACTTGATGTTATGAATGCAGATGCAAAACGCATGCGGGTAGAAAGACCTTTTTGTTTTACTTGTATTAAGCAAGGAAAAGGCGTCGATGAGATCGTGGAATTTATTCGGCACGAGGGTTTGTTGCGCTAGAGTTCAGCTGCAGCTAATGACACGTTAAAGGTGTCATTAGCTGTACAACAAACCGTCAATCAAAATGGGATGCTACTAACGCAAACCCTGCAAACCCTGTCTTAAAATCAAATTCTACGACGGCAGTTTTAAGGTAATCGCTCGAGGCTGAAGGTACCGACGATGGGCTCGCCATTGACAAAGGGTGAATCCTGAGCCTCGCTGCTGAGTCGTGTTATAGGAGAGAGTGTGCTGGAGGCCGAATTGGGTGACTGGTACTGTAAACCATCATCCGAACCACTGTCATAAAGTACCAGATCGATAGTTGCATTATCTAAAAATTGTCCATCTGCAATCAGTGAGTAATTGTGAAGTCCGACAAACCAATCCGGGCTTGGAGCAATCATGCTGAGAACGGTTATCTCGGGGAAGTCTTGAGTGACTTCAAATTCAATTGCAACACTTCCAGGAGAGTTACCTATACCGCCACCGTTTATCGCACTCTGTGCGGTTCCTGCATCAATTGCTGCCTGTACCTCGGTGAGAATGTCCGCTTTTCTACCGCGTTCGGCAACCTGTTGCACACCCGTTGATGCGATTTGTCCTGGCTCCCAGAAGATGACCTGCTCATTATGAACTGCTCCCACCAGACCAGAGAAATGTGGGTTGGACGGAAAATTAAGGGGATGTGTATCCGGGCTCCAGATCGCTGAAAAGTTTAGTCGATAACGAGCAGATTCAGCGGTGTTTTCACCCATAACGTCTGGTTCGTTGTTCTCAGTTTCTGGGGTATTGCTGGTATTCGGTGAGCTGCTGTCACTATCAGAGCAGGCCGATACAAACGCTGACAGCACAAGCACGAAAGCAGCTAATCGATATACACGAGAGTTAATCGATGCTTGATGATTGGGCTGAATTGTACTGGACATGGCATAGTCTCGTTGTTGTACGAAGTAAAGCAGATACTGCAGAATCCGCGCTTCAACCATTAGGGAAGTTTGTTGGCAGAAGGTTCAAAGAATCTAACTAATTTCAGTAGTTATGGCAAACCGGTCAGACTCTTGAGTGTGCCTCTGAGTATCGTAAGGGTTTTAGCTCAGTCGAGGTTGTGGTCAGGCCGGTGCGGAAGTTGCGGAGGAGGGGGTGATCACGTTGTTCCGGGATGTTGCGAATATAACTGTGACAACAAGTATTGCCCCGGACACGTTGAAGAGCCAGTTCAGAGGATAAAATGCGCCTGCTGATCCTGCAAGCAGCGCTGGATAGCTCCACCAATATAATGATCCTTCTGCGTAGCGTTGAAGTAAGGCATTGAAAGCATAGAGTCCAAAAAGAGCAAAGAAACCGATTTGGAGGAGTTCAGGTAGTTCAGCACCCACCATCGGTGTATAGGCAAACATCAGAGGAATAATATACAGTCCTTTTGCAACCTTCCATGCTTCAACACCTGTAGCCATCGGTTTCGAACCTGCTATTCCTGCGGCAGTGAATGCTGCAAGACACACTGGCGGTGTCACGTTACTATCTTGACTGAGCCAGAACACAATAAGGTGGGCGGTTAGCAAATAAGTGGACATGGTCACTGGATCCACCAGCATAGGGCGAAGTGCAACCGAGATATCAAATGGAATATCACCCATTAGAGCCAGCGCGTTTTCCAATGACAAGCCCGCGGCAATTTTAGCGGGTAGATCGGGATCTATCAGTGAAAAGGTTGCAAGCACGGCTGGATCGCTTATGCCTGTCATGAGTTGCTGGACGATAACGCCGTCAGCCAGCATGCCGGCCAGCGCAGGTGCGGACAAAATAGAAAGTACAATATAAGCTGCGGTTACGGGTAACCCCATTCCCAGTACAAGCGATGCGACGGTGATAAGTGCAAGGGCTATAAGCAAGGAACCCTGTGACCACTGTGCGATCATAAGTGCGAATGTATTAGCTAAGCCAGATGTTGTCACAGCGTTGTTGATTAAACCAACTGCAACGAGCAGTACAGCTGTCATGATGGATGTTTTTATACCAAGGCTCAAAGCTTTGCTGATATTGACAGGACCCATTTTATTGGGCGTGAGCCAGCTGACCACTATTAGAGTGCCGATGGAGATAGCTGCAGCGTAGCTGGGTGTTTTGCCAGTAACCAGCATGGTGGTCATTACCGTTAACGGCACGACGAAGTTGAGAAACCCGGCAAGCAGTTTTTTACGATCTATAGCAGCGATCTGTTCTGTGCCTATGTTGTATTTAACCGCTTCGATTCTAACAATGAAGGCAACCGACAAAAAATACAGCAACGCAGGAACTACGGAAACGGCGACGATGGTGCCGTAGGGAATGCCCGTATAGCTGGCCATGATGAATGCGCCGGCACCCATAATCGGTGGCATCAGTTGTCCACCTGTCGATGAGGCAGCTTCGACACCTGCAGCGAATTGCCCTCTAAAGCCGTTGGACTTCATCAGTGGAATCGTAATGACGCCAGTCGATGCCGTGTTAGCAATGGCAGAGCCTGAGATCGTGCCGGTTAGTGCAGACGATATGACCGCAACGAATGCAGCGCCTCCGCGAAAACGCCCTGCTACGATTTTAGATAATTCGATAACAAAGTCTGATGCACCTGAGACCACCAGGAACGCACCAAAGATCATGAACAAAGTGATATTAGATGAAGAGATTGTCGTGATAATTCCAAACATACCCTCATCGTTATAGAGCGAGCGGAATAGCACATCATCTATTGGCAAGCTGGCAGCTCGAAATGCACCGGGAAGCATTTCACCCAGAAATAGAATATATGCCATTGCAAGAATGATCAGAGACGGGATTATCCAGCCGGTGAGCCGTCGTGTTAGCTCAATAACACCCACAATGACCATTATTCCTGCTAGCCAATCAATCCATCCAAACTGCCAGGACAGTCCTGTCTTGGATAAAGTTCGCTCGTAGAGGCCATTCTCTGCGTAAGCTATCCACAATGCAGACAGCGCGATTGCCAATCCAAAAATTGCATTGACCGCAACTGTAAATGAAGTGTTTGGTCGGCCGCGTAATGCTTGCGTGCTGATTGCTGCTAAAAAAGCAAAGCCAGCAAAATGCATCGCGTTCTGCCAATTGCCAGGTTCATGAATGACGATATTGGTGGCGATATGCCAGATAGCGAAAACAACAACGAGACCAAAGCAAATCATCCAGTACCAAGGACCTGCAAATGCAAAGTCTGGATTAAGCAGTCGATCCTCTACGCTGACTCTTTGTGGCGTTGTTGGGGCTGGTGAGGAAGCAGATGCACTCATCGATTTAGATCACTGTTTTCCGACGCTTATTCAGCGTCTATCGTGTTGATTAGTAATTGAGCGCGAGGGGTGTCACGGCTGGCGTGGGCTCACAACCGGATAGTGAACCCTGCGTAAAGTCGCAGGGTTCTAACATGCACAAACGAAGAAGGGGAGAGCTTATTGACTCATTAGGCGTTCAGGAATGTCCAATCCAACTTCTTTATAGTAACGAGCAGCACCAGGGTGAAGTGGAACTGGTAACCCAGCCATGGCAGCATCGATATTCATGGCTTTAGTGGCCGGATGTATCGCTTGAAGAAACGGCAGGTTTTCGTAGATTGTTTTTGTAAGCAGGTAAACGTGATTTTCATCAACGTCTGCATTGACAGCTAAAAAATTAGGTTGCGCAATGGTAGTGACATCGTTATCTATTCCGGGGTAGGTGCCTGCAGCTATTGTGTAAGGCGTCCAAAGGTTACGACCACCGTCCATCATTTCTGCCTCTTCTGCTGATACGGATAGCAGTGTGAATTTCTCACCGTTGGCAGACAGCAATTTTGTTATCGCACTGGTTGGAGGTCCCGATGGGATGCCAGCACCAACGGCCTGACCATTAGCCAGAGCATCCACTGACGGGCCGTAACCTGCGTAGACAAATTCGAAGTCGTTTGCGAAGTCTATGCCGAGTCCCTCTAATAGAACGGTGTTTGAACCCAGGGTGCCCGAGTTCTCTTTACCCATGGCCACCACACTACCTTTGGCGTTCATTAGATCAGAGGCCGTGCCGCCTTTGACAAGTTCATTGGCAAGAATGAATTGCTCTACATTTTGCCAAAGCATTGAAACCGAGCGCATATTGGTTTGAGGCTCAGAGATCGGTCCAGTACCCGAAGCGGCGTAAGAACCGTACAGCCCTTGCAGTATTGCGAATTGTGCAGTATTCGCAGCTAAGGCCTGAACGTTTGCACCTGAGCCGGCAGAGTTAACAGCGGTAAGACTAAACTTCTCTTTTGGTAGTAATTTAACCTTTGACAGTGTGGCGATAGCCGTGCCGACCGGATGATAGGTGCCGCCCGTTGAGGCAGTGTTTAAGACGTAGTCCGCGCTTTGCGCATGTGCAGTATTAAATAATGCAGCGCTTAAAGCAGCTGATACTAATAGCTTGGATAAAGCGGTGGTTTTCATGCATCCTCCAGGAAACAGATATAAGCCGGAATGACTTGGACGTAAGTGTTGGAGGAAACGACTTTTATTTCAACAAATCGTAAGCTTTTGAATAATATGTAAATAATCAGACTATGATGTGCTGCTATCGGTGATTGGTAAAGGTTATCAGCAGAAATCTGCCGATAAGGTATAAATTATGTGAGCTGTTTCTACTCGTCGTTTGTTCGAGCGATTCCCAGCCGTAGCATTTTATCGTTGAGCGTTCTACGATTGATTCGTAGTGAGGCTATAACATCGGAGATACGCCCTTCGTGTTTTAACAGGCTGGTTTCAATGACGTATTTCTCATAAGCCAATACCCTAACCTTAAACGAGGCGTTTTCATCGGATACACCGAACGCCACGCGTTGCGCCGCAATGGCTCCATCATAGCGATCTCTCAAGCCTTGAAGTGTGCTTAACAGGTCTTCAGGTTCAATGGGTTTTTCCAGAAAATCAACAGCCCCAAGGCGCATTGCCTGGACCACATCGGGTACGGTTGCAAAACCGGAAAAAAAAACGATCGGTGTCAATGGGCGAAACGATCGTGCTTTGCGCGCAAATTCCAATCCGTCACAATCGGGCATCTTTAAATCAGTAACAATGGCATCAACAGTTTGTTGTTCTAATCTTTGCAGGGCTGAATCGGCCGTATCCGCCACTAAGGTATCAATACCGCTAATACGAAGAAAACGGGAATTTGCTGCCAGAACATCGTGATCGTCATCGACCACGAGTACCGTAAAATCACTGTTTGTTTCTGCGCAGTTCATATGAGAACACAAGCTTTACCGTTTAGTTTTTCACAGTTGGCAGAAGCAAGGTGAACCGGCTTCCATTTGTTACTCTGCTATAGATCAACATACCTTTGTGACTTTCTGCTATCTGATTCGCAATTGTTAAACCGAGCCCCAAGCCGCCTTGGTGATCCTTATTTGTTGAAAATGGCTCAAACAACGAGGGCAGTATTTCTAACGGTACGCCATCGCCATTATCTTTTACTGAAATACCGACGTAGCATTTGCTTGGATCGGTATTTTTAATACGCTCTAGAGTGTACTCCTGATCATAGCTTTTTAGAATCTCGGGTCCAGGCATAGGATCAATTAGCGAGAGGGTGATAATAGGGTGTTCGTTTTGAATAACCGAGTCTATCGCGTTGTACAATAAATTAAACAGAGCTTGTTGAAGTAAAACTCTGTCACCATCGATGAGAATCTTGTTTAAGCTACCTGAAAGAGTCAGATGCTTTGACATGGTTGGGCGCTCAATTCTGATAGAGCTTGCTACCTCCTCAATCAGATTCATCACATTAATGGATTCCACACGCATCCGATTTTTGCGTGTGTAATTTCTAAGGCTGGCGATTACCAGGCCAATTCGTTTAGTGGTGCGATCACTTTCTACAACAATCTCTTCTATATCTTTCACATTGCCCGATGGGTTCTCCACAAGTTTTCGAAGCGATGCAAGATTTAATCGAAGACTAGCCAGAGGTTGATTGATTTCATGATTTATGGCGGCTGACATCTTACCCAGAATCGCATAGTTGGATTCGGCTATCAGCGCATCTTGTGCTTTTTCAAGCTCTGCTGTACGTCTTTTAACCTGTCCCTCCAACTCTCTAGAGTGTCTTTGTTCTGAGGCGACCATGTGCCTTTGTTGCCTGTAGGTTCTAAAGAGCAGCAATGCGATGCAGGCAAATGCGAAACTTATAGCACTGATGTAGGCGGCCCTGAGATGGTAGGTGTGTTTTGCGACCAGTGTGATGTATTGCCATGGTTCTGACTGCAAATGGGCAGAGTACTTTCTATATTTTTCTGATGTCTTTGAGATGCTGCTGTTTTCGAGCATATCAGTTGGGTAGCGACGCTCATTGTTTAGTTCGTCAATTTCACTGGCTAGCAATGGCCGTGTGGCTCGATAGAGTAGCTCGTTTGAAGATGCAAGGATAGCGACGCCGTACTCGTCCAGAATGGCAGTTTCAAAATCCAGGCCTCTCCATGTTTCAACCGGTGCACTTAATGCCATCTTGGCAACCACAACTCCCATGACTATCGAATTTACCGATACCGGTTCTGCAATGAAATATCCCGGCACGCCGGTGGTTGCACCCACAGCAAAGTAGGTTGATGACATGCCCCGAGCTGCGTTTTTGAAATAAGGGCGAAATGAGTAATCTTTGCCGACGAAACTGACGGCATTACCCCAGTTGCTGGACGCTACTGTGATGCCTTCCATGTTCATTAGAAAAGCAAAATCCAATCCGCTATCAATTTGAGCTTTTTGCAATCGCAAATTAGCTAACTGAACGTGTTCTGGTGTTGTGAGCCTGATTGCATTGACGATATTTGTATCGCCGGATAGAAGCTTAGGAATGAAAGAGAGTTGCTCTATTTGTCGATCAAATTGCACCACATGCGCAGCGATGGAGCGCATATGTGTGTTCTTGACTTTGTTCAATTCAAAAACATAGGCTGCCGCATAGATGGCTAGCAACACTGCAATTAAGGCTAGGCCGATGGATGTACGTCTACTCATTGCTGCTATATTTTTGTGCTTGGCACCCCCTCTAGCATAGAGGTCGCCGACAACTGCTCGCTCTCATGATAGCAGCACAGATGGTAGCTGATTGCTCTAGTATGTGATGTGAATCTAAATATGAACCTACGCCGCCGCTTAGTTTGCCGGGCAGCTAGCTACTTGCGGTAGTTCTCCATTGACAAGAAACTTTACTACCAAATCATTTACACAATCACTCTGGTCGGTAAATACGGTTGTGTGTCCGGGGTGTTGAGATTCCAGATAATGTCCTCCAATCGCATTTGCCATCACTTCGGACCAGAAAAGCGGTGTTTGTGCATCGGTAGTTCCACCGATGACCAATGATGCTGGGGCGGTTTGAGTTTGAATAGTGGCCAAGGGCTCTAGCGCTTCGGGCCAACCCGCGCAAGAGCCTGCAAAACCGATGTAGGCTTCGGCAAAGAGATCTGACAGCAGATTGAAATCGGTTAGCTTTTGTTCTAGTAGCTCAGCAGTTGGGCGCGTCGCATCATCTGCGCACAGTACGGCAGTTCGTGCTGTTATGTTGTCATCGTCCTGCTCCTCGCCCTGGCCCAAAAGGGCGTCAAATAGAGCAACAAAATCTTGTAATCCACTGGTGTTGAAGTTCTGGAGGTAGTTGATAAGAGGCGCAACAAGAAAATCTCCGAGTACAGGATCCCGAGCTCCTAACAGAACCAGTTCGCCAACCAGCAATAACTCTTCGGTCTCGCCCTGCTGGTTTAAAAACTCTATTCGGTTTTCTAATCGATTAAGTAGTGCGTTGACTTCACACCCGGGTGTTATACGTGTGCATTGGCTTAGAAGTGATTCGAGATTGCGAACCATCGCGGGTATAGATCCCTCAATCAAAGCAATGTTCTCAGAGCTGGGGTGCATACTGCCATCCAATACCATATAACCGCTGTTCTCTGGATAGGTCTGGAGGTATAAAGCGGCTAATCGGGTTCCGTAGGAATAGCCAATGAAATTGAGCTTATCTTCGTTTAATGCTCTTCGAATCTCATCCATATCCCTGACCACATTGATTGAGCCCAGGTGTTGTAGGTAGCTACCGTGTTTGTCACTACATTGGCTGGCTATAGTGGTTACAGTAGTCAAGAACTCATCAATGTCAGCTCGATCGACAATGTAACTAAGCTGTTCATTAATTCCAAATTCTTGACAATCTACTGCAGTACTTTGACCGATGCCGCGTGGATCAAAACCAATCAGATCATAATCGCTCAGGATGACATCAGGAATAGTTCCAAGCTGTACCAGTAAATCGAGAACCTGCATTCCTGACCCGCCAGGCCCTCCCGGGTTGAACAGCAGTACGCCTCGTTTATTGTCGCCTGATGCGGGCCGCCTGTTTAGCCCCAGCGTGATTGTTTCCGTGCTGAGGCCGTCGTAGGTCATTGGCACAGTCAATTCGGCGCATTGCAGTTGACTATTGTCGGTACAGGTATTCCAGGCAATTTCAGTTGAGTCACTGACAGTCTCATCATTAGAGGAGCAGCAGGCTAGCAGCGTTGTACACATCACCAGGGTGTAGCATCGTAGGGTGGGATTCATACTTACTATCGTCAGTGGCCAAATTCATGAATTGAACTGTAGAGAAACCGCCGCATGCCGTTGGTAACAGCGTGTATAACCGTGTAACCGGGCCCGATGCATGGTTTATTCGGATTCCTGGACGCTGAAACAGATAACGCTCTATGCTGATGGAGATGGCGCAATCGCTGACGTAGGGATTTAGCGCATGGACACGACTTTGACAGATCCGGGAAGAACTGCTAAATCGGTGGGATGTGGAAAATTACCCGGATTTGGGTAGTGGATGAACAGCCTGAACAGTAATCATGGATATACTGTCACCTTGAACTTGTCGAGTGCTTGTAATGGTAGACGATAGAACTGCATTGATGTCGGCCAGAGCGCTGGACCCGGGCTACGAGATCCTGTGGTACACCATTGATCGAGTACTGGGTCAGGGCGGCTTTGGCATCACTTATCTGGCACACGATAGAAATCTGGATCGTGCCGTGGCCATTAAGGAGTATTTGCCCACTACATTTGCCTACCGACAAGAAAATTACAGCGTCAAGCCCATTACCGGTGACCATAGCGAAAACTTTGTCTGGGGACTGGGTAGTTTTCTGAAAGAGGCGCAAACTCTAGCCCGATTTAGTCACCCTAACGTGGTGCGTGTTCATTCTGTGTTCGAAGAGAACAATACTGCTTATATGGTGATGGAATATGAGCACGGTGAAAACCTTGCGACCATTTATAAGCAACAACAGAATCTGGATCAGCAATTTTTCGAGCAGATTTTTTTCCCGATTTTTGATGGGCTCAAAGAAATTCACAAGTTTGAATTCATACACAGAGACATCAAGCCTGCCAATATTTATATTCGTAATGACGGCACTCCGGTACTTATTGATTTTGGATCTGCACGCCAAACCACTCAGCAGCAAACCGGTGAAATGACCACGCTGGTAAGCCAAGGCTATACGCCGCTGGAACAATACAGCGCTAATTATGGTGATCAGGGGCCATGGACTGATATCTATGCATTAGCTGCAACGGTGTATGAGGGCATCGTCGGAAAAAAACCCGATGAGTCTTTGAGCCGCTCAGCCTGTTTTATGCGCTCAAAACCAGATTTGTTGGAACAACTCGATTCACGTGTATTTACCGGATTCAATCAGCGGTTTCTGGATGCTGTGTTTGCCGGACTCAAGCTAGAACCCGAAGGCAGGCCGCAAAGTCTGGAAGCCTGGTCGGGCATATTTGCCAATGGTGTAGATGAGCCGACTGTCGTCTCTGCTCATGCAGCTTCTGGGTTTACAGAGCTTGAAGATGATAGAACCAGAATCCAGCCAAAGCGCAGAGCGCCGAAGGCGCTTGATTCAGATCTTGACTTCGATAACTTTGATGATTTGAATCAAAGTAATAAATCAGGTGCACTTTCAGATCGCACAGTCCTGCAACAGCCTAAAAGGGACGAGCCCCGACAAGCACCTGTTGAGCGCAGCCGCGCTGCGGAGCCTGCCCGGCCTCACAGTCTGGGCGGTTTTGATGAACGTCCAAAAAAACCCGAATTTGATACTCAGGCTGATTTGCTCTCATTCAGTGATGATGATCTTGAAACAGATTCGCGAATCAGAGGCGGCAACAAGTCGAAAAAAACAAGCGATATCAAACCTGCTAAAAGAAAAACTACAGGATTGATTGCTGCATCGGTAGTTGTCGTGGCATTGCTCGGGGCTGGTGGCGCTTTTTACCTCTATAAAGGTAACGACGAGCCGAGTATTTTGCTCGGCGCGCTAGGCCAGTTAGCAAAGCCTCCTCAATCCGTAGCGACACAATTACCAGCGGAAGGGGCGTTGCTTCAGCTCGACAAGATGGCGCAACTTGCACCACTACTCGATCGAGCCCATGCGATAAACCCGGCAGACCCTACTTTGATAGCTAATGTGCGTTCGACGGAGGCCTCGTTACTGACCTTGGCAAAGCAGTGGAACGGTAGTCGCCATGAAAAAATTGCTGCCAAAATCAGGCAGGTTTCGCAAGCACTGCCAGCGGCACTGCATGATAAAAATCGCATTCAAGCTATATTGTCTGCGTCTGATCAAATATCAGCCAGAGCTCAAATTCTGGCCTTACTGGATGACAAGCGTTATCTGACCCCGGCTGGTGACTCCGTGCTTGATAAGATAACGACAGTAAATAGTACTGAGTTTGAGGCGCTAAAAACGTCAACTCAATGGAATCAGATGATGTCTGAATTCAAGACTGCTGCGATGGAGAAATTAGCCCAGTCCGATTTTAATGGTGCTGCCAAGCTAACTGAGGTAGCTCTGACCATGGATGCGAATGATGCAGAATTCAATGCACTGCGTTCGTTTCTGGCCAAGCAATAGCAATCCAACAATAGCAATCTAAAAAGTAACTCGGAACTACAAACTACCACTCGTCACTACAATGCACCTCTAAGTTGATCTAACTGAGATGCCTGGGTAGATTGCTGTGTTTGTATTTGGTTTCGCAGGATATTGATCTGGCCCATCAATGAATCAAACTGTGCTGTGTTGTTTTCGGGTATCTGTTGGCTCTGGTTCTGTACGGGTGTCTGTGCTACCTGCCTAGGTGCCTGAGCACTGGGTACTGGTATCTTAGGCTCAGCTGCTGCATTAAGGGCCGTGAGAATATTGGTTTCCAGCCCAAGGGGTTCATCGAGGAGCGCGCTAGTGCGCCGAGCTGCGCCTAACTTGTTTCTGGCTAATTGCGCGTCACCTGATCCCAGAGCTCTTTGGCTTTCTGCCAATAATTTTTGTGCTTGTACTTTGTCGCGACTGGCTTGCTGTAAATCCAACAGGGTATCGTCAGTAATTGATGTGACAACAGGCGCATTGATAGCCTGATAGAAACTGGTTAACGCTCGGCGTGTGTTGGCACCAGGCACTCCATCCGGGCGGCCTGCATTGAACCCGAAGGCATTCAGATTTTGTTGCACGCCTGCAACTAGATTCTTATAGGCCGCTTGTCGCGCAGTGCTTTCTTCTTCTCCTGCTGAACGCTGTGACGGTTGCGCAGGCGGTGTTGGCACAATGGTCGCAACTGGCTCAGATGGCCGTGTTTGCGGGACAGTCGGTTTAGGCGCGCGTGCCACTTGAGTCGGTGTTTGTGAGCTTTTCAATAGCGCCAGGCGCTTACGTATTCTATCTCCATCCTGATTGGTTAGTTCCAGTCGCCGTTCACAAGCACTGATACCTACGCTGCCCGCTTTTGTTAGACAGGCTATTTTTAAAGCGCCTTGATCAACGGATGCCTGATTTCGTTTTGCAGACTCCGCAATGCGCTGTTGTTCAGTGGAGTCAACTGAAATAATTTCCCTCAGGGTTTCCAGTTTGGCATTGCCGGGATGCAGTCTCAAAGCATCAGACAGGGTTCTGCTTGCAAGCGCCTGTTGCCCATCCTGGTACTGAGCAGATGATAGCTTCCAATATACGTCTACGTTTCTGCTGCCGCTATTGATTATGCTTTGGCAAATCGACAAAGCTTCTGAAAGCTTCGCTGACATGCAGTTTGCCACTGATTGTGCATGAGACTGCGCACTGAAAAATGGCGCAATGAACACTAAAAGCAATACCGATAAGGTTCTTAGACGGTTTTGTAGCGATAGCATGATTGATAAATCTCGGTATTAAACAAACGTATTACACAGAAGAGTGCTACTAGTAGCCCGCACCGGCAGCACCGCGACTACCCCGTGAGCCAAAGCCCCATTGACCATCCGGTAGCTGAACGAGATTGAAAAGATAGAAGGAATCGACGGTTGCGTAGGGCGGGTTTTCTCTCGCTACCATGGATTCTATATCTTCGCGGAAGTCGTAGAGTCCGTAGTTGTTTTGAATATCCGGGCCTCCGGATATGGATTTTAATGTTCGGACTATTTCTTCTGCAATAATCTCCATTTCTTCTGCACTTTGTGCTTTTGATCCTGCATCTAGAAACGCTAACAACTCATCGGATCTATCGACCAGATCGATTGCTTTTATTGTTGTTTGAGTGACTGTTCGCTGCACATTAGCACTGGCATCTGCAACTTCGCTGGCCAGCGTCAGATGCGTGATAGCCTCCGCTGCTGCCTTTCTAAGCCCATAGTCATTACTGGGTGAGTCGGTCAGAAAACTCGGATCGACTGCATCAGCTGTTTCGATCAAGTACTTTTTAGCCCGCTCCATGTCTCCATTGCGCGCGGCGCGCAGCATTAATTCTCCGTTTGTGGTTGCGGCGATACTGGCAAGTTCTGCAACGACTAACAAACCTTGCTTCTTGGGTGCCTGGGGCCAGCCAGTTATTGCGTGACCAATATGGATGTGTGCAATCGTGGGTGCGTTTTTACTGACTACGGTTCCACAGGCAGTAAGCGTCAAGCAGACGACACTCAGGCTTAAATACTTTAGCCAGGACTGGTTGAGAGTGATTTTCATGACGAAGGTCTCTAAAGATTTTGGTTCAGCTTACTTGCTAATACGCTGAGGCTGTTGTGATTGGTTGTGTTTGTTACCGGTATTGTGCCCATTGTTAGCTTTAGCAGCGATGCGCCGCATAGACAAGACCAACGTTATCGCGTGCGCCTCGGGTCTGGTAGAGTTCCACGAGCCGGGATAGTGCTTGTTCGCCATCGGGTGATTGATCGAGAATGGACTGTATCTCCCCATCACTGACTTCCTTGTTTAGCCCATCGGTGCAAATCAAAAAGGTGTCACCATCGATGAGCCGATACCAGCAATGCTCTAGCGCCAGGTCGTAATCACCTCCGATAGCGCCGGTTAGACTCTGCGAAGGTTCATGTCTAGCGTTCGGATGTCTGATCATATCCCTATCCTCAATGGCAGAATCCTGGGAGTGATCTTGCGTCAATTGTTTGAGCTCACCACAACGTAGTCGATAGATTCGACTATCACCTGACCAGGTGCACAGCACGCTGCTGGGTCTTGCATGCAAAATTGCTACCGTACATCCGACAATATCAACTGAATCCAGTTCAGCCTTGTTTAGCAATTGCGCATTGCAATAATCCAGCGCTGCAACGATTCTTGCCTTGCTGGTTCCGCTGTGGGTTGAGCTTGTAAAATTCTTCAGTGTGCTAGTGACCAACTGACTGGCATAGTCGCCATGTGAATGACCGCCCATACCGTCTGCAACCAGCCACATATTCTGAGTGACTAAATCCAGAACCGAGTCTTCATTGATCTTTCTGATTTTACCTGTATCGGTGTAGCTGCTACTGGTCCACATGTTCATGTTTCCCATCTAGGTTTCCCAGGGGGCATCCTCCGTATCGATTGAATCGTCATCGTCTAGCTCAAGCGGCTCAACCTTGGGCATTCTCAACGTAACTGGTACATCAGCAGCTTCGTCAAACTCATCTAATGCTGCCCAATCATCGGCTGAGGGAGCTTGCTCCAGTGCGCCGGTATCCAAAGCTTGAATATCGTTATTGTCAATTACCTGATCGTTGTTAGAATCCAGGTGCTCGCTCTCATTCAGACCATAGTCGGGATTCTCAGGCGAGCTGTTTGCTTGTATAAATTCACTAGTCTCATCCATCGCATCATTCTCGTTTTCAGGCAATTGCTGGAGCACGGCCGCAGCAGTGAATGCCGAAGCATCGAACGAGGAGATATCCAGTTGAGTAGGTGCGCAGGCTTGTGAATCGCCACTGAACATCGCCAGTGCAGACTGTCCGACTGGCAAGCCGCTATGCAGAAGAGACTGTTTGCTGCCGTCTTGACACATCCATAAGCTGTACTCACCTAAGGTTTGGATCAACGCTGCGTCTAGCAAAGCCTGAGTCGCTACGGCGTTGTCGAGTGGATCTGCAGTGTTAACTGCAATGCCAATCGAATCCGAATGAAGATTTGGCATAGTGATAAGTGGTGATGTTGCAGGCGCATCCTGCGCATATTTTTCGGCAAGGCTTGCCAACTCTACCTGCAACAGATCAAAGTCAAAATCGCCACCTTGCATACGCACAAGTAATTCGTGTGCATCTTTAAACCATGGAGCCAGTTGAGCAGCTGAAACTAGTGGTAGATTGAATTCGGTTAGTGACATAGCCAGACAAAACGGAAACCGTCGTCCTACTTTGTCTTGACTCGGTAGCAGTATGCCAACCCAAACCTGGTTACCTGCGATACCGCTGGACAAAACAAAATGGTGCGCCGGGGCGTTGTCATACAGAGATTTCCACTCCTGCTGATAGTACTGCTCGCCGTCAAGAATAATCTGTTGAAGCCAGTCATCCCAAACCTTGGTAAAGGATTGCGGTAAGTTGAACCGAACGAAATCCCCACGATGACGGGTTTTGCCAAAGTAACCGAGCTGGTTCATAGGCTTTCCGGTGCGCGAAAGTTTCTCAATGCCACCGAATTTAACGGGTTAAAACTGCTAGTGACCAGCGCAAGGGTAACGGGGCGTCCACCAAAAGAGTAGGTAACGCTTAGACCACCAGCACTAGCTGAGCGAGCTCCTTGATCGAACAGGCGAAGCACTGACCAGGGACCGCTAAGGCTTACGCTTGAAGAGGAGCCTGGAACCACAGGTTCTACCCGCAAAGTAACCTGCGAGTTATTGCTTGCACTGGGCCAGCTAAACGATGTGGTGCCATTAACCGGGCCATGAAAGTACTCGGTACGGCTACCACCTATATCGAGGAACAAGTGATTTATGTCTTGGGACATGGTGAGCTGGGATGGTACAAGGTCAAAGCGAAAAGAGGGTAGGTTGCCTCCTTGCGAGAAGAAGGTGTTTTTAATATCGTCTGAAAATGCCAGTTGTTTGAGCGTGTTGTCTGATAGACAAACAGAAGAGCCTTTACCAACCCACGTCCACTGTTTGGGGGTACGCGAAACCTGGCCCGTCAGGTAGGTATTGACGAATGAATCAAGCACTCCTCCGGGGCCAAAGAATGCACCGAAGTCGCTGAGCGCTATGTCTGCACTGCCCTTTCTATTGACCGGGTATCGACTACGTATGGCTCGTTTGTAGTAGGGAAGCACATCCGTTTTCCAGGCTGTGTCCAGTTGTTGGCAAAATCCCCCACCGACAACATCACTAATCTCGTTGGTTAAACCTGAAACCAAAGCGGCCAGAGGCTCAGCAAGACGATCTGCTTTTAGCGTTAGTCTTTGCATATTGATAGCCAGTTCGGTGTTGAGCTGAGTATCGACCGTGCCTGTCGGGCTCTGCGCCATTGGTAATAGTTGAATGTTCAGCTCGGCAAGCTGATTTAGAACAGTGTCCAGAGGCGAGGTATTGGTTTCAAATCCCGTTACTAAAGCATGCAGTGTATTAAAATGTTGAGTAACAGGATCCACAGCAATCGGTGTCGGAGCTGTGACCTGCGGATTACCGAGTAACGATCCGAGCTCTGATTCACGATTGGTTGCCTGTCCCTGTCCTGCGTTATCGGTGGGTTTCTGTTGTTCGGTTAGAGTGGTCTGCTGGCTGGCAACTACGAGAAATTTCTTCAAAGGTGAATCGACGTCAGCTATCAATGAGACAAACGCGGATGCCTGTTGCAAACCTTCGATAGAGCGCATAGTCAAGTTGGAAAACAGCGTCTCCCACTGCGCTATGTAGTCCTTATGATACTGGGCGATCACAGACTGCTGTAACTCTGCCAGCGTTTCGGTTTGACCGCTTTGATTGGCAAAGGCTCCGAGTACCCAACTGTCATCGGCTAGCGATTGACTTATCTGTGTGCTAGCAGGAAGAAAGATATCGTTGTAGCCTTGTTTCGTATAGAAGTTCTGAATGCTTTGATCTAGCGATGTCCCATCTTCAAGTGTGAAAACCCGAGGTAGATCAGGCCCTACTGCAGTGCTTAGCCTGAAAAACGAATTAATATCACGCAATGCTGTATTACGTATTCTGTTGTAGGCACGCTGCGTCAGGGGTGTGCCGGCGGCGATCGCTTGATATTGGCTGATTAAGCCTGAATCCAGCGGACGTGGAAGTCTGAAAGGTCTTTCCTCAAACAAGGATGCAATGTGGGACTTGAGTTGACTGCGGGTTGCTTCAGATGTGTCGTTGGGTAAATTGCTATCAATATCGAAATTGAACCAGCCTATGACTGCGTCGGCTTCATAGCGATCTCGCAGACCAATCATTTGATAGGTTTTTAATGCTTCGAAAAGAAACTCACTGTTATTGTTTTGCGCATGCATTTGATGCTCCAAGCGAACCATCAGGCGTGGCAGGAGTGCATCTATAAGCAACTCATCGTATTTACTATTGGCAAGCTCGCTTATTTTGTCGCCTTGGTATAAACCGGCGTGTTTGGTTACAAAGCCGGTTTCAAGTCCTTCACTGCCATTCAGAGTTGCAAGGCTTCTCGCCTTGTTTAAAACTGTGTTGCTGGTCAATAGATCCAGGCTGTTGGCATCGAGTTGCCGGGCTGATTGATCAAGCGCATTGGTCGCAACCTCAACCTGATCAATCAACCGATTGTTCTGCACGAAACTCGTGGTCCAAAATGCTATCAATCCAATAGCCAAGGCACCAATGCTCGCCGCCGCTCCCCACTGCAGTCGTTTGAGTCTGCGTTCAGTTTTAAGATTGGTGCCAGCAAGTCCGGACTCTCTAAACACAACATCACTGAGTAGCTGATGAATAAAATAGCTGCGCCCCTCGCTGCTAGACTGTGACCTCATACTTTCGTTTATGCCAAAACTCAGCGATACATTTTGTATAACCTGATCAAGCACTGATCCTGTTTGCGTCGCGCTGGTAAAATAGACGCCCCTGAACATTACCGGTTGAAGCAATCTGGATTTGGCCGTTATGTTTCTTAAAAAAAGCTCTACGCGTTCTTTAGCAAAACTGAATTGCAGTGGGAATCCGTAGACATTCTCGCGACTCTTTTGGCTGAGTTCAGCGTGAAGTTTCGACACGGTCTGCTGGTTAATCTGGTGTGACAGATCATTAAGCGCAGCCACCAGAGTATTGCCGGGATCAGGGTTATCCAGATCAAGTGTATGCCCCCAAACCTGCTCTCTTTCGCTCTTGTCCAGGTCACTGAAGTATTCTGAAAATCCAGCCAGCAGATCGCATTTAGTAAACATCAGATAGACAGGCGGTGCCACGCCCAATTGATTGTAGAGCTCTTCTATTCGGGTTCGTAGCGTTTTAGCAATTTGAATGAGAGCATCGTCATTGCCAGTTACGATATCTTCGATGCTGATTGCCAGAAGCACGCCGTTAATCGGACGCCTGCTCCGCTTGTCTTTGAGCATACTGAGAAATCCAGTCCAAGCAGACTTGTCAACCTCAGCTTCACTATCCTGCGTTGTATATCGTCCGGCCGTATCGAGCAGGACTGCTTGATCTGTAAACCACCAGTCGCAATTGCGAGTGCCGCCCACACCTTTTATTGAGAGCTTTCCGTGGGTTTCTTCAAGGGGGAAATCAAGACCGGAATTGCTCAGCAAAGTGGTTTTGCCTGCGCCTGGTGGTCCGATGATGACGTACCAGGGGAGCTCGTAAATAAAACGGCTTCCACCTGTTTTGGAAAAATTGCGACTCTTTAAAGTATCAACAGCCTCCTGCATTTTTAGTTGTAGCGTTTCCAGCTCCTCTGCACTGGCAGAGTCCGCAGCAGAACCGCTATCGTTTGCCAGGGAGTCGAGCATCTGCGCATTTTGTTTACGTGATTTTATAAATCGATAAACTACTGCCATGAACCAGAGACCAGACATGCTGGCGATAAACAGAACTCTGTTGTACTGACTTTCCAGGGGAGATATCTGCTGGTAACCAATCAATGGTCCAACGAACCAGATAAACAAGGACAGGAACACAATGCCTATAAAGGCTATGAACATGCGATTCTTGAATAGTTTTCCTATGCTTGCCATGGAGCTGCTCTAGTAGAAAATCGATACTTCGACACGGCGATTTTTTGCGCGTCCGCTGGCAGTACTATTGTCAGCAATAGGTTCAAGGCTACCTCGCCCCTCAGCAGCAATGCGTTGAGGATTTTGCAGCGCAGTTGCCATTTGATCTGCGACTGAATTTGCTCGTGCTTGCGATAATTCAAGATTCGATGAAAACCGTCCTGAGCGAATAGGTATATTGTCAGAGTGACCTGTTACGCGTATTGAGCCTTCAAATTGATTCAGAGCTTTTGCTATAGCGTCAATCAGAGGCTCAAACTCGGCATTGAGCTCGGTTCTGCCAGAAGCAAAAAGTCCGTCTCCCAGAACTCTGATTTGCCCTTCGCTGAATGAATCATCGACTTGTACTAAACCCAAATCTATTTGTGCTTGTAGTAGTTGGCTTAAAGTAGTTTGACTGACAACGCCATCCGTGTTGCTGGTGACAACAGGTGCGGGTGGCAAGGCGATATTACTTACTTGAAGAGGCTGTGCTTTGACACTGAAAAAGCTCGCAATCGCGTTATCTGAATTGCCGCCTAAGCTATAGCGGTAGCCCAGGTACACCAGCGAGCAGAGTGTAAGGGCTCCTGCTGCGATAACCCATAACACGGTAAGTTTGGGTAGTTTGCTTTCTTTTACTCCTGAACCTTCCCACTGCAATGAGAGCGTCTTGTCTGGAGTGGAACGCACGCTCACAATAATCTCATACAGCCATGTTCTGACTTTAGCCAGAGTGTTCTGTCCATTTTGGGCGATGCGGTATGAGCCTTCGTAGCCCAACGATAAGCAGACATACATGAGTTCAAGCAGGTCTATATTATCTTTAGGATTTTTGCCAAGCCCCTTGAGCAGAGCAAAGAAGCGTTCACCGCCAATGACCTCATTGTGAAACGTTGCCAGTAAATTGTGCTGTGCCCAATTTGCCTGATGTCCCCAAGGAGTATTCATGGCAGCGTCGTCCAGCACGGTGCACATCACGTAGCTGGCTTGGGTAACCTTTTTTGAGTCATTCAGAACCGAATGTGCCTGTTGTTTGAATTCGCTCAGTTCCTCAATCAGCTTGTTGCGTAATTGTTCTGGATTAGGATGAGCTGTAGAATTTCTGATGGTCAGCAACAGAGGAAGTAGTCGCGAGGCGGCTTTCTCTAATGGGTTGATACCCCCCAATCTGGGAATCGCTTGAGAGAATTGTCGGGCGGCAGCCCCCGGGGTGTTTGCACCCTGGGCCGCGGCAGCTGGTCCCATTCCAGGCCGGCCTCGACCACTGGGTTGCAGCACGGTCCTGTCATCGTCCTCAAACGCAAATGGGTCATCGGTCATTTCTTGATTGCCCAGAGTTGCATTTTGAGATCGGAATAGCTACCGGCAATATGCATGGCGATATCTCCTGATACTGCTATCTCTTTCCAGAGTGGATCATCATCACGCATTTCGAAGTAAACATAGTTTTCATACATCGGAATACTATTGGGAACAGTGATAACCGACTTCAACGCGATCCCCTGACTCTGAGCTTCAACAAGATCACGAAGTTTGGCTTTAGAGGATATCGTTGTTTGGCGAGGAAAGCGCCGGCTTAATTCATCTGGCGTAATCTGGGCTTTTGCAGCCAGGATAAAGCGTGAAGTGCTGAACAGATGTGGATCTTTGATTGTTGCCGTATAAATACCTGCCTTAACATGCTGTACCGCAATAGATTCTGTTGTGGAGTCAGGTATCCAATTAAGACTCTCTCTCAAACTATCTATCAAAGGCGCAAAACTGCTGTACTGATCACGATGACGGTACTCAGTAAATACAGGTGCCAATTTGCTCGATTGTGTAATGGTTGCCAGTTCTCCAGCCAGTTGCACCCACTCCCTGTACAGCGTCTCTGGGTGGGTGGTGGTGGCCTCACTGACGTGTTTGAGCAGTGGTGCAGCGCGATTGAGTGTTTGCAATAGGAGCAGTTGATTAAGTTGTGAGGAGTCGCTGGCAGTTGCTGTTCCTATTCGACCTGCTAAATCGCTAGCTCGTTGTCCTATCAATCCCTGCATTTCATTGACTAATGCGCTTAAAGCGGATGATGCTTGAAGTGTCATGGAGCAGGGATAAAACTGTTTATCCAGGACAATGCTGCCGTCTTCGCGCTTCTCTGTGATTCGGGTCAGTGGGATGGTGTGATAGGCCGTGTGATCATCGCCTGCCAAGGACAGGCGCGTCCACAAAGAGGCTGTAAATACTGTGTCTTCGCTATCGGCATCAGGACTGTGTCGATCACTTACCTGACGATCTTTTATGATGTATCTTGCAAATGATCCGTTTTGACGATCTTCAACTGCATCCTTGTCTTGCTGATTCTCAAACGGGATAGCAAGCGAGACCACTACGTTTCGACAATCGCTGTCGATCACGATGGCCTCGGGAAGATCGCCATCTTCCGGAAGGTTAAACGGCGTGCCGTCAGGAAACAAACCGCTTGCTGTTTTTAATGCAAACTTACCTTCCTTGAGTGCAGCAGCGTCCATCTCATAGTCGATCAGTCCGTACGCAAAAGCCCCCATGCCCTTGACTATCATCGACAGGGTGCTGAGTAAAAAACGATCGTGTTGCTGAAAGTGCTGTGGTCCGAGAAACATCCCCTCGGTCCATAGAGTTCTATTGTTCTTCTGCACTGATACCTCTCATGGCAGGGATAGATGGCCAGTTCTGATTAGTCATGAAACACCTTAGTTTGAGCTTTAAGTGAAATCATTGTTTGTCCGGACTAGGGTGTTGGGTCAATCGTTACAACGTTAGAGCCGATAGTGGCAGAAGCATTCACAACGTCTTTTGGAGAAATCTCTGCGATAGCCGACCAGATGGATTGATACGGATCGCGGTAGGCTGCCGCTATCACCAGAAGTGTTTGCGACCTGGTCGCTGGCAATACTACCGTTTTCGTTTGATCGGGTCGCAATGTGATGGTTGCCAGAGGACGCGGATCCATGATGTTGCCATCGAAGTCGAACATCTCTTCGAAGCTCTTTGTTGCTATCTCGCTTTGTGGATTAGCGAGAAACAAGCGAACTTGCACCGGAGATGGGCGGGATTGAGCATCGGGATTAAGATCTTTACTAGCCGAAAGTATTAATCTCATCTCGTAGGTTTGTGTCGGCAACACGGCATCGGTTTGACCCGCCGGAGCAGGGAGGATGCCGGTTTTTTGTAAAATGCTGCAGCCTGAGCTGAGTGTACTCAGTAAAAGAACCATGGCAAAAAGAGGCAAACGTGCACAAGCCGACCATTCTGTTCGCATTATGCGGCTTGTTCCCTGCATGGTTAAGTCTCCGTTTGGCCTGTCTTGATGAGTTAAAATTCGGGGCTCCTGCCCAGTTGGCGCATACGTTTTTCATACGCCTTTCTAAATTCTTTACCGAAAAGCTCGCCAAAATCATTGACGGCTTCGTCCCGTATAGCATCGTACTGTTCGCAGAACATTTCCCATAACTTTGCCTCACGAGTGATGGGAATATTTGCCGAAATTCCGCCAGATTTTTCCAGATTTTTGGCAAGTTTGTCTGGATCAAATTCTAACAACATGGATTTGACCGCTGCCTTCATGCCATCAAGCATGGCCAATTGATGCATTTTAAGATCTTCGACTGCCTCCTGAATTGCACTGTCTGCGCTCATATAGCCGGGTTCATCGTCAGATAGCAGTTTGGTCAGCGCATCTGCTGCGCTATAGGAAAATTTCAGGGGATTGTTGCCGCTTCGAGACAGGGACGTAACATCACTCTTTATGGCGTTCTTGATTTCCGCGCGTGATTGCAGCAACACCATCATGGCATCAATAGACATGGCCAGTACTTTGCCGGTTTGTTCCAGCACCTGCGCTTCGCTATAGCGGGAGAAGTCTGCTTCTTTGAGTGTCGCGGCCCTCAGCAGGATCTCGAGAGATCGACCTTGTTGCTGCCCGGGTGAAGAGTGAGCGGGTGCTCTGGAAGCTTGCGTGGGTAGGCTTCCAGCAGCAGGAATGTTTCCCTGCGCGGGCGGTGAACCGGGCCTGCGCTGAGGGCTAGCCTGCTTTGCATCCTGCCCTGAACTCGATCTCGAGCCTGGAGAGGAGGCGCTATCGCTATGAGATCCGGGTAGCCAGTCGAAATCATCATCTGCGGATTGTTGAGGATTCTGAACGGCCGGAGAGCTATTCTCAGACGAGGCCGGTGGATGGCTAGCATCCCAGTCGGCCCACGTATCCACAACTCCAGCAGCAGGGCTGTTGCCTGCTGATGGGCTTGCGCCTGCTGGCGTCTCATTCACGTCCCAGTCTTCGCCAAACGGATCAGAGACTTGGGACGGGGGAGTCCAATCGGGTTCATCACCCCTGAACGGGTCAAAGTCTGCCGGGGAAGATGGTGCCCCTCCGCCAGGCGTACCTGCGGCAGGCGAACCTGCGGGCGGTGTTTCACTGGATAGTGCGGCAGGTGCTCCGTCGCCAAACTGAGCAAAGGGATCGTCAGTCACCTGGTTACTGCCTGAGCTTGCCGGCTGGGTAACGGAAACTGAAAGTGTGTAGTCGCCGATAGCTAGAGAATCGCCAGCATTGATATAAGCGCTTTGACCTCTGCCGATAGGCTCTGACGCGCCGTTGATGTAAACACCATTGGCACTGGTGTCCTGAATTGAGAGCCGGTCGCCCACCAAGGTCACTACAGCATGGTTTGATGAAATATATCTACTTGCATCAGTCAATATGTAATTGCAAGAGTTAGAGCGCCCGATAATGATGGGAAACGCATCGAAACTTCTGCTGTGAGGCTCGGCAGGAGCTTGATCGCAGTATGAGCGCACAGAGAGAGTCAGTCTCATCATCTACTCTCTAAACAGCCACTTCATAGGGTGATACTCGATAATTCACGCTCTAACATTCTCCAGTGCCAATATGCCTGATAGGTAACTGGCCCGGGTTCGCAACTTCAAGTGCGTTTTGCCTTGATCTTAGGATGAGTGAACTCCAGTTACAGTGCATTGAGTCTTAATAAAGTGTATTCAATAAAAAGAAATACTTGAAACTGTATCGGATGCCGTTTTTGTTGTTCACTCAAACAATCTTACCGCCATTCCAGGACTGGATAGAAAAAAGTACCGTTTGGAGGGCGGCAAAACAAAAAACGCATTGGCTAACAACAACCCAAAAGGATAGCCGCAATCCCATCAAAAAGTCGCCTGTGTCAAATTCCTATCATGGCGTTGAACCTCTCCAGACTGTATTCTGTGTAAATCACCAATAACGTATTGATTTGGTGAGACTGTTCAGGAGATAAGTGTAAATGGAAGATTTTGAGAGTCTGCCGGAATTTCAGGCGCTCATTGTCGCGGCGGCCGGTAAGCCGGAGCGCAGTATGGGCGATTCTGTCATACCGGCAGAGCCCCCGCAGTGGGGAGACGTCCGTCGCCTTGCCCAAGATCTCGCTAAAAATGCATCAGATCAACTGGCGCTGCATATTTACCTGATTCAGGCAGAAACCAACGTGGCAGGGTTTGTCGGGTTTCAAGATTCTCTGCAGGCGCTTCATCAGCTCCTTGAAACCAGCTGGGATTCTATGTACCCGGCGCCGGATCTGGATGATCCGGATGATATGTACTACGAGCGTGTCAATTTGTTGCATGAGCTCTCCGATCAGCCGGCATTTTTAGAGTCTGTGCATCGACTCCCACTGGTTGATGTGCGTGGAATAGGTGCATTTTCAGCCCGTGATATTGATATTTGTGCAGGTACAGTCACTGGAAGTGAAGAAGATCAGACTCGCTGTCAGGATGGATTGATCAGGGGCGCCTTTGCTGAAACGGATGTAGAGCAGTTGCAGGTGTTGGCCGATGCTCTAGCGGCTGTTTGTGATTCCTGCAAATCTATCGAAGCTCTGTTTGTTGAAAAGTCCGGGCAGAGTGGCGCTCTTTCATTGCAACGATTGTTTGATCGTGTCTCTGGATGCCGCGCGCGATTCCATGAGTACGCTGACGATTATCTGGCAGTTCAACCCGAACCTGCTGCTGAAGAAACTCAAGCAGATCCAGAAGCTGGAACCTCCGGCACAGCAGCCAGTCAGTCGATGCCTGCCAGAACCAGCTCACTAAGCAATCGTTCGATGGTTCGCGCAGCTTTCGACAGCATTTTGCTGTATTACCAGGAAAACGAACCCTCCAGTCCTGTTCGCATATTTGCACACCGTGCAAGAGAGTTTGTAGACAAGTCCTTTTTTGATATTTTGCAGGAACTGGCACCGGCTCAAAGAGACAATCTTCCAGCATTGCTTGAGCAACTGGAAAGGCAGCCAATGGCCTTCTTGTTCAGCGACAGTTATTACCGTTTTTTGTCGGGCGAAACACTGCCTACACTAGACCCCTCCGCAGTATCCACAGCAGGGGTGGAGTTTGTTGCGCCCGAGCCAAGCAGTGATTCAGAACCAGATACAGAGTTGGATTCAGAAGCAGATACTGAGCAGGAAATCGATGTTTCGCCGGCTGCATCAGAGCCTGCTGTGGATCAAGCTTTGGGTAATAGTCACATGGGCTCGGTGATTAGTTCACGTGAACAAGTGCTGGAAATACTGCAGGATATTGAGACATATTTCGTAGTCCAGGAACCCGCTAGTCCAATTCCTTTAATGGTGGGTGAGATTAGAAAGTTGGTTTCTAAACGCTTTGTCGAGTTGGTTGCAGAATTTGGTCGTACGGTGCCTAAGCCGCCAACCGAATCAAGCGAATGATCCGCTCAAAGATAATTAGGTACATAGTTAATACAAAGACTGGAGTTGTCATTTTAATCAATGGTCTGATCAGCTAACTACTAGCAATCAGTCGCATTCCACTTTTATACAACACATAACGGAGAGATTCATGGCCAGTGGTCAGAAATTTATTGCACGCAATCGTGCGCCCCGGGTACAGATCGACTATGACGTTGAATTGTACGGAGCCGAAAAGAAAGTTCAATTGCCTTTTGTTATGGGTGTCATGTCTGACCTATCCGGCAATGCGGGTGATGAAAAAGCGAGCATGGACGATCGCAAATTCTCTGAGATTGATGTCGACAATTTCGACGACTATCTAAAATCAACCAAACCCAAGGTATCGTTGAGTGTACCCAACACTTTGACCGGTGAGGGTGAGATGAGTGTTGAACTCTCTTTCGACAGTATGGATGATTTCAGCCCCGCAGCGATTGCCGGGAAAGTGGATTCGTTGAGTAAATTACTTAATGCACGTAATGAATTGTCGAACCTGAAAACTTATATGGATGGTAAAGCGGGAGCTGAAGATCTTATCCAGAACCTGTTGGCAGATCCTGAACTTATGGCAAGTCTTGCAGCGGCGCCAAAGCCGGAAGACGACGCTGACGAAGAAGCATCCTGAGGAGTAGATAGATATGGCTGACAAAGAAGCAGAAGTAGCAGGTGCCGAAGGTGCAGTAGAGGAAAGTGACGACTTTTCCTCGTTACTTGAAAAGAATTTCAAGCCGCGGAGCCCGGAGGCGAGTTCGGCGGTATCCAGTGCGGTTAATACTCTGGCGCAGCAAGCGCTGGCTGATACTGCACTGATCTCGGATGACGCTCGCTCCACGATTGAATCAATCATTGCGCAGATTGACCAGAAGCTTACCGAACAGGTAAACCTGATCATGCATCACGAAGAGTTCACCAAGCTCGAAGGTGCTTGGCGTGGTCTTCATCATTTGGTCAACAATACAGAGACCGATGAGATGTTAAAAATCCGCGTGATGAACGTGGAGAAAAAGGAGCTGGGCAAGACGTTCAAGAAATTCAAAGGTGTGTCCTGGGATCAAAGCCCACTTTTCAAGAAAATATATGGTGCAGAATACGATCAGCTGGGCGGGGAGCCTTATGGATGTCTGGTAGGTGACTATCATTTTGATCACAGCGCTCCGGATGTTGAAATTCTCAATGGCATGAAGCAAGTGTCAGCCGCTGCACACGCACCGTTTTTAACGGGTGCAGATCCTTCGGTGCTGCAAATGGAGTCCTGGGATGAGTTGTCTAATCCGCGAGACCTGACCAAGATCATGGGTACTCCCGAATACGCTGCATGGAACTCTATGCGTGATTCTGATGATGCTAAATATCTGGGTTTGTGTATGCCGCGTTTTCTTTCACGAGTTCCTTATGGTGCTAACACAGACCCTGTGGAAGAGTTCGACTTCGAGGAAGATACATCGGCAGGCAGTGATAATTATGTCTGGGCTAATTCTGCCTATGCCATGGCAGTAAACGTTAATCGTTCTTTCAAGGAATACGGCTGGTGCTCGCGTATTCGAGGTGTCGAGTCCGGTGGTGCCGTTGAGGGCTTGCCCGTGCATACATTCCCTTCAGACGACGGTGGTGTAGACATGCAATGCCCAACAGAAGTGTCTATCGGTGATCGCCGCGAGGCTGAACTTGCCAAGAATGGTTTCATGCCACTGCTGCATCGTAAAAACACCGATACTGCAGCCTTTATTGGTGCGCAGTCACTACAGCGACCTGCCGAATACGAAGATCCGGATGCCACTGCCAATGCCAATCTGGCTGCACGGCTCCCCTATCTGTTTGCAACCTGCCGCTTTGCACATTACTTGAAGTGTATGGTGCGTGACAAAGTGGGCTCATTCAAAGAGCGTGAAGACATGCAACTCTTCCTGCAAAATTGGATTACCCAATATGTTGACGGCGATCCTGCAAATTCAGGTGAGATTACTAAAGCCAAGAAACCACTGGCTGCTGCCGAGGTTGTGGTTGAAGAGGTAGAGGGTAATCCCGGTTATTACACCTCCAAGTTTTTCTTACGCCCTCATTATCAATTAGAGGGTCTTTCAGTCTCGTTAAGGCTTGTGTCAAAACTGCCTTCGGCCAAGGGGTGATTATTCACCGATTTTTAGTAGCTTAGTTAATACAGAAAAAAACCGTTCGGTCGTAATCTAGTACCAACAGCAAGGCAAGCACGAATAACTTTTTTACTTAAATCGAACGACACTTAAATAGCAAAAGGAGAATTAAAATGGCTGTTGACATGTTTTTGAAACTGGATGGCATAGAGGGCGAAGCGCAAGACGATAGCCACAAGAAAGAAATCGATATTCTTGCCTGGAGCTGGGGTGCCTCACAAAGTGGAACCACGCACATGGGTGCAGGCGGTGGTGGCGGCAAGGCTAACATCCAGGATATCTCGTTTACCCACTATGTTGATTCAGCGAGTCATTTGCTACTTCAGCGGGTGTTTGATGGCAAGCACATTAAAGAAGGCAAGCTGGTGGTGCGTAAAGCCGGTGGAACCCCACTTGAATACATCACCATTGATATGAAAGACATCATGGTGACAGCAGTAAGCGTCGGAGGTTCAGGTGGAGAAGATCGCCTCACCGAAAACGTAACGCTAAACTTCTCTATAGTAGATTTTACCTACAAGCCGCAAAAGGCAGATGGTTCTGCTGAAGCGGACAAGAAGGCAGGTTGGGATATCGCAGAGAACAAGACAACGGTATAAACCTCAGCTGTCAAGTAAGGCCAACAGTTTCGGCTCCGAGTTATCGGGGCCGAAACTGTTGGCGTTTTGGGTTTTTGGGTTTCAGTCTGTCGAGCAGTGGTGCACATGAATGTGAGTATGTTTTCTTCATATCGGTTCAGCACTATTTGCAAGATCTTTCTTAAATTAAATGACACAAGAGATTTTGTAGCATCGACAAGATTTTTATTAAAACTGCCTTCAACCAAGGGTGATTATTCACCGCTAATTAGTAGTATTAGTTAATACAGAGATTTATCGTTTGGCCGTAAATTAGTTCCAAGAGTAAGGCAATCACAAAGCAATTGACTTACACGATTCGAACGATACTCAATTAACAAACGGAGAATTAAAATGGCTGTTGACATGTTTTTGAAACTGGATGGCATTGACGGTGAAGCGCAAGACGAAAGTCATAAAAAGGAAATCGATATTCTTGCCTGGAGTTGGGGTGCCTCACAAAGTGGAACCACGCACATGGGTGCAGGTGGTGGTGGTGGCAAGGCTAACATCCAGGATATCTCGTTTACCCACTATGTTGATTCAGCGAGCCATTTGCTACTTCAGCGGGTGTTTGATGGCAAGCACATTAAAGAAGGCAAGCTGGTGGTGCGTAAAGCAGGTGGAACCCCACTTGAATACATCACCATCGATATGAAAGACATCATGGTGACAGCAGTAAGCGTCGGAGGTTCTGGTGGAGAAGATCGCCTCACCGAAAATGTAACGCTGAACTTCTCTGTGGTGGACTACACATACAAGCCACAAAAGGAAGATGGTTCTGCCGAAGCGGACAAGAAGGCAGGTTGGGATATCGCAGAAAACAAGACAACGGTATAGAACATATCTGCCAGCTAAAGCCATTGGTCTCGGCTCTGTACAATCAGAGTGGCGAGGCCATTGGCTGTGTTGGCTGTTGACTATAAGAGAGAATAATCGTGAAGGCCGAAGAGAGTATAAAAGCAGGAGACTTAGATGCAGCGCTTAGCGAATTGCAAAGTGCCGTGCGAGATAACCCGGCAAAACCTGAATACAGAACTTTCTTGTTTCAGTTGATGTGCGTAATGGGGCGCTGGGATCGAGCCTTGACGCAGCTTAATGTGGTCGCCGATATGGATAGCAGTACGCTTCTGATGGCGCAAACGTATCGAGAACTCCTTTTGTGCGAAGCTTTTCGCGCAGAAGTTTTCATGGGTAAGCGTGTGCCTCTATTGTTCGGTGAGCCGAATTCATGGCTCGGTAATTTGATGCAGGCTCTGGAGCCGTCGTCACAGGGTCGGGGTAGTGATGCCAATCAAATCGTCATGGCTGCGATGGATCAGGTCAATGCGCGGGCCGGAACTATAGATGGTCAGCCATTCGGTTGGTTGAGTGATGCAGATATGCGGCTTGGTCCAGTGTTTGAAATTATTCTTAACGGCAAATATTATTGGGTGCCGATGGACGCTGTCGCAGAAATATCTTTTTCTGAACCTGAAGATTTAAGAGATCTGGTGTGGATACCTGTACAGGTTCGTTGGGTCAACGAGGGTAATTCGATCGGGTTTATGCCCGTGCGATATCCAGGTGAAGCAACCATAACCGACCCGCAAAGTGCACTGGCCCGAAAAACTGACTGGACGGATGTTGGTGATGATTTCTACACAGGATCCGGTCAGAGAATGCTGACAACCGATACAGGTGACTTCTCTTTGCTGCAAACACGAAAAATTGTATTTGAAGCTGCTGCCGGTTTAGATGATTCTGCAACAGGTGTTGTTTAGTCTTTTATCATGGCTGAATTAACCCCCAAGGAACGCCTCTTGCCTTCACTCATCGATCGCCTGACTGATGAGCGACCGATGGATCGTGAAGAAACTCGACATCAGCGAGCAGGCAATATTGTCAGCTTGAGAGAGTCGGTTCTGCGTGATCTGGAATGGCTCATGAACACTGTCAATATGGAGTCAGTGATTGATTTCGAAGCCCACCCTGAATTAGAAAATACCGTACTGAATTACGGAATGCCAGGTCTGTCTGGAAGTACTATTAATGACGCTGAACGAAACAGTATCAAAAATTTGATTAAGGATGCCATTGAAGCGTTTGAGCCACGCATAATGAAAAACACGCTGCGTGTGACTTTAATCAATGACAATGAATTGCTAAACCCGCATGCTATCGCCTTCCAGATAGAAGGAACCCTGTGGGGTCGACCCATGCCAGAAGCCTTGTTTCTCAGAACCGAACTGGATTTGGAATTGGGTGACGTCAGGGTAATGGAAGCTTGAAATGAATCCGCAACTATTCGAACTCTACAAGCGTGAACTCCAGCATATGCGCGAGATGGGTGGTGAGTTTGCGACTGAGTTTCCAAAAGTTGCTGGCAGACTCGGGCTGGAAACGCTTGAATGCTCTGATCCCTATGTAGAGCGTCTGCTCGAAGGCTTTGCTTTTGTCGCAGCTCGAATTCAATTGAAAATAGAATCCAGCCATAGCCAACTCGCACGTCAATTACTCGAGATGGTTTATCCGACTTATCTCTCGCCGACGCCATCAATGATTGTCAGCGAGTTTTTTCCATCCTTGAGTGAAGGCTCTTTGGCCGATGGGTTTACGGTTGAACGTGGTACAAGGCTGCGCAGTCAGGTGGCACCCGACGAACAAACCGAATGCGATTTCCGTACGGCCCATGATATGACGCTCTGGCCCATAAAACTATCGGGTACAAAATATTTAGGCAGCTCTTCAGCGATAGCCGCCACTGGAGCGCGCTGTGCCAAGGACACGCGTTCCGGTCTAAGCGTGCAATTGGATAGTATCGGTGGTTTTGAATTTGCGGAGTTGCCCATTGATAGCTTGTCCATCTACCTCAATGGCGCGGATAGTTTGGGTAGTGTCCTCTACGAACAGCTTTTCAGACATACGCAGTCTGTGTCAGTTGTGTGTGATGGACAGGAAATTCGCTCACCATCTCAACCGATTAAATTACTCCGGCAGGGATTCGCTGATGACGAGGCATTGCTACCTGTCACTAAGCGTGGCTTTCAGGGTTATCGTCTAATTCAAGAGTATTTTGCTTTCCCTGAGCGTTTTCTTTTTGCCCGGCTAGATGGGCTAAAGTCCCGTATTAAACGATGTAAGTCTGAGAAAGTAGAGCTTATATTCCATTTCGATAATCGCAACGAGCGATTGTTCGAAAGTGTTGGTATCGAAAACTTTCGGCTCAACTGTGTGCCTGCCATCAATCTGTTCCCCAAACATGCAGATCGAATCCATGTAAACAAGAGTCTCCATAGGTACCACGTGATTCCGGATCGTACCAGGCCGATAGACTATGAAGTCTACTCAGTTGGCGAAGTAGCCGGGTTCGCGGGCAGTCAACAGGAAAAAGAAACCTTTTACCCGTACTTCAGTGACAGTGAGCAAAGGCGTTCTGCCAACCGATTTTACGGTTTGGAACGTGAACCCCGACTGCTATCGTCCAAGCAGAAAAAACGTGGGCCTCGTGCAAGCTATGTTGGCAGTGAAATCTTCATATCATTGGTGGATGAAAACGATGCACCCTATCGATCCGATCTAAAGCAATTGTCAATCGAGACCCTCTGCACCAATCGCGATCTACCCTTGCAGATGCCCGTGGGCAGGAAAGACACAGATTTTAATCTGGATATCGGTGCGCCTGTTGATAGTATCCGGTGTATACACGGGCCAACTATACCCAAAGCTTCACGTGCGCATTTCAAGGATGCCTGGCGTCTGGTTAGCAATTTGAACCTGAACTACTTATCTATAGATAGTGCCCAATCTGACAACGGCGAGAGCGCCGCTGCCATGTTGAGACAAATGCTGGAGCTTTATACCGATAGTGGTCGCAGTGCAGATGCGCGTCAGCTTGAAGGTATTTTGTCAGTAAAGACCGAACCTGCCATACGGCAAGTAAAGTTTCGAAGCCATATAGAAGTTGCACATGGGATGCAAGTATCTGTAAGAATTGATGAAGCTGCGTTTGAAGGTAGCGGTGCTTATGTATTGGGTGCCGTATTAGAGCGATTTTTTGCTCGCTACGCCACGGTTAACTCGTTTACCGAAACCGTATTAGAGAGTGTGCAACGTAACGAGATACAACGATGGCCGGTAAGCATCGGACAACGCTCGACGCTGTAGCGCAAACCCTTAGCGAATTGGATGAGCGCATTGGCTCATTTGATTTTGTGGCGGCCGTTCGTCAGCTGGAGTGTGCATATCCTGAGAAGCCTCGGGTGGGTGAAGCAGCCCGTGTGCGTGACGAAGCAGTGCGTTTGTCACAACATGTGAGTCTTGGCTTTCAAGGTAGGGCGCTTCATAAACTTGAACGCGCTGCCGGTTCGCACGAGTATCGCCTCTATGTAAATTTTCTGGGGTTACTAGGCTCTAACGGTCCCATGCCGCTTCATTACACTGAGTACGCTGACCAGCGTGCACGTCACGATGCGGATCCTACATTTAAAGAGTTTTTGGATCTTTTTAATCACCGATTGTTGTCGTTGTTTTATCGTGCGAGTGTTCAGTCGGATCCTGCAATCAGTTTCGATCGTCCGGACAACAATCCTTATGCCGATGTTCTGGGTGCCTTGTGTGGGTTAATGCCCGAAGCCAGTGCAAATCGAGATTCTATTGCGGATACTGCAAAACGTCATTATCCAGGTTGGCTGACAAGCTCTGCCAAGTCGCCCGATGGCATTACCTCGATACTAAGTGACTTTTTTAATTTGCCGGTAGATGTCAAAGAATGGGTTGGCGCATGGTTGCCATTGCCAGAAAAATCTATTGCACGATTGGGGTCTGGTGACTCAGCTATTCAACTAGGTCGTGCTGCTTATATCGGCAAGCGTGTCTGGAGTATCAGGCATAAGTTTCAAATAGTGTTGGGTCCATTGGACTGGGAGACATTTTCCTCGTTTAAGCCGGGCGGCAGTAGAGCTAAAGCACTACATGATCTGGTTAGAAATTACGTTGGAGACGAATGGGATTGGGACTTGGAGCTAGTGCTCCGAGAAGGCGAGCGCCATGCCATGGCGCTGAACCGTCGATCCAGTCTCGGTTTTGATTCATGGGCTGTTGGCAGAAGCGGGCAACGATTCGCTAAGCAGGCAGTTTTGATAAACAAGAAAGTGATATGCCAAAGCGCTCACTAAGTAATATCGACTGTGTCGAAGCAGTGTTTGCTATGTGTGCTCACAATACAGAGGGATTAAACAATGACGGAAATTAGCAGAGCAAACCTTTTTGGCAAGCTGAATGAGGTGGGTTACAAATCGATCGAGAGTGCAACAAAACTCTGCAAGTTACGTGGAAATCCCTATGTGGAGCTAGTGCATTGGATCGATCAGATCAGCAATCTACAAGATTCTGACTTTCACCGAATTCTGCGACACTTCGATGTTGATTTGTCAGTGATTTCGAGGGATATAACCAACAACCTTGAAATGCTCAGAGGTGGCGCTTCGGCCATTTCCGATTTTAGTGATGATATTTCTCAAGGCGTCGAGCGTGGTTGGGTGTATTCAACTTTGCTAATGGGCGATGGCGTGGTAAGAACAGGCCATCTGATGATAGGTTTGCTCAAAACCAGCGCATTGCGAAGTCGTCTGTTGGGGATTTCAAAACTCTTCGGGCAAATTAAACTCGAACAACTGATCGAGGAGTTCGATTCTATTGTCGGCGGCTCTCCAGAAGATGCAATGACTGCCAAAGACGGCTATCGCATTGGCGGAGGTGTGGCACCCGGTGAGGCGAGCGGTGCTATGGCCCCTGCAGCCATGGGCAAGCAGGAAGCACTAGCCAAATACACAACCAACATGACAGAGGCTGCGCTTAGTAGTGGAATGGACCCCATCGTTGGCCGTGATGAGGAGATCCGGCAGATGGTTGATATTCTGATGCGCAGGCGCCAGAACAATCCAATACTGACCGGTGAGGCTGGCGTTGGTAAAACCGCTGTGGTTGAAGGCTTTGCGCAACGTATTGCACGCGGAGATGTACCGCCGGTTTTAGCAGACGTACAACTTCTATCGTTGGATATTGGTTTGCTGCAGGCAGGTGCCAGCATGAAGGGAGAGTTTGAAAACAGACTCCGACAGGTGATCGAAGAGGTGCAGTCGTCTGAGAAGCCCATTATTATGTTTATCGATGAGGCGCATACATTGATTGGTGCTGGTGGCGCTGCGGGTACAGGTGATGCGGCCAATCTACTTAAACCAGCATTGGCACGTGGTGAACTACGCACAGTCGCGGCAACCACATGGGCTGAATATAAAAAACACATCGAAAAAGACCCGGCTCTGACACGTCGTTTCCAGGTGGTAAAGATAGAGGAACCCAGTGAAGAAAAAGCGGTTCTCATGATGCGCGGAATTGCCTCGACAATGGAGAGGCATCACAAGGTACAAATCCTTGATGAAGCACTTGAGGCTGCGGTCAAACTATCGCATCGTTACATCCCTGCACGTCAATTGCCGGATAAGTCCGTCAGTCTGGTTGATACTGCTGCCGCTCGAGTAGCGATAAGCCAGCATGCTGTTCCAGCCAGTCTCGATGACTCCAGAAAAAAACTGCAGGCTTTGGAAACCGAACAGAAAATCATCGCGAATGAAGGCAGCGTTGGTGTGGATACTGCCGATCGTGAATCCTTGGTTGAGCAGTCTCTAGAGCAAGAGAGAGCCCGTGAGGCTGATCTTGTGCGTCGCTGGGAAAGTGAAAAATCAGTGGTAGAAAAAATCCTCACGTTGCGCGCAACGCTCAGAGAGGGCGGCACTGAAGTTGAAGGTACTGGCAGCGAGCTCGAAGCATCGGTTAGTGATGGATCCGATGTGCAGAGCAACAACGATAGTGTTGCTGTCGAGGAGGTAGCAAGCGCGTCCAGCTCGCCCATTGATAGAGAGGCTTTGCTTGCAGAGCTGACACAACTCCAGGACAAACTCGCTGAACTGCAAGGAGAGGATCCTTTGATTCTGCCCACGGTTGATGAGCAGGCTGTGGCTTCAGTGGTTCAGGACTGGACAGGTGTACCTGTAGGGCGCATGGTTAAAAATGAGATTGAGACTGTGCTTCATCTGTCTAAGCATCTATCCAATCGCATTATCGGACAAGATCATGCACTGGAGATGATTGCACGTCGGATTCAAACCTCACGTGCCAGTCTCGACAATCCGAATAAACCCATTGGTGTTTTTATGCTTGCCGGTTCTTCGGGAGTGGGCAAAACCGAGACGGCGCTAGCACTGGCCGATGTGCTTTATGGCGGTGAGCACAACGTTATCACCATCAATATGAGTGAGTATCAAGAGTCTCACAACGTTTCAACTCTTAAAGGCGCACCTCCCGGGTATGTCGGTTATGGAGAGGGAGGTGTGCTCACAGAGGCGGTTCGTCGTCGTCCATACAGTGTCGTGCTGCTCGACGAGGTAGAAAAAGCACATCCCGACATCCACGAGATGTTTTTCCAGGTGTTTGACAAAGGCTGGATGGAGGATGGCGAAGGGCGAGTCATTGACTTTAAAAACACACTTATATTGCTTACCACCAACGCAGGCACCGATTTAATCATGAATATGTGCAAAGATCCGGAATTAATGCCATCTCCGGAGGGTATTTCCAAGGCTTTGCGTGAGCCATTGTTGAGTATATTTCCTCCAGCCCTGTTGGGGCGGTTGGTCACTATTCCGTATTACCCGCTTAATGACCAGATGATAGGGGCGATAGCGCGTCTACAACTGGGCCGAATAGAAAGGCGTATCAAAGCGAATCACGGAATTGAGTTTAGCTACAACGATGAAGTAGTAGAGCTCATTGCCCAACGCTGCAACGAGCTGGATAGCGGAGGTCGCATGATTGATTCGATTCTGACCAACTCGATGTTGCCGGAGATCAGTCGGCAGATGTTGGAGCGACAGTTCGCAGAGGATGCGCCATTGCAGCGCATAGAGGTCACAGTGAGTGACAGTGAATTTGATTACGCGATGAGCTGACCCAGTGTCGCCAGCGCAGAGCGTAAAAGGGAGATAGGGCAATGAGTATGATCGATCAGGCATCTCGCGCTGTGAGGGTTTTTACACCACTGTCAGACAACACTCTGGCCGTGGCAAAGTTAAGCGGATCAGAGCAAATCAGCGAGCTATTTACCTATACGCTGGACTGTGTCAGTGAGGATGCAAATATAGATTTGTATGACTTACTGGGTATGAACGTAAGTGTAGAGATTGATTCACAAGAAGATGGTCTTCGCTACGTACATGCACTGGTTAGCCACGCTGCTCATGTGGGAAGTCAAGGTGAATTCGCGCTGTATCGGTTTACCTTAACTGCCTGGCCCTGGATGCTAAAGCAAACAAGTGATTGCCGAATCTATGCCGATATGAACGTACCTGACATCATCGCACAGGTGTTCAACGACAACGGGTTTAGTGATTTTGATAATCGATTGATGGGAAGCTACGATTCCTGGAACTTTTGCGTCCAATATCAAGAAACAGACTTTGATTTCGTCAGCCGCCTCATGGAGCATGAAGGAATCTATTACCACTTCGAACATCATGATAATCGACACGTCATGGTGCTGTGCGATGATCCGTCTGCCCACAATGCAGTACCCGATTACGAAGAAATACCACATTATCCGGAAACCACAGATCAACTAAGAAGTGAAGACCATCTGGTCAATTGGCAGTTTGAGAAAAAAGTGCAATCCGGCAAATATGCTGTAAAGGATTTTGCCTTTGATAAGCCCAAGCGAGATTTACTGGTTAAAAAAGTAGACAAGCTGGATGGTCAGTACGATTCTTTAGAGCTTTATGATTTCCCGGGCGGTTACTCAAACACCGATTCGGGAGAGATGACGCGTGACTATGGCGAGCGTTTGATTAAATCCCGCATGGAGGCGCTGAGTGCTCACCATGAGGTTGCTAATGCAGAGGGTAACGTGCGTGGTCTAAATGCAGGTAACAAATTTAAATTGATCAATTGTGAAAGGGATGATCAGAATCGTGAATATCTGATTGTGTACTCACACTTGAAAGTTCAGATGGATGCTTACGATAGCGGTGCAGGTGGAGGCAGCGTTGAAGTCAAGTCGTCGTTTCGTTGCATGCCATCCAACAAAACATTTCGTCCTTTGCGTCATACTCCCAAGCCCCAAATCAGAGGTCCGCAGACTGCCATTGTGGTTGGCAAGCAAGGCGAGGAGATATGGACCGATCAGCACGGTCGTGTGAAGCTGCAATTTCACTGGGATCGTTATGGTAAATCAGACGAGAACAGTTCATGTTGGGTAAGAGTTTCTCAGGCATGGGCTGGAGAAAAGTGGGGAAGCATACATATTCCCAGGATTGGTCAGGAAGTTATCGTTGAGTATATTGATGGTGATCCCGACCGGCCGATCGTCACTGGGCGTGTGTATAACGGTGATCGCCCCGTGCCTTATGATTTACCTGCCAATGCCACTCAGAGCGGCATAAAGAGTCGTAGCTCCAAGGGCGGTAAACCGGCCAACTTCAATGAAATTCGTATGGAAGACAAGAAAGGGGCTGAAGAGCTTTATTTCCATGCGGAGAAGGATCAGACCACGGTGGTTGAGAATGATCGCGCGGTAGCGATAGGTCATGACCATGCCGAACAAATCGGACATGACTGCTCTGAATCTATCGGTAATAACCGCATGATCGATGTAGCGGTCAATCACACAGAAAAGATCGGTGCCAATATGTCTTTGTCGGTGGGTGGCAGCAAAACCGAAATGGTCACGATCAACACTGCAGAAACTGTAAAAGGTGCCAAGGAGTGCACGGTAGGTGCAGGTTTCATGATTGCAGTGGGTGGCTCGATGTCAGAGTCTGTTGGTGGAGACCGTTCAGAATCAGTCGGCAATAGCCGCGCGATTAACGTCTCCGACAATAACGTGCTCTCAGCAGGTGGGGATGAAACCATCAGCATTGGCAAAAGCCGGTCAATAGAAGTGGCTGATGATCAGGAGATCAAGATTGGGGGCAAGTCTGTTACGAGTGTTAAAGACGAGGCTGTTATCAATGCGAAGAAGATTCAGTTGGTTGCCAAGGATGAAATCTCGTTCAAGGTAGGAAGTGCTCAGATTGTGATGAAAAAGAATGGTGATATCACTATCAAGGGCAAGAAGATCAATGTCAAAGGCAGTGGTGACGTCGTCATCAAAGGCAGCAAGATAAAGGGGAATTGATATGCAAAACGTTTCGGTATTACGCAATAAGACTCAATTGCCATCGTGTACTGTTGGCTATATCACCCTGCTCGATGAGAGCGGTTGTGTCACGGTTTCTCATCCTCATCACGAATCACCGGTCAGGGCCCGCACTACAATCGCTCTTGATGCACAGTTGGACCTGGTTGGTGAGCAGGTGCTTCTGCTGTTTCCTGATGACGATCCAACGCGACCGGTTATAACGGGCTTGCTATCAGACGATGTTACTGACAAGAAATTTACTCGCGTTACCAGCATGGAAAATTCCGAGATGGTTATGGCGAAGGACCTGGACTTCAGCGCCGCCAACTCTGTCAGCATTCGATGTGGAAAGAGCCAGATTCTGATGGACAAATTCGGAAAAATTGTAATCAAGGGGTGTAACGTTCTGACTCGAGCGTCTTCGCGCAACCGGATTAAGGGCGGTTCGGTTTCATTAAATTGAATTCACTGACATAGGGAGAAGATCATGGCTGTTACTGTTGGAGTAAATTTTCTGTCAGTTGTACATAAATCGAGTATGGGGGTATCGATTGCGTTTCCGGATGTATGCAAGACACCGGCACCGCCAGCTCCATTCGTACCGATTCCCTACCCTAATATAGCTATGTCATCAGACACCGCTAAAGGCACAAAAAAAGTCAAGTGTGATGGTAATCCGGTGTGTGTGAAAGACTCGAACTTCAAGATGAGTACGGGCGATGAGGCTGGATCAGCCGGAGGCGGAATAATCTCCTCCAAGATCAAAGGCAAGGCAGAATTTGTACTGTTCTCATTTGATGTGATGTTTGAGGGAAAGAATGTAGCTAGAGCATTTGACATCATGCTTCACAACGATAAGAACACTCCACCTTTTCCTGTTTTACAAGGCCCGGTTATTTCGATGGCCACCGAAAAAGACACTTGTATATTGTGTGGTGAGAGTTTTTAAGTGCAAACTTTTACGCCAGAGATACCGCTTTACATCGATAACTCCCTGTTAGTCAGTTCGTTAGGATTCGATTCAGCTACCGTTGTTGCAGCAATGCGTGCAGGGCTCTCGCGACCAAGTGCTTTACCCGGCTTCTCCGTAACCGCTGAAGATGGCGATGAAATGGATGTGCAGGGACATCCCATAAATTTACTCACGCATGGATTTATAGGACCAGGGCGTTATCGCCAAATGTTAGGAAAGATATTTTCAGATGTGTCTTCAGCCCTGCGCGCCGAACTTGGAAATATTTATTTACTCGTGGGTGTGCCTGATCCGCAGCGTTATAGTGAAGGCAGTAATGCTGAAACTGGTGAAGCGTTGACAGAAAAAGAAAATGCTTTTGACTTGTACGGACAGACGTGGCAATCGATTGTAGACAATTCATTGGCTGATAATGGTTTGAGTGAGCGCTTTGCCGCAACCAAGATCATTGAGATGTCAGTGTCTAAAGCTCCCCGATTGTTACAAATGTCTCAAGAGGCACTAAAGCACGACCCACAGGGTCATGTTGTTCTGGTAACCGTTGATACATTGGCTGACGACTCTGGTTTGACCTGGCTCTACCACACTGGTCGACTCAAAACTGCTATCTATCCTGTTGGTACATCACCTGGCGAATGCGTAAATGCGCTGATCCTAAGCACTCAAAAACCAGCAGAGGGTTCTCTACGGGTCGAATCCGTTCACTACGATGTAGAAGAGCATGCTTTGTTTGACAATACACCGCCTCAGGGGCGAGCGCTCTCACGTTTGTTACAACAGTTTGTAAGTGAAGGTGATAAGCAACAAGCGAGTAAGCCCTGGTTTATATGCAATCTATCCGGTGAACAGCGGCCCTCGTTTGAATGGGGAATGGCTCAAGTTCATTGCAAAGCCGCCGGAGTTGATATCAGTGAACTGCCCTGGATACCTGCCATTAATGTGGGTGATGTGGGAGTGGCATATATGAATCTGGCTTTGTCCTGGGTGCTGCAGGCTTTCGATCGTGGATATGCCATAGCGCCAAGGTGTGGGATTGCCTCAATGGATTACACCGGTACACGATCTTTGTTATCGGTTTCAAAGGAATAGGGATATGGGTAAGAAACACAGTAAAGGCGTTGAAAAAGGAGAATTTTGTGCGGTTCGCACAAGCACCAATGCCAAGTGCAAGTGCGCGTCTCCTAACAACTATATTAACAACTGCAATATAACGGGTGATTACTTTGTACAGGGATCTCGTAAGCGCGTTGAAAAAAAGTTCGAGGCACATCACCTGGTTTGTATAGCCTCGGCTACCAAGCTGTTGGGTAAAAACAAAGAGATCGCGGAGATTGTTAAAAAAACAAGATGGTGTATCAATGCAAAGGAAAATATGCTTGGTATGCCGTTGTGGGGGCATACTATTCAG
>JBGCEO010000020.1:0-2561 GCA_045106475.1 Granulosicoccus sp.
CGCTCCAACAGCTGCCCAACCTCACAATCGAAGAGCTCACATAGCTTTTCGATTGCATCAAGATCTACGCGAGTAGCTGTTTCTTTGTACAGCAACGTCACCATATTCCGATTCAATCCAGTCTCGCGCGCCACATCAGCAATTTTCAATTTCCGCTCGCTCATGAGCCGAGATAAACGACATCGAATCACGCTCCACCCCAAAAGTCATTCAGGCTGACAGATACTTACTGGAACTGAGTCGTTACGAAGTGCTGAATCCGTTGCGTGCCGGGATGGTAAGGAGTCCAGTTCAGTGGCGTTGGAGCAGTTATCGTTCGATGGTGGGAAGGGCGGAAGTACCGGAATGGCTTGAGACTGACTGGCTGCTTGGTTGTTTTCGTAAGCAGCGAGAAAAAGTATATTGAATTTGTGAAGGCAGGTAAGGGAGTAGACAGTATCTCGAATGACTTAACGCATCCGGCAATACTTGGAGGGGAGCCTTTTGTCGAAAACGTGTTTTGAAAACATGTTGATAAGAATGAAGATGCACTACTTTTTTTGATCAGTCTAAAATAAACGCTTGGAGAAACAACTCTGTATCTCTGATATTAAAAATGTCGAAGCCATTCAAGCGCCTTTGCTAAAAAGATTAGGCTATTCCTTGCAAAACCCCGAAGCCGAATTGATCCATAAGCCAGTTTCTTTCTGGAGTCGGTTCAGCTACATTATGGCAAACAATAATCGGCAAATGTTTAGAAGTAAAAGAATGGCCATGGTTAATCGAGAGAATGTAGAAATAAAAATATCATTTCGAAATCGAAATTATACCTTCGTTAGAGGCTTCTTCTGGCTACTTTTCTCAGAAGACATCAAGAAAAAATATTCTAGTAAATATCACTATACCTTGAAGTCGTATAATGAAGATTCTCAAGGGAAATAATAGCAGCGAATAATAAAAATTGTAGAACCTAATCGACGTATGAATCTGATCAAATTACATAGAATTAGTCATGTTCTCCATAGAATGGGAATTCCAATCTTGCCACGTCTTTTTCGTTTCTTGATTTTCTTACTGTACAACAGCAATATACCTAGCAGTGTGAAAATTGGAAAAGGAACTTTGTTTAGTTATTCTGGAATAGGCGTGGTTATTCATCAAAGAGCTGTTATAGGTGAAGGCTGCATTATTGGACAAGGAATCACTATAGGTGGGAAATCGAAAAATCCTGAAGTCCCCGTCATCGGCAACAAAGTTTATATCGCTGCCGGTGCTAGAGTCCTTGGGCCGATTACTATTGGCAGTAATGTAATCATCGCCCCCAATGCTGTAGTCATTAAAAATGTCCCAAATAACTGCATTGTCGGAGGTATTCCCGCTGAGATTTTGAAAGAGGGTATTTCTTACGAAGATTATATTTAATGTAACTTATTTAATCCTCTTTTTGTCAATCCGATAAGTTCATCTCCTCACCTTAACGGAGATTATGATGCATAAAACGAAAAATTTGAATACAAGTGCGCGCTGCCAATACCTGAAACTTGTTAGCAGCAATACAACGCGACCAGCTATCAAACAGCCAGAAATGTCATTACTTAGATCGGCTAACTCACACGAAATCAGGCACCTCAATGTGGCGATGATGAATCGACTCTGGATACCGCAAACATCAACTATCGTCTGATTGCTGGGCGTTGGAAAATTACTAGACAACTTCGACGAGCTAACAAAGTGGATTGCTATCCAACTCAACACTAAATTGCCAGACAGCTCTACTTCTGATCTGCACCATCTTGAAAGTGATTTTAAAAGGGCTGTTGATAGTTATCCCGAGTTCTAAATGGCATCAATATGAAGCCTATAAACACCAACATCGTTCTGCTGCTGCGCCTGTTGCGGCTGCGGGATGCTCCCACCTACCTCGGCATGGATCGTAATCGTTTCAATGTTGAGGTAAGGCCCAATCTCATGGAAATCCCAATCGGTGAACAAGGCATTGCCTTCGATCGTTTTGAACTTGATGCATGGATTGACGACTACATTGCGCAACATGGACGACAGGCTCGTTCCACCGGAGCAGAACAGTGGCAAGAAAGAAAACACCATGGCTTATCAAACGGGCAGGCATCTGGCATATCGACAAGTACATCAACGGAAGGCGCGTTTGCACAAGCACTGGAACAGATCAGCTCGAAGAAGCTGAGAGATTTATAGCAAGACTAAGTGAAGAAGCACGGCAGGCATCGGTTTATGGTGTTCGACCTTCACGAACATTTGAGCAAGCTGCTGCCAAGTTCGTAGTAGAAAATCAACACAAGCGGAGTTTACATTGTGATATCGGGCGTTTGAAGTTATTGATGCCCTGAATTGGAGACATCGCCATAGATCAGTCGCTCGACATTGGGATTTTGCTACGGTGAACGCGGAGCCGTTTTGATCTCATCAATCCCAAGGCTTTTTACCCGCTTACGAAATACTTCTCTGTAAATGCTATCGCGATCTCGCAATAGATAATCTGGTGCCGAATCAAAGGGAAATGCTTCGACAATCTGCTGCGCCGTCCGCTATGCGGTTGGATGTTG
>JBGCEO010000021.1:0-6728 GCA_045106475.1 Granulosicoccus sp.
AATCCCGGTTTTGGTGGTCAGAGTTTTATTGAGACTACATATCAAAAGATAGCGGCAGCGCGAAAGCTCATAGATGCAAGTGGCCGCGATATAAGGCTGGAAGTTGATGGTGGAATCAAGGTTGATAACATTGCTCGAGTGGCCGCAGCTGGCGCTGATACGTTTGTAGCAGGCAGCGCGATATTCAATCAACCGGATTACAGTCGTGTGATCGAGGCCATGAGAACTGAACTATCGAATCACCAAAGCTGCTAGACCTAAATCCTCTGTACGTTAACAGGCAACCATCAACTAACAACCTGGCAGGCAATATCCGGGCATGAAAAAAGATACGAGTTCTTGCAATTTTGATCTTGTTGCAATTGATCTGGACGGTACTCTTGTTGATTCCGTTGGGGATTTGCATGCAGCGGTGGTCGATATGCTTGTTGCCATCGATCGTCCACCGGTGGAAGAAGAAGATGTACGAAGCTGGGTCGGTAACGGCGTGGAGCGACTGGTACATCGAGCGCTAACAAGGCATATGGATCGGGATGCCGATGAGGTTGAGTTCAAGACAGGATTAGCCTGCTTCCAGCAGGCTTACGAGAGAGTAAATGGACGGCAAAGCCGGCTTTATCCCGGTGTTGCCGAAGGGTTGGAGTGGTTGGCAACGCTGGGCATACCGTTGGTCATGATCACCAATAAGGCCTCACAGTTTGCCTATCCACTATTGGCATCAATGAACATTGCAGAGTTTTTCCAGCATGGTATTGCCGGAGACGAAGTTGCTGCCAAGAAGCCGGATCCTGCGGCATTGCTTCTAGCCGCCGAGCGCTTTGAAGCGAACCCTGAGCGCTGTTTGCTCATTGGCGATTCCGTATCAGACATCAAAGCAGCCAGAGCAGCCCGATTTACGTCGATCTGTGTAAGTTATGGCTACAATCACGGCCAATCAGTTAGAGCACTTCAAGGCCAGCTGAAGCCTGATGCGATCATCGATTCATTTACCGAGCTACCCACGGCGTTCACGCAGCTGTCTATGTGATTATTCACCAAATGGGGCACTACGTGTTCACAATTTCTGAGCTGTACATCACTGATGATGGACTTGTCAGGGCTGGTCCTGGTCAATCAGAAATTGGGAGTCGGACGTGTTGCTACCAACCTACAAGTGTTACCGAGAATGCGCAGGTCGATATGTTTTAAGCTTTTTGTTGCTGATGACTATGATCATTCCAATGCAGGCTTATGCTCAGTGCAATATGCCGGTCAACCAACAACGGGCTATAGCATCACCCACTGTTTCGACCTATTCAGAAGACTGCACAAATCGTGATCTGGTGGCCTGTCGGCAATTGCTCGAAGCACTCAAACTTGCAGAATCTCAATATGAACGTCTCTCAGGAAACCTGTTAACGCTTCAATCAGAACGAGTCCAGCGACGTGAGAACCTTTCAGATTTGGCGCGGCTACTAAAAACCAATAGTGTTAGCGAGGGGCGTTCCAAGGTTGTATTTGCACTACAGAATGCAACATGGACCTCTGTCGAGATCGTGAAAATTCAGATTGCAATTGCCAGTGTACGCAGCGAACTACTCATCGCGAACCACAAACGACAGCGCGCTGGTGCCGACGTCAGGCAGTTCAATGAATGTATGAATCTGCTGTAAACATGGTGAGAGCATTCAAATGCAACGGCCACCATCTACCTCCATGCAAACACCGGTAACCATACTGGCTTCGTCGGAGCACAGGTAGCAGGCGGCGTTGCCCATGTCTTCGGGCGTGCTGAATCTGCCTATAGGAATTGTTGCTAGAAACTTGCTGCGAATCTCAGGCGTATCTTCACCCATAAATGAACTAAGTAAAGGGGTTTCACCGGCAACCGGATTGATAGCATTGACCCGAATGCCCTGACTAGCCAATTCTATTGCCATGCTCTTTGTTGCAGTAATCATCCAGCCTTTGGAAGCGTTGTACCAACTCAGATTCGGGCGCGGGCTCACTCCGCCGGTAGACGCTACATTCAATACAGCCCCGGACCCTTGATCTTTCATCACCGGTATTACATGCCTTGCAGTGAGAAAAACAGATTTCGCATTGACTGAAAATACATGATCAAAATCCGCTTCGCTGACTTGATCCATCGGCATAGGCATATGAGTTACGCCTGCGTTGTTGACGAGGATATCAATGCTCGAAAAAGCCGCTAGAGTTGATTGGCTTAGAAGCTCGACATCAGATGACTGACTTACATCCGTTTTTAGTGCTTCCGTGCCTTGGCCCAACTCTGTTGCCAAAGCCGATGCTGCCTCACCATTGATATCCGCTATCATGACGTTTGCACCTTCTGCAACAAACTTGCGTACGATGCCCGCTCCAAACCCGGATGCACCACCGGTGACGATAGCTGTCTTGCCTTTTAGTCTCATTGAATCTGCCTAATCGTGTTTTGCTGCGATGGTTTTCAAAGTCGAGAATCCGTAGAGCGCTTCAAAGCCTTTTTCACGACCATGCCCTGATAATCCTACGCCTCCAAAAGGAAGCTCAACGCCCCCACCAGCACCGTAGTTGTTGATAAAGACTTGACCCGATCTCAGGCGTTTTGCCAATCGCATTTGGCGTGAACCGCTCTGAGTCCAGAGTGATGCGACAAGGCCGAAATTGGTTCCGTTGGCTAAGTCAACTGCTTCCTCTTCATCATCAAATGGTATAACAACTTGCACAGGGCCAAAAATTTCATCTTGCGCCAGCGTATGCGATGGATCGATATCGCTGAACAAGGTGGGTCTTACATAGTGCCCGTCCGCAGGTGCATTGTCGACAATCTCACCCTGCGCTGCGATATTCTGGTCGGCTCCCTTGGTCAAAAATTCATTGACAATGTTCTTCTGACGACGAGAAATCAATGGACCGAGATGTAAGTCATCTAGAGCGGGGCCTACCTTTAGACCTCGGTAACGCTCAGCCATTTTGCTTACAACGGTGTTGTAGATGCTACGTTGCACCAGGATGCGTGACGATGCCGAGCAGGTTTGCCCCGCATTTTGTATCCCGGCATTAACAAGAAAGGGTAAGGCGGCATCGATATCGGCATCTTCGAAGACCAGCTGTGGTGATTTTCCACCCAGCTCCAGGGTTACTGGCACTATATTTTTTGCGGCCTTCGATTGAATGATCTGACCGACTTTAACTGATCCTGTGAATGAAATGTGACGAACAGATGGATGCTGGGTTAGTGCTTCTCCAGCCTCCCCGCCAAGACCGGGCACTACGTTCAACGCTCCTGCGGGTAGTCCTGCTTCACGTGCAATATCGGCAAAGGCCAATGCTGTCAGGCAAGCCTCTTCAGCAGGCTTAAGCACAGTAGCATTGCCCATCGCCAATGATGCACCCACCGAGCGTCCGATTATTTGCATCGGATAATTCCAGGGAATGATGTGAGCCGTTACACCATGCGGCTCGCGCAGCGTATAAACGGTGTAGCCTTCAAGATACGGAATAGTGCTGCCATGAATTTTATCAGCTGCACCTCCATAGAATTCCAGATAACGGGCCAAAGCAACAACATCTGCTTTTGCTTGCGTCAGCGGTTTGCCAACATCCATTGATTCAAGCTTTGCCAGCGCATTCGATTTGTCCATTACCAGATGGCCCATGCGCGAAAGTATGCGCCCGCGTTCTGGTGCGGTCATTTTGCCCCAATGTGATGTCAACGCCGTGCTTGCCTGGTCAACTGCGCTGATTACATCTGCACTGGTTCCGCGTGCGATCTGACATATCAACGTTGATGTTGATGGGTCGTGTAAATCCAGGTATTGGCCCTCAATGGGTGAGATCCATTCGTTGCCAATAAAACACTTGCTGGGGTCAAACCACAGATCTTCTAACGACATAAACCGGTCCTGTGTTCATTCTCTTGTAGCTCAGAGGCGTATCAGCCCTGTCGAAACTGACGTGGTATCAGCTTAGCTTGAATCACGGTTGTCTGGCGCTCTAATCTTTACGCTTGAAACCAATGTCCGCCTATTAAGGCGGTGTCAGTGAGTAAAGCGACTCTATTCAGGACAATTCTGAAAATGAGTAGCCTGAGTCTCAGATGTCTGCTTTTCGGCCATTTGTCAGAATTATTCACAAATCCTGTTGCGGAAAAAGGTATAATTGGACTGTGTGCAAAGTTTTTTGTGCAACCGTTCCAATGCCGTGTATCGAACGCCGCAAAGGTGAGCGCAGTTTCCGCGGCTGAGAGATGTCATCGATTTTCACGCATCAATTCGGGAATGACAAAATAAAATCACTTCGGAGGATATTAATGAATAAATGTACCGCTAACGGTCGGCCAAAGCTTAAAGGACAGGCCATTGCTGCTGCTATGAGCCTGGCATTTGTTTCCACTACAGCGCTGTCGGCTGATAGTCTGGAGATGACGTCTTCATTTGGTAAAAATCTGCCCATCCTGGGTACCGCGGCTACAGATTTCGTGGAAAAGATCAACAGCATATCTACTGATGTTGAATTCGAGCATTTTGACCCAGGTAAACTGGTACCGACATTAGAAGCTCTTGATGCTATTTCCAATGGTTCTGTAGATTCAGGATTTTCTACCTCGGGATACTGGCAGGGCAAGATCACTGCCGCTTCTCTGTTCGCTGCAGTGCCTTTTGGTCCAGAAGCGAGCGAGTTCCTGGGCTGGATACTTTACGATGATGGCGCAGATCTATGGCAGGAGATGTACGATCAGGCCGGATATGATGTGGTGGCTACCCCCTGCGGTGTAATCGCACCGGAAACCTCGGGCTGGTTCAAAAATGAAATAAACGGTGTTGAAGATCTTAAAGGTCTAAATATGCGTTTTTTCGGTTTGGGTGCTGAAGTTATGCAAAAGCTGGGCGTGTCCACATCGTTGCTAGCTGGTGGTGACATCTTCCCTGCGCTAGAACGGGGTGCTATTGACGCAACCGAATTCTCCATGCCACGAATCGATGCTCGATTGGGCTTTCACAAGATCACCAAATTCAACTACTTTCCGGGTTGGCATCAGCCATCCACGTTGTTCGAGTTACTCATTAACAAGGATGTCTACGAAGAACTCTCGGATATAGCAAAAAACCAGATCAAGATTGCCTGTCTGGCTAACATCACCACCAACCTGGCTGAAGGTGAAGCAACTAATTTTGATGCCATGGTTGATAACGTTGAAAACAACGGCGTAACCATCAAGCAATGGGATGGAGAAATGCTTGATTTGTTCCAGTCCACCTGGAATGAAGTTGCGTTAGAGATGGCTGCCAAGGATGAGTTTTTTGCCAAGGTTTGGGCTGATTTGAGTGAGTATCGAGAGGGATACAAAACCTGGTCTACCAATATCTATCTGCCTCGCACACGCTAGATGTCATTACCCATCTGTGCTCTAGCACTATTGATTTAACACGTTTAAAGGTGGCCAACAGACTATCCCTGTGGCCACCCTCTGTTAATGTATGTTGAGCTTTATGTGCTTCGAATGCAGACTGACTTTAGAGAGTAGGTTATTAAATGATTTCTCCTGAATTGGATGCCGATGACATTCCTGTTGTTATTTCTGATCCAGGTGAGAAAGATCGTGCAGAACATCTTTGGGGAGATAGGCTTGTAATCCAGGTAGGTAATGTCGTTGCCTGGATTTTTCCTATCCTGATGCTTGCCATTGTCACTCAGGTTTTCATCAGAAAGGCTGGGCACAATCAAGCATGGCTTGATGATGCTCAATGGTGGTTGTACGGATTCACTGTGCTGACTGCTTTTTGCTATGCGATAACCACTGAAAGTCATGTGCGCGTTGACATCTTTCATCAGAATTATTCTGTCAAGCGCCGCTCGCGTACCGAGGTATTTGCCCTCGGTTGGTTGCTGCTGCCTTTTCTGGGCATCATGGTTGACATCATGGTGCAATATGCATGGTCCTCGATCTTATCTGGTGAGGGTTCGGATAGCCCCAATGGTTTACATCGTCTCTATCTGCTGAAAGCAACCTTGCCGTGCCTGTTTGTTCTTGCGGTTATTGCTGGTGTGTCTCGCCTTGTACGGCACTTATCCAGATTGACGTACCCCAATGTATGGAAGATTCTTCTGGCCTGTTTTCCCTTTTCCTGGTTTGTCGCGGAACGCCTGAGCCACTATGTTTTGTGGTGGTATATTCGTTTTACGCAACCTGACCTTGCTTCACGCCGGATCGCCAAAGAACCTTTGCTTGAACAATCGACAATGATTGGGCTTGCTGTGGTTCTCGGCCTAGTAGCGCTTACCTTCTTTAAAAAACGCCCGCAATCTGAGATCTGAATTTTGGAATTTCTAGCTTTTATCGGGCAGTTTATGGATCTGAACCAGTGGATGGTTCTATTAATGTTCCTGACCTTCATCGTTATGCTGTTCCAAGGCATTCCAGTTGCTTATGCGTTGGTTGGTGTCAGTCTGATTTTTATCATTCTGGGCGAATTTATTCTCGATGAGAATCGAAAGCTGATAGGCGAATTCATCGAATTTAAACGCACTGGTATCACCTACAAAAAGATGTTTGCCAATGGCGGACGTTTCTTTGGAGGGATCATTAAAAATCCTGTACTGGTAGCGTTGCCCATGTTTATTTTTATGGGCCTGATGCTGGATCAATCAGGTGTGGCGCAGCGCATGATGAAATCCATGCAAGTACTGTTCGGCTCCTTACGCGGTGGTCTTGCTCTGACCGTGATGCTCATCGGTATTGTGCT
>JBGCEO010000022.1:0-52912 GCA_045106475.1 Granulosicoccus sp.
CTCTGGACATGACGGGGAGCTGGCTGTCGCTGATACTGGCCCGGATGATATGGCATTCTGGATGTACTCCTCTGGGTCTACAGGGCGTCCAAAAGGAATCGTGCACCTTCATCACGACATGGCCTATACCGTTGCATCCTATGCACACCATATTCTTAATGTCCAAGCATCTGATCGCTTGTTTTCAATACCAAAACTGTATTTTGCTTATGGCTTTGGTAATGGCATTACCTTTCCCTTCGCAGCAGGTGCTTGCGCTGTTCTGATGGCAGGCCAACCACGTGCTGAGGCAGTGTTCGACACAATAGAAAAGTTCCGTCCGACCGTGCTGTTCGGATTACCAACATTGTATACAGCGTTGTGCCGATCGACTAAGGCTAAGCAGCGAGATCTGTCGAGTCTGCGCATGTGCTTATCAGCAGCAGAAACTCTTTCAGAAGATGTTTTTAGTGCCTGGAGAGCGCTAACCGGCATCGAAGCGATAGAAGGTTTGGGCTCTACAGAAATGCTGCATATCTATCTATCAAATAATGAATCTGATAAACGGTTGGGCTCTGCCGGTTTTGTTGTACCCGGTTATGAGGTCAAACTGGTTGATCCCGATGGTGTGGAAGTAAGCTCAGGGATAGAAGGCGCCATGATGGTACGCGGTGATTCTTCTGCACCCTGTTATTGGAACCGGTGCGATAAAACTGCTGACACCATGCGTGAAGATTGGATTTATACCGGTGATCTTTTTATCGAGCGTGATGGTGCTTTCTATTTTCAAGGGCGCGCCGATGATCTTATAAAGGTGTCCGGCCAATGGGTCTGGCCACTTGAGGTTGAACGATGTCTGGCTGAGCATCCTTATATTCACGAATGTGCGGTGTTGGCTCATCAGCTGATCGACAAGCGTATGACGCTGCGAGCGGTGGTTAAACTGCGTAGGGGGCATGAGGCCAATGAGAAAATGACGAAAACTCTACAGGATTTCGTTAAACGTCAGCTCATTCCGTTTAAGTATCCACGCGTTGTTGAATTCGTCGATGTGATGCCTCACACAGGAACCGGTAAGATCGACAGACAGGCGTTGCTCAAAACAAAATAGTAGAGTCGTGTAATGGATAAAAAACCCAAAGAGACAGCAGAAAGATCGGCGTTCTATGCAAAAATAGACAAACAGCATATGACCCCCTTATGGTCAGTGCTTGGGGAGCTTGTCACGCCCGTGCCACGAAGCAACTGCCAACCCTTTGTTTGGCAATTTGATGCTATCCGTGATGCGATGATAGAAGCAGGGGGGCTCATTACAGCCAAAGAAGCCGAGCGCAGAGTTCTAATTCTGGAGAATCCCGGTCTACGCGGGCAGTCGCGCATTACAACATCGCTCTATGCAGGCGTACAACTGGTACTGCCGGGAGAGGTTGCACCGGCACACCGGCATACGCAGTCAGCGCTCCGGTTCGTGTTGGAAGGGGAAGGCGCACATACCGCCGTTAATGGAGAAAAAACCATCATGCGCTATGGCGATTTCGTTATCACACCGCAAATGGCTTGGCATGATCATGGTAACGAAACTGATTCACCGATGTTCTGGCTCGATGGTTTGGATATTCCGGTTGTGTCTTTCCTCGATGCAAGTTTTGCCGAAGGGTTGGGCGAAGACGAACAGCAGATCACCAGAAACACTGGACAATCCTATGCAGAATTTGGACATGCGTTAATGCCCGAGGGCACAGCGCGTAGAGGCGTCTCGCCAATTTTCAACTACCCTTACGATCGCTCGCGTGAATCGCTGGATGCAATGGCCAGTGGAAGGGATCCCGATCCATGCCATGGCTGGAAACTGCGCTATTCAAACCCTTTGAATGGTGGCGATGCTATACCCACTATCGGAACGGCCGTGCAGTTGCTGCGCGAAAACACAACATCCTACCGTTCTACGTCAGCCACCGTGTTTGTGTGTACAGAAGGTAGCGGGCAGACGCGTATTGATGATCAGATCCTTGAATGGAAAGAAAAAACCATCTTCGTTGCTCCATCCTGGAAAAAAATCGTACACGAACCTGATGGCGAAGCTGTACTGTTCTCGTTCAACGATCGACCAATACAGGAAAAGCTAGGTCTATTTAAAGAAGCTGTTGGCAACGGATAGGGCCTGCATTAACCGATAAATTGGTAGGTGTTTTTGCGATGCTCTTGCGGACTGATGCCACGTATGCGTTTGAATGCTGTACTAAACGCAAACGGACTTGCGTAACCAACCTTTTCGGCCACAGTACCCACATTTTCATCGGGCTGGCAAAGAAGATCGGCCGCCAGTGCCATGCGCCAGTTCTTTAAAAAAGTCATGGGTGGTTCACCCACCAGATCATGAAATCGTCTGGACAGAGACGCGCGTGATGCGCCCGTCTCAACCGCTAACTTGTCGAGCGTCCAGGCGTAGGAGGGTTTGTCGTGCATGATGTGCAGCGCTCGCTCTACAATTCGATCTCCCTGAAAGTTCCACCAGTCGGGACTATTGGACTCCTGCTTTGCAAACCAGGCTTTTAATACGGCTGTTACAAGCAGATCCAGCAATCGATCGAGAATAGCGGCTTGCCCCGGTTCATCCTTGATGACTTCTTCACACAGCAGAGGCACCAGGGGGGAGTCCCATTCGTTGTGCGACAGGGACAACACCGGTGGCAAGGCACGCAATAGACGATCGCTGATATCACTTAAATGCTCATAGGCACCGACCATAAAAGTGGTTGAGCCGTTAGGATCATTTCCCCAAGTGCGAACACCGTGCGTCATTTGCTCCAGCAAGGAGTTATCGTTTGCATCGCGACAATCCTGGCCAGGGTGTATAAAAATCGTTGGCTCAGTAGTCAGTGTTTCGCAGACGTTGTAAGTGTCTGGTGCTCGAGTGATCGCTATATCTCCCGGTCCGATGTGCACCGGTTCGCCATCATCCGGCACTATCCAGAAATCTCCAGTAATGCCTGCAAGCAGAGTCACCGGTGACTGAGCAAGTATTCTCATCGACCAGGGCGAACTCATGACCGTTCGCAGTGCAAAGGCACCGCGTGCTCTGGGAGCATCTAGTAAGCCGCCTAGAGAATCCATAAAACCAAAATAGACGAATGCGAATGGATTTGATTAATCTGAAGATGGTGCATACAACCCCCCGACTATAACCTGATTCACGTCAATAACGACATACCTCTAGACGACAGTCTAAAACAATCAGGAGCGCATCATGACAATTAATTCAACAAATGAAACTGCTAACAACGGCATCACTCTAGTGCTTGGCGGAACAGGAAAAACCGGCCTGCGAGTCGCAGAACGACTGGCCGCACGTAACGTCCAGGTACGCTCGGTGTCGCGATCAACGTCCCCGTCTTTCGATTGGAATGACCCTGAAACCTGGGATGCCAGTCTGGCAGGCGTGACAGCGGCCTACATCACCTATGCCCCAGATCTTGCCATTCCAGGCGCTACCGACTCTATTCGGCAATTCGTCGCCAAGGCTGCTGAATCCGGAGTGCAGCGTCTGGTTCTTCTTTCCGGACGTGGTGAGCAAGAGGCGCAGGCTTGCGAGCAAATTGTGCGCGAAACGAGCTTGGAGTGGACGATTGTGCGCGCCAGTTGGTTCATGCAGAACTTTTCGGAAGGTGAATTCCTGGGCATGGTACTGGACGGTACAATCACCTTGCCAGCGGCAGACATTCCAGAGCCATTCATTGATATCAATGACATCGCCGATGTCGTGGTAGCGTCTCTTACAGAGGAAGGACACGCCTTTGAAACCTATGAAGTGACCGGGCCTCGCCTGTTAACGTTCTCTGACTTGGCTGAGGAGATATCCAAGGCGGCAAATCGTAAGGTAGAGTTCGTGCAGATTCCCAAAGAAGCTTTTGCCCAAGGTATCGCTGAATCCGGTGCACCGGCACAAGTAGCCTGGTTACTGAATTATCTGTTTGAAACGGTTCTCGATGGTCGTAATGCCTATACCTGCGACGGCGTCCAACGCGCTTTGGGTCGCGAGCCCGCCGATTTTGCAGACTATGCACGTCGAATTGCTGCCCGCGGTACCTGGAGCACCTCAGAGACGGAGGCGGTTGCATGAATACCTTCGGCACTTATGCGGCGATTAGCGCACTGCTTGGCTCAGCACTGATCGGCGGCATATTCTTCGCGTTTTCCAGTTTTGTCATGATTGCGCTTGCCCGGCTGCCCTCAGCAGAGGGGATAAACGCTATGCAAACGATTAACGTGACCGTGCTGACCCCATCATTTCTGGGTGTTTATATGGGTACCGCAGTATTGTCCTTGATCGTATTTGTACTGGCGATTCAGAACTGGGATTCACCAGCTACCCTGTGGTTTGCTGCCGGAGCACTGTTATATATTGTGGGTACATTTCTGGTGACGGGTCTGGGAAACGTACCGCTGAATAACCAACTAGCGGCTGTGACCGCCAGCGAATGGGATTCAGTGGGAATCTGGGAGCACTATCTTGATCGATGGACAGTGCTTAATACGATAAGGACTGTCGCTGCTTTACTGGCTGCTCTGATGTTTACTATCGGATTATTGCGGCAAGGTAGTTAGGTTTGCGTAGCGTTGAAAGTCGTGGCGATGGGCATTGCTGTTGGTAAAGCCAAATCGCCACGACTGAACGTCATTCCTTGATCAATTCTTAAGGGTGAGTCAGTTAATGAATCATGGCCGTTTCATTAGCATGTGCGCAGTTCATATCACGTTCATTACGGTGACTAAGCTCAAGTTTGTTCCAGTTACGAAGAGGAATCTGTAAACCTACACCTGCGATGATCGATTGAAACTCCCCTGAACGTTGGACCAATCGATCGACAGAAAATGTTGGCAGCCAGGAAGAGAGTTGTTTTTTGATGAATGGCCGATTTCCAGTTGAGAATGCTGCGATAGCCCCAAGAAATTCTGATTCGTCACAGGAGATCATGTCGAAACACAAGCAACGTACATCAGGTGTTTGATCAGAGTACTGCAAGGATTCAATAAGCAATGCATCAATGATGGACTCGATTTTGGGTATCGCAAGATGCTTGCTGAGTATCGGAATGACACGCACCGCTATACCCGGATAGGCAAGCGTTCGCATGCGTAATCGCAATGCATTTAGCAGCAGCAATTCAACCAGGTGAAGATCCTGGGTTAAAGTCACCGAAGAGTGCTGGGTTTGTAAGGTCTGCTCAACTGTGCCACTCAAACTGGGTGAAAACACATCCGGACCGGCCTGCTTGAAGCACTGCGCATCACACAGTGCTTCTGCGGCAACATTAAAACTCTCAATGGATGTTTTTGTAAGCCAATGCTGAGTGAGTTGTTTAGCGGCCTGCGTTTGTCCACCACGAATCTTGCACAAGACGCACAATACAAGATTCTCAACTGATGATAGCCATTGGTCGTCGGTTTCTTCGGGCGCGTCTGCAAAAGGGCTGGGGGTCAGAAGCACTTCTGCCAGCAAATTAACCGCCTGAATCGTATTGTGACGCATTGGGCCGGCATCGATCACACGCCCCAAAGCATCCAGAACATAGCGTTCGGCCAAGGGCGCTGTGGGAGATTTTCCACGAATCCTCGGGACAGCTAACAGCATCCGGGCTTGAAGAGGGATATCGACAAATCTGGTGCGTTGATTCAAAGCGCCAGCTAACGTTTGATCTTGTGTATCAGCAGATCTGCTCAGCCTGTCTGTGGAAATAACAATGGGGTTCATTTTATTTCTCCGGTATTGCTTAGCAATTGAATGATAATGATTATCATTCGTATGATATATCGTCATGCACTATTTGTCAGCAATTAGGCTATTTAATTTCTAAACTGCTCCAGCATGCTGGGGATGGGCTTTCCTGATAAGCTAAATCTGACACTACAAAACCGCGAGTTTCACATGGATGTGAACACACGATGCCTGCGCTGCGATGCGCCCAGATCCTTTTTAGTGCGCGCTGGCTTTTATGCGCGTGCCGACGATGCCAAATTCATTCAACGCTTCAAGTGCAAACGCTGCACGAAGAAGTTCTCCGCGACCACCTTCAGCGCGACCTATCGGCAGAAGGAACGGCGCATTAATTCAACGGTGCGATTCTGCTTTGCCAGCAACATGTACCCCCGGGATATTGCTGAGCTGGTCGGGGTCAATATCAAGACTACTGTCGCTGCCGATGAAAAAGACTGCAACGGTTGGATGATGCACGGTAGTTCGGTCGATCTTGTTCGCATTATCCCCACCTAACTGGGGCAGTTTAGATATTATCTGGACGAATGTTTAATGAGGAGATTGATCGGTGGGCCTGCTAATCGAAGCACAAGGGAGCTGTCACTGCCAGGCAGTTCGTTTCAGCATTAAATCAACCGTTGAAGAAAGAACGACGTGCAACTGCAGTCTCTGCCGGCGGCGGGCTACACAAATGATCAAAGTGCACGAATCTGAATTTGTTCTGCTCAGTGGAAAAGAACAACTCAAGGAGTATCAATTTCATACTCAAACGGCTACTCATCATTTCTGCGCCGTGTGCGGGATTTATCCGTTTCATCGAAAACGAGTCACGCCGGACTATTATGGTATCAACGTAAATTGTCTCGAAGATGCTGATCTCAGCGCTCTGCCACTGAGGGAGACTCACGGGGCTGATATGGATTAGATCTGCTTAGATGATGTGATCCGGATGGCGCTATGCGTGCCAGTCAGAGCAGAGGCTTCGAAGATGAGCTCTGCTCATTCATCCAGTCGTATCTTCTTGGACCTGAATTACACTGCTCTTCGTCTTGGGCCTGAATAACACTGCGCTGTAAGCTTGTGTTTTGCCGGGGCAGGGTAACCGGCTTTTATCCGTTTCCTTCCACAGAGGAATGAATACACTTATTAATCAGCATGTAGTCGTCGAGCTCTTTTAGTATCTCGTAACACTGCGCTGCGATATCTGGATATTCTTTAACTGCACGACGGTAGTCCGCCCATTGGTTCATGGTGTTTGAAATACAGCTGCTGTAGTTTGACTCTACATTTATTGCAGTGCATTCCATCTTAATCATCTCAATGGGCAATGATTCTTCTTCGATAAATTTCACCGAGTTTGGATACTGCGGAAAATCCACAGCAGCGGCTGAACCGATATAGAGTAGCAGAGCGACAGAGCATAAATTTCTAATTAACACAGCAGCGTTGATCGTTGGGTGCGTCATGGGAATTTTCAAACTAATGGGATAGTAGAACGCTAAATCCGTTTAGCGCTAAACGAACGCTTCACGATCAATGCCAAACATGAGCGCTTGTATAAGTAACCGTTACCCAGCCGGCTAGCTATGCACCCTGGATAATCAACAAAGTACATTCCGCGTTTTCGTGCCTGATTGATTTAACGGGCGCATATTCCTCAGAGTTAACGAACGCGCGAGCCTTGTCCATTGAAGGAAATTCAACCACCACCATGCGGGTGGGTGTCCATAGATCAGTCTCCACGATGTCCATTTCGCCGCCTCTGACACGATAGACGCCGCCAAATTTCTCGGCAATGGGCTTGGCCAGGGATTTGTACTTTTCGTATTCCTGGTCGTTTTTGATTTTAGTATCTACGATGACATAAGCGGGCATGGACAATTTCCTGAATAGAATAAACTGCCCCAGTATGCTGGGGATGGGGGTAATTGACTACTACAAAACTGGCTAGGTGATTGATCTTAAAGGCATAGGAGTAAGTTCGCTGCACCGTCCCCATGCAACTGGGGCAGTTTAAGCATGTTGCAGCAGGTAGGGTTCGCTATCTATCTATCTATCTATCTATGGGGTTAAGTTGCCTGCTTTGTTGTGAGTCTATTCAGCATACCGCTGACGATAGCTACACCCACAATACACAGACCAGTGCCCAGGATTACGTTTAGCGTAAGTGGTTCGCCAAATAGAATCCAAGCTTCTACCGCTACCACGGGCGGTACCAAAAAGAATAACGTGGAGACACGTCCCGCCTCGCCGGATCTTATGAGCCACATTAGTAGAAATACTGCCCCTAGCGAGAGCACAATAACCAACCACGCCATGACGGCAACCAGCGTGGGCGTCCAGGTAATTGAGTAAGATTCCCAAATGAGTGCAAACGGAAGCAGGAAAAGGGCGCTGGCAACGTACTGTGCAATCATGTTGGTGTGTAAATCCAATGTCTGGCAGAAACGTTTTTGGTAGAGGGTGCCAAGCGTAATACCAAACAGAGCGGCCACGCAAAACCCAATGCCTTTTATTGATAGTGAGCCGTCTAGATGTCCCCATTCAGCTGTTACCAGGGCGACGCCTGCAAATCCCAATGCAATGCCTGCTATTTTTGACCATGTCAGCTTCTCTGACAACCATACCGCAGCTAGTAGCACGGTAAGTACTGGTTGAATCCCCACGATTAGAGACGATAAGCCAGCTCCAATGCCCTGGTTTACCCCGGCAAATACACCGCCCAGATATACAGCCTGCAGCAATACACCAGCAACTGCTGCATGTGCTAGCTGTTTCCAGTCGGCTTTCATGGTACGAAGTTTTGGAAATAGCATGGCGACGATACTCAGAGCCAATGCTGCCAGAGCGAATCGTATTGAGAGAAAACTGGCAGGCTCCGCTGTCTCCATACCGAACCTTGCGGAGATGAAGCCGGTGCTCCAGAGAAGGACGAAGCATATCGGGACGATCGCAACTAGAAATTGTGGCATTACGATGAAAGGCCTGCGGATGGGACAAACTGAATGCTGCGCGAAGTGATGATTGCGCACGGGCGATGGGGGCTAGATCGGGTAGCACTATGAGTGTTCGCGACCCATGACCTATCATACGGTATTGATCTGCCGTCTGCTCTTGCTATGCTATTGCCTCTGGTTCAACGACTGACAGGCGTGTGCGCTTTTGATCAGACCGCTGAGCAAGAATCAATGAACAGGAGCGCAGTGATGAATTTCGAATTAACCGAGGAACAACTTGCCATACAGGAGATGGCGGTCAACTTCGGTAAGGCAGAAATAGCCCCCTATGCCGCCCAATGGGAGGCTGAAGGTACCATTCCCAAAGAGCTGCTACGCCAAGTGGGTGAATTGGGTTTTGCAGGCATCTACGTCTCTGAAGAGCACGGAGGGTCTAATCTGTCAAGGCTTGAGGCTGCTCTGATTTTTGAAGCTTTTTCGCAAGCCTGCCCATCAGTGGCTGCTTTTATTTCTATTCATAATATGTGTGCCTGGATGGTCGATCGCTATGGTTCAGCGGAAATGCGGGCTCGCTTGTTACCGGCCATGTGCACTTACGAGACCGTTACCTCCTATTGTCTCACCGAGCCCGGTTCCGGCTCCGATGCAGCGGCGCTCCGCACCCGAGCAGATAACCGGGAGGGCAACTGGGTGCTCAATGGCACTAAAGCGTTCATCTCTGGTGGTGGTTATTCCGATTTATACCTGGTTATGTGCCGAACAGGCGCTGAAGGTCCGCCAGGGATATCCGCCGTAATAGTGGAAGATGGTACCAAGGGCTTAACTTTTGGTGCACCGGAGAAAAAAATGGGGTGGCGCTCGCAACCCACTGCGCAGGTACAGTTTGATGATTGCCGTATACCTGAACACAATTTGTTGGGAACAGAGGGTGATGGTTTTCGGTATGCCATGTCTGGTCTGGATGGTGGGCGGGTAAACATATCGGCCTGCTCGCTGGGAGCGGCGCAAAGTGCGATGGAAAAAAGCATCAGGTATATGTCCGAACGCAAGGCCTTTGGGGCGCCCATCAACAAGCTGCAGGCATTGCAGTTCAAATTGGCCGATATGGAAATAGCTTTACAGGCGTCACGAAGTATTCTGTACAACGCGGCCTGGAAGCTTGATCAGCAGGCACCTGATGCCACTAAATTTTGTGCGATGGCCAAACGTTTCGTAACGGATAGTTGTTTTGATGTGGCTAATGATGCTCTGCAGTTGCATGGTGGGTATGGTTATCTAGAAGACTATGGTATCGAGAAGATCGTGCGGGACCTTCGAGTACACCAGATTCTAGAGGGTACTAATGAAATAATGCGTTTGGTTACTGCCCGTGCTTTACTGGCCGAGCATGCGTAATGCAAGGGCAAAGCAACGGAACAAGCAGTAGCGGGGATTTATCTGATAGTGATTTGTCTACAAGAATTGAAGGACGTATTGGCCGGATAACACTAAATCGTCCTAAAGCGCTTAATGCGCTCACGCACAGTATGGTGTTGCGCATGGAGGCAGCCCTTCTGGATTGGCGTGACAACAAGGACATCGCTCTTGTCCTGATAGACGCTGTCGGTGATAAAGCGTTTTGCGCTGGTGGTGATGTTAATGCGCTCTATCAATCAGGCAAAGCAGGGGATGTAGAGAGCGGGCGACTATTCTGGCGTGATGAATATCGTTTAAACGCGATGATTAAGCACTATCCCAAACCCTATATCGCCTTTATGGATAGGATCGTGATGGGCGGAGGTGTCGGGATATCAGCCCATGGATCGCATCGGATCGTGACGGATCTCAGTAGTATCGCGATGCCGGAATGCTTGATAGGCCTCATTCCCGATGTGGGTGCCACCCACCTATTGTCGCAATGCCCTGGTTTTGTAGGAGAGTATTTGGCGTTAAGCGGAGAGCGTATCGGTGGCAGTGATGCCGTGTTCGCTGGTCTGGCTGATTATTATGTACCTGCGCACCAACTGGCGACGCTGAAAAAGGCGTTAATCGAAACCGGAGATGTTCGCTCAATAGGGGATTTCCAGCAAAGCAGTGAGGACTCCTCACTCGCAGAAATTCAACATGAAATTGACTCAGTTTTCGGTCAGGAATCGTTAGCCTCCGTGCTTGAGCAACTTGAAGGGCACAACGCATCATGGACACAAAAAGCACTCAAGAAAATAGCGATATCATCGCCATTGTCTTTGCAAGTCGCTTTCCAGCTCATTCGTAAAGCTCGAATGGAACCAGGAATTGAAGCAGCATTGCAAAGAGAATTTCGCTTCGTTTCGCGGGCCGTAAAGCACAGCGACTTTTTAGAGGGCGTGCGCGCAGCCATTATAGATAAAGATCGTCAGCCAACTTGGCAACATAGCTCCCTGGCTGACGTCACTAGTGATGAGATTGAGCAGTTCAATGTAAGCGCTCCAGGTGGAGATGTAGTTTTAATTCACGACCAAGCCTAGATTTTATGGAAACCCATTAGAATGGAAAACGACAGCAAGCAGTGTGTACAAGTCGAGCGTGATGATCGTGTTGTTGTCATTACACTGGATCGTCCAGAAGCGCTCAATGCCCTTAACTCGCAAATACTCAGCGAGTTAACAGCGGTGATGGAACCACTCGATAGCGATCCGACTGTCGGTTGTTTCGTCATAACCGGATCTGCTAAGGCATTTGCAGCAGGTGCTGATATCGCCGAGATGCGTGAACAGAGTTATCCCGATGTCTTCATGAAAGACATGTTGGCAGCATGGGAGGGTATTGCTCAGTTAAGAACACCTAAGATAGCGGCGGTTTCTGGGTACGCACTGGGCGGAGGTTGTGAGTTGGCGATGATGTGCGACATGATATTTTGTGGTCAATCCGCGCAGTTTGGACAGCCTGAAATCAAGCTTGGTGTCATACCGGGTATGGGAGGCTCGCAACGTTTAACTCGCCTGGTCGGTAAAGGCAAAGCTATGGACATGATTCTTACGGGGCGCATGATGGATGCGGATGAGGCTAGAGAGGCAGGTCTTGTCGCCCGTATATATCCCGATGACGAATTACTTAACGCATCCAAAAAAGCAGCTGCACAAATCGCATCCTATTCCAAATCAACCGCTATGGTTGCGCGCGAAGCTGTTAATCGCGCATTGGAAACCTCTCTGAGTGAAGGACTGCTGTTTGAACGGCGAACCTTCCATGCTCTGTTTGGCACGAAGGATCAAAAAGAGGGCATGGGTGCATTCGTGGAGAAACGCAAACCCGATTTTAAACGCTCATAGTTTAGAAGCTCTGTCGATCAGCTTCGGTGTCTCATTCGGTGTCTTTACCAGTGTTTTAATTAGTGTCCTATTTGGTATCTTTATCAGTGTCTCAGAAAATTTTAGCTTATCCAGTTTGTGGGGATGCTTGAATAGCGTGCATGGTCAAGAACTGGCTAACTCCAGCTTTAATTCTTCCTTGTTAATCTGATTCTGATCGCTTTGTACCAGGGGTAAGGATTTTCGATAAACGATGCGACTTGGGATCATGTATGACGCCAAGTGTTTTTTAAGTTCAAACGCAATCTCTTTTTCAGAGATTTCGCTAGCCGCTGAATAGACCATAACAATTTCTTCTTCTATCATCGGGTTGTCCATACCGAATACGGCGCACTGTTGTATTTGCGGCAGACTTGTTTCAACTACCGATTCTATTTCGTAAGGCGAAACCCGAAATCCACTGGTTTTGATCATGTCATCGCGACGATAGACAAAGTAGAAATAGCCTTCCTCGTCCTTGTAAACATAATCGCCAGATGCCACAACGATTTCATCGGCAAGCTGCCCTGTCAAGTCAATGGCCTTCTCTAGGATCTGTATCGATTTAAAACGCTCAGCGGTATCGGCAGGTGCATTCCAGAAACCTCGATAGATATAACCCCCGCGATGAATCAGCTCGCCTACACTGCGCGGCGCGCATTCATTCCCGTTTTCATCGATAACGTAGAGTTCTACGTCAGGGATTGCCTTACCTATAGAATCAGGGCGAATCTTGATCTGCGATGGATCCAGGTAGGTTGAACGAAATGCTTCTGTCAGGCCATGCATAGAGTAGAAGCGTGCGTTTCTAAATGTCTTTGCACAGTTATCTATCATTCGTTCGGTCACATTTCCGCCAGATGAGGTGATGGTTCTTACATTGTCCAACAACTCGATAGTGGGGGGAGTGTATAAATCCTCATCGAACATCTGTGAGATGTTCACGGGCATTAGCGGTAGGACGGTAACCTTATCGTTAATCAAATGATTGAAAAAGTCACCGGGTAGAATGAACCGATGAAGAGCCAGCGTAGCCTTGTTTAACAAGGCGCAAAAGATTTGGTTTAAACCATAATCGAGGTTGAAAATCAGGAGCCCGGAAATTACGTCATTCTCGTTAAGATCAAGATACTGGGACACCACTCGAGCCGAATCAATCAGATTGCGGTGCGAAATTACAATACCCTTTGGCGTGCCGGTGAGTCCAAATGAGTAGGTGATAACGGCATTGTCGTGGCCATTGATGTTGCAATGATAGGGTTTGTTGTAGTACTTAAATATTTCTTCGAAAGAGGCCGTATCTTTCCCGGCAGTTTCTATGGAGATGATGTGACCATTAAAATTGATCTCTTCGATGCTCTCCAATTTAAGTTTGTCTGTTATGACGCACTGTATTTCGCAGTCATCAATGATGTACTGAACCTGTTCAGGTTTCAGCAGTCTGGTCAGTGGTACGAGGATATAGTCGGTGGACAGAATCGCCAGTATGGCAATGACCTGCGACACATCTTTTTTGGCATAGAGTCCCACTCGAGCGCCCTTGGGGAGATCAAGCTCTTGTAGGTATAGGGCAATCTGGTTGACGCGGGTTAAAAGTTCATTATACGTAAGCTTCTTTTCATCGTAGACCAGTGCGATCTTGTCAGGCTGCGATTGTTCGGCGCTTTCCAGCAAATTACGAATGCAGTTTATAGACATTGTGCATGTTCTCTTGCGCCCAGGGTCCAAATGTCATAGTTACTGTCCAGGACAGTCACAGGCTTATGATCTGAGTTAAGAATCTTACGATAGAAAAAAGCCACGACATCTTCTATATCAGCAGTATCCAGAACCTTTGTTATCCCACCAGTGAACACAATGGAGTTCATGGCCAGGAGTTTTAACGTGATGTAGGTGGGGCGGTAATGAGACATCTTGCAAAGCACCAGAAATATCGCAAGTTGCATCAAAATCTTAGTAGCCTTTTCACTGTGTTCTGCATAGATATTCTCAGTAACTTTGAGGTGCATCAGCAGCTCGTAGGCGTATTCATTTTTTTCTGCAGTAAAAATCAGTGATTGTCTGGATTTGTATACACCGAGTTTCTTGAAAACGATTCTATCGTGGCCTTGCTCTGTAACTATGTTATCGCTCACCAGATCTTTGGAGTAATGCACATCGGTGGTAGCACCCCCTATATCAAGCAATATGAAGGGATCGGTAACAGAGAATGAGCTTTGAATAAAAGGTAGAGATTTATTGACAACAAAAGGTGTTGAATAAATCTGGTTACCCGTAATCTCATAAAGATGTTTGATATCTTCCTTGCCTTCAATATCCTGCTGGTAAAGGTTCGTTAGGTAGTCTTTCAGGTGTTTCTCGACGATGTGTAAGCGATCATCAATAATGTTGGGTAAAACCGTCACTCGATCCACGGCTGCTACCAGCGATTTGGCATCTTCGGCATTGCCGACATAAACAACATTCGAATAGTTTAGTTTGTTTATGTAGCTTATGAGTCGTTCATCAAAGACGCCGCTGTTTGAATCTATACCGCCAACAACAATCACAGCATCAATCAGATCACTGGGCACCGAGTAGGTTTCAATATCTTGAAAAACGATTGAGTCAATGATGTTGATGCCGGAGTTGTAAGCAATGTTAGTCGCATACTTCAATGAGTACGAATGCGTCAGACCGATGATTAGTGTACTGAGACCACCATTGGCAGAGGAACATATGTGTATGTCTTTGGCATCAAAGTGATTTACCGTATTCCCGCACTTATGCGTTAGATCATCAAGAATGCGCTTGTTGAAATCTCTAAAATGCTGTTCAATTGAAGAAGCCGTACTGACTTTGAAGTACGTGCTGCCGATATCAATAAGCAGTTTTTCATTGCTCGTACTCACTGCATTATCCCTATATCTTTAATGATGTCATTGACGATGCTGGTGGTATCTTTATTCAGATCACAGCATGATTTTTCGTAGGCGTAACAGTGATCAGGTATGGGCACGCTGCCTCTTTCGATAATACGGATGTTTTTTTGTGCATCACGAATCGTGATCATTTTGTTGTGATTGATGATGTGCGGGGAAAAAGGCACATCGATGATGCCGTTCTTAATTGAATTGAATACCTTGCGCCAGAGGGTATCGGCTGGATCATTAAATACAGCTTCCATGATGGCATGCACTTGCGCCGTTAGCATCTCTTCTTCCTGCTCGTCGACGATGGCGGGCAAGCCGCCCAGAATATTGAGCGTGTATTGTGTATTGGCCACTGTCTGTGCATTGGCTTCCTTTGTCGGTATGCCAACTGCCTCTTCACGGGTTTTGGTGATGATCTTATCTGCACCGACCATCGAGGCAATAACCGTGGACATGTTGATCAACTGATCAGCCGAGTCTCTGTTCATCGGGAATGCGCCCATCCATTGATGATAGACAAGATGGATGCTAGCGTCTTCACAGCCAATCTGTGCGGCGTAATAATCGGCGAGCTGGCGAGTAACCTTGCCTGTGACAATATCCTGGATCATCGAACCCTGCTGCGAAAACGACACCGAAAACGATTTGACCCCTTCTTCTAATGACAACAGCATTTCCAATAACTGGATAACGATGGTGATGGAAGGAGGTACCAGCGTTGCGGTGAGCGGCCCAAACGATTCACGATTGATCGGCTTGTTTAAGGTCGAATAGTCGGCACACACGCGCTCTACATACTTCCAGTACAGGAACGCCTTATCGAGTGGAAAATTCTTGGAATAGGGTAGCAAGTAGGTTATCGGGCCACCTTCAATTTCAAAAATACCCGATGCAATGGCAATCTCGATTAAAAGACGCGCATCTGGCGTGCCGTGGCGAAGGCTAACCGGATGATTAAAGTGCGTCATCATTTTGCGCGTGCTGCGATAGCCATGATTAACCAGCGGATAGCCATTGAGCATATCGATTTCGTTGGCCTCACTCAGGCGCAACATTTTTTTAGCGGTAGTGTAGTCGTTGAGTCGAGTGTTGGAATCGATCGTCAGGGGTAATACGTCGACGTTCGCATCAACAAAAAACTCGTACAGTGCAAACTGTTTTTCATAGGTCGGAAAGCCACCTCTGGGTTGTACCAGCATTTTCTCTTTTGTGGCGAAGTGGTGAGAAATAAACAGTCTTTCGTCTGCGTTTTTGACAAACTCACGCACTTCATCAAAATCAAACGCATCCACGTTTTCATTGCCAAGTATGATTTCACGCTCTTCTTGTAACTGGCTCATCGTTGTGCTTGTTCTTGCATGTAGGTTTCCAGCATGTCCAGACCGGTGTTCAGATCAACTTGATGGCACACCAGGTCGAAGCCATAATTTTTGAATCGGGGCACGATATCATCTGCATTGCCGCTGCCTACGGTCAGATTGCCTCCAATCATCATGGTGAGTCGTTCCAGGCTCTTGTATTTGGCTTTGAGCAGTTTAACTTCCCGGCCCCAGCCTTCCGCTTCTCCGTTAAGCGACGAAATCAGGAGAATGTCTGCGCCGGTTTCGACAGCTGCATCGAAGAATTCTTCCAGATAGGTGTTCACGCCCAAATTGAAGACCTCATAGCCTCTGGCGTTTAACGACAGATCCATCAATCTGTTGGCGACAACATGAATATCGTTGCCTATGACGCCCGTTACAACTTTCATGTCTTGCGCTTCTTAGTAGTCAGCCGACTATTCTAGCAAATGCCTTCAGCGCAAAGACGTTGAGATGATAGAATCTTGGGTTTTGAGCTGATTTCGTCCAGTGCTCGCACCTGATTGGAGATTTACGATATGACTGATTTCACTGCAGACCTGTGCGACACCTATCCTGAACTCACATCAGTGTTAGGTCCGGGCTATTCCAATTTTGGTGCTGCTCAAATGTGTCAGGGTGAGGTGGTGACGATTCAGCTAGAGCGCAACAATTCCGACCTCATCACACTTTTGCGAGACGAAAATGGCGAAGGAAAAGTGGTGGTGGTTGATTCGGACCAAGCCTACTACGCCATCGTGGGCGAAATGCTCATGAAATTTGCGCATAGTAATGGGTACGCTGGCATCGTCCTGAATGGTTATATAAGAGACAGGGAACAGATTAAAGACATCCCCGTAGCACTTTATGCCCTGGGTACCTGTTCTAGAAAGTACATCCCTGTGACCCAAGGCAAGCGAGATATTCCGCTGTCGTTTGGTGGCGTTGATTTTCGGCCTGGCGACTACGTCTATGCAGACAGGGACGGGGTTATTGTTACCGAGAAGCCGCTGCCTGCTAAAGCGTTGGGATAGTCTGTTAAGCGTGGTGCTCAGATAGGCGTATTCGCTCAGGTGAGCTAGTCGACGGGCAGTATGTCCAGCTCAATTCCCGATGTTTTCCAGTAGTGCAGGAGGTCGATGAATATCCAATTCTCGGCCAGTTTGTTTCCGTGTCGCCGGTAAATATCAATGACCCTGAATTCGCCTGCCTGGTCCGAAGCTGGCATACCCATAAAGCCTCCCAGTGAGCGAGCAGTAAAGTTTGGCCAACCAAAAAATCCGCCGTAGTGGCCCTCGGCCAGACGCACTTTGTGCTGAGTTTTCGACCGATGACCCAATCCCGCTCTGAAAGGTGCAGAATGCTGCTGCGCATAGCGTTCAATCGTGTAGCTTGAACCAATGCCAGCAGGGCCCCACCAGATCATGTCCTCGGCCCAGCTCTGCCTTAGTTCATCTTCCAGGCTGATTTCGCTTTGCCATTGCCCCAATTCTCCAATCATTTTATTGATGAGCTTGAGGGTGTTTTGACCGGTAGATTTATCCTGTGCATCGAAAAGCAGACCATCATGAGTCATCGGGCCCGGTTGCACCATGTGCATACCAGTTGCATTTGGAAACGGATTCAGGCCAGCCTGGATCATGAAATGCGGTATATCAAAATACATGGCCGTTTCTGTTATTTTTCCGTTCTCCACACGGTTGAACTCGCAATAGCGCAGACACACCATTTTGCCTGTGGGCGTAATGGTGAGCCAGGGATCATCAAACAGACCCATCAAGTGACCCATTGATACAACCCAGGTACTGGAATAGCCATCCATCTCATTGAGCCCGGCGAAAAAGATGTCCTGTCTGCGTTGTAAATGCTTTATTGATCGTCGCAGGGGTACCCAGAACGTCTCAGCGAGCTCATGCAGCGTCAGTTCACCGAACGGCTGGTAGCCGCGCCACACGTAGTCTTCGCCGGTGTGGCTCTGCAATACGTCTAACAGCTTTGCACCCGGCCGATCAAGATCCCGGTAGAGGCTAAGAACTGTCTTTTTTTCCGCTTGAAAATTGTCCGGCATTGGTTCCTTTTCTGTGTAACTGGCGTTCGCAAAAAGCCTGTTTCGGGAATTTTTGCATACGATTGCAATTTTTGCTTGCCAATCGGATCGAAGCAGGCCTACAATTTTGCATACGAATGCAAAAATAGTTAAAAAGCAATATGAGCGCTGCGAATGGCTGAGATTCAGTTACGCAACCTGTCCAAGAGGTGGGGTAGCTTCGTCGGCGTGCATAACTTCGATCTCACGATCAGGGATCGCGAGTTTCTCGTGCTGTTAGGCCCATCCGGCTGTGGCAAAACCACCACCATGCGCATGATCGCAGGGCTTGAGGATGTAAGCGACGGCGATGTGCTGATAGACGGCAAGATCGTCAATGATCTAGAGCCTAAGGATCGGGATATAGCGATGGTGTTTCAAAGCTACGCGTTGTATCCGAACATGAACGTCTACGAAAACATTCGTTTCCCGCTCAAAGTGCGGGGAATTGATCCCAAAACACATGATGAAAAAGTGCGCCGCGCATCCACGATGGTGGAGCTCGACGACTTCCTCGACCGAAAGCCTGCGGCATTGTCCGGTGGTCAACGTCAGCGCGTTGCGTTAGCACGCGCCATCGTGCGCGAACCCAATGTGTTTTTAATGGACGAACCTCTATCTAATCTTGATGCAAAACTACGCGTATCAACGCGCGCGCAAATCAAGAATCTAAGTCACGAACTGGCTGTTACGACCATCTACGTAACCCATGATCAGATCGAAGCGATGACACTCGCTGATCGTGTGGTGGTTATGGAGAAAGGCGTGGTTCAGCAAGTCGGCAGCCCCACGGACATCTACGATTTGCCGGCCAATACATTTGTGGCCAGTTTCATAGGCAGCCCGGCGATGAATCTCATTGTGGGGCGAATTGCCGGCGGCACATTCAAAGCACCCTCTGTATCTATTGAAGGTTTCGATGTAGAAGACGGTAACTACACGCTGGGTTTTCGTGCCGAGGATGCGCTCATTGCAGCTGAAGGAGACGGACAGATAAACGCAAACATCTATACGCTTGAGCTTCTAGGTGATGCGACCATGATATCGGTTCGCATTGATGGACAACTGGTCTCGGTGAAAGCTGATAAATCTCATCGAGCCAGAATTGGCGAGCAGACGTCCATCTCGATAACACACAACATTTGCCATCTTTTTGATACGCAAACAGGACAGCGCCTCGGGGTAGGCACCCCACATAACAGCCCGTGATAAGCGGGTAAAACAGATGATGCTCTATGTCTGCATCACACAATTGGAGAAAATCATGTTTTTCAAAAGAGCAGTAGCAGCCGGGATCCTAGCGGCACTTGCGTCCACCGCCGGCAGCGTTTACGCAAGCTGCGATATCAGTGCAGGTCGAGTCAGCATCGTGGGTAATGAATTCCCGGCAATTCACGCAGTCGCCGACGGTGCAAAATCCTGTGCGAGTGATAGTGTAGATATCCAAGCTAACCTGACGGCTGATCACCAGAAAATAAACGTCGCTGGCATGTCCGGTAATCCGGCTGAATATACGTCTGCGATTGTGGCCAATTCATCCATCGTTGCATTGATGAACGAAGATGTCATTCGTCCTTTGGATGATCTGGTTGAGAAATTTGGACAAGGTCTCGCCAAAAATCAACTGATTACGGTGGGTGGTAAAGTCATGGCGGTCGCCTTTATGGCTAATGCGCAGCACCTGGTCTACCGAAGTGATGTTTTGGAATCGTTGGGCGCTGAGCCGCCGACCAGCTACGAGGACATGCTAGCGATAGCAAAAATGATTCGAGAAAAGGGGATCATGGAAAACCCGATCGGAGGTGCATACAAATCAGGTTGGAATCTGGCGCAGGAATTCAACAATATGTATATCGGTCATGACGGGGAATTTTTTAAACCCGGTTCTGCAGAGGTCTCTATTAATGACGCTCAGGGTGTTGCCACACTTGAGATGATGAAAGCACTGTCTGAGTACATGAACCCGGATTTTTTAACTCATGATTCGAACGCCACCAATGCGGAATACCAGGCAGGTAATGTGGCACTCATGAATATGTGGGGAAGCCGTGCCGCTACTTTAGTTGAAGCTGAAGGTGTAACTGATGAAGTCAAGGCTGGTTTTGCGATCGCGGGTCCAATGACGGTAGGAGGCGGTTCAACACCCGCAACAACATTGGGGTGGGATGGCTGGACTGTTTCGAAGAACATAAGCGATGAAGATGCAGAAGCCACATTCAAAGCACTGATCACTGGTATTGATCCGGCAATGCTGAATGAAACCACCAGCCCGCTGGCGGTATGGCTGATTAAGGGCTATGAGCCTACGGAAGCTGCAACTGGAGTGTTCGCAGCGGCCGAAGCCAGCGCTACGCCTTATCCTATGCTGCCCTACATGGGGTTATTGCACACGGCCTTGGGCGCAGAGTTGACGGACTTCATGCAAGGCAAGGAAGATGCGGCCACAGCATTGGCAGATGTCGAAGCAGCTTACACGGCAGCGGCCAAAGAGAAAGGATTCTTGTAAATACCGGTTATCGGCTGCGGAGCGATAGTCTCGCTCCGCACTGAATCCCTGCTCACGATCATCGCCTAATGAAGCATCGAACATTTTTTTGGTTCATTTTGCCTACGGCTCTGGCGATGCTGTTATTTATAGCCTTGCCGATTGTGTCGATCGTGCTGCAATCGCTATACACGCCACACGATCAGGTTTTTACCACAGTAGAAACCTGTGATCCCTTTGGCTGTAAGCAAGAAACAGCCGTCGATTCCGAAGCGACGGCCGCCATCCGGGCGGCTGCACCGCTTGGAAAATTTGCGGGTCTTGATGTTTACTTCGATAGGGGACATCTTGCCATTAATGAGGTTTCCAACGCATGGAAGCAATCAGAAAGCCTGAGTACATTTCTTCATGCGCTGCAAAATCTCCCTTTTTACCGCGCGATGTCGTTTACGCTCTCGTATACCTTTGTGGTAACACCCTTGCTGATCATCCTGGGGATGATGATAGCGTTAGCAGTCAACTCCTTGCATAGGCATTTAAAAGGTTTAGCGATCTTTTTCTCGCTCTTGCCCATGATTGTTACACCACTCATAGGCTCACTGATACTGTTCTGGATGATCGACAGTCGCGGCATAGTGGGTAATGCATTGCAGCTGCTGTTTGATGATCCAGACCTGTCTTTAAAGGCATCCACCGGTTTAACCTGGATTACCTTAATGGTCTATGGCGTTTGGCACTCAGCTCCTTTCGCGTTTGTGGTGTTCTATGCAGGCTTGCAAACCTTGCCAAAGGATACGCTTGAGTCAGCCATGATTGATGGTGCCACACGTTGGCAACAGGTGCGCTATGTTGTTATTCCTCATCTGATGCCTCTGGTTACTTTTGTGGCGCTGATACAGATCATGGATAACTTTCGTGTGTTTGAGCCTATTGTGGGTTTTAATGCAGAGGCGCATGCAACCTCACTCAGTTGGATAATCTTCAATGACCTGGGTGGCGAGACTCGATTGTTATCGTCGGCTGCGACATCGTCAGTGCTCACCATACTGTGTGTGGCTATTTTACTGTCTCCGGTGCTTGTGCGCACTTGGCGTGACTTCAACGAACGAACCTAGTCATGTCCTCTAAAGCATTAAAACAATCCTTGGGGCTGCGCACGTTATCAACCGTGTTTATCGTGAGTTGGTTGCTGTTAGCGGCATTTCCGTTTCTCTGGACACTTTGGGGAAGCTTTAAAGTTGAACTGGATTTTTTTTCAAAATCTGATTGGACTAATGCGGTTACCGGAGCACGGACCATAGCCGAGAAGGGAGCTGCCTTTACTACCGATGGCTATCATGGAGCCTGGGTACAGGAAGGTTTTGGCAGAGCTGTATTCAACACAGCGATCGTGTGTTTCTTTGTTGTTATCACCTCACTCACCATTGGCACGCTGGGAGGCTACGCTCTGTCGCGTTCGTCGTACAGGTATACGTTCTGGCTATTGATCATCGCGTTATTGTTTCGCGCCATGCCACCGATAACCCTTGTCGCAGGTTATTTGCTGCCCTTCTTTCAATGGAATTTGTGGGGTATTTTGCCCACGACTATTATCGTCCTCGTGGCTATCAATCAGCCGTTTACCTTATGGATGCTGCATTCGTTTTTCCAAAAAATTCCAAAGGAGCTTGATGAGAGTGCCAAGGTAGATGGATGTACGCAGTTTCAAGCATTTCGGTATGTAATTATCCCGGTGATGTGGCCGGGTGTTATCACCACCGGATTGTTTTCCTTTTTGTTGGCTTACAACGACTTCGCAGTCACGTCGATGTTGTTGACAAAAGACAACCAGACGATGGTGCCCAAAATAGCCAGTTTTCTGGGTACGACCTACACACAGGGCAATGTGATGTTCGCGGTGGCTGCAGTGGTATCAGCTACTGCGCCACTGTTTATTCTAGTCATGTTTTTTCAGCGTCAGATCGTATCTGGGCTCACCGCTGGCGCGGTTAAAGGGTGAGGGAATTATCAGTATGAAAGGTTCTAGACCCATACAGGCTGCATTAACGCGCGATACCGACCTATCCCAAACAGAAGCCACAAAGGCGGTGATTGAGGGCATGGTTGATGGGCTTAACGATCACCGGATAGATGATATCGGCGAATTCTTTGCTCAGGGTTTTCGCTGGATGGGCAATCAAGGCTGCGGTACCAAGCTCGGTCTTAAAGCCTTCCAGGATAACTGGCAGCGCCCTTTTCAGGCTGCCTTTTCAGATAAGGTTTGTATTGATGAGGCTCGGGTTTACATGGGTGAGTGGGCTGCTGCATTTGGCCGTCAGGAGGCAACACACTCTGGTGAGTTTATGGGTGTCGCAGCTACCGGTAAGCGCGTGGAGATTCGTTACATGGATTTCTGGCAAGTGGTAGAAGGCAGGATTATCAATAATTGGGTCAATGTGGACTTCGCGCATGTGCTGGCTCAGTTGGGTCACGATGTATTTCAAGGGCAAGGTTGGGAAGCCTTTGATCGGGGCGAAAAAAATCCCCCTCGTCCTTCCGGTTTATAAGGTATTAACAATGATTAATTATCTCAAGCGTGGTCTATCAGACGCAGCGCGTGTATCCGAGGATGCCAAAACCCGTTTGATTGTAGAGGATACGCTCGCTCAAATAGAGCAACGTGGTGATGCTGCGGTAAGAGAGTTATCCGAAAAATTCGATAACTATTCGCCTTCATCGTTCAAGCTCAGTCAAGAAGAGATCGAAAACCTCATTACCCAGCTATCGAGTCGTGAACTGGATGATCTGAAATTTGCGCAACATCAGGTCAGGCAATTTGCTCAGGCGCAACGCGATTCCATGGTCGATATAGAAGTGGAGTCATTACCGGGTGTGATATTGGGCCATAAGAATATCCCGGTTCAATCTGTCGGTTGCTATGTGCCTGGCGGTAAATTTCCCATGGTGGCTAGTGCACATATGTCTGTCGCTACCGCAAGCGTGGCGAAAGTCCCAAGAATTATTGCCTGTACGCCTCCCTTTAACGGCAGACCCAATCCGGGTGTTATCGCCGCCATGCATCTCGGCGGCGCGCATGAGATATACGTAATGGGCGGTATCCAGGCTGTGGGGGCCATGGCAATAGGCACAGAAACAATTGATCCTGTGCATATGCTGGTGGGTCCGGGTAATGCCTTTGTGGCAGAAGCCAAGCGGCAGTTATTTGGCCGAGTGGGTATTGATTTATTTGCAGGGCCAACCGAGACCTTGCTGATTGTTGATGAAACGGTAGATGCAGAACTCTGTGCTACCGATCTCTTAGGTCAGGCAGAGCATGGGTATAACTCGCCAGCGATTTTACTTACCAACAGTCGTCAGCTGGCAGAAGAGACAATGCAAGAGATTGATCGCCTGCTTAAGGTGTTGCCTACGGCTGATACGGCTGCTGTCAGTTGGCGAGACTACGGAGAAGTTATCGTGTGTGACAACTACGAGGAAATGTTGCAAGTCGCAGATGACATAGCCAGCGAACATGTACAGGTAATGACCGATCGTGATGACTGGTTTCTGGATAACATGACCTGCTATGGCGCCTTGTTTCTGGGGGCACGTACCAATGTTGCTAACGGTGATAAAGTCATTGGTACCAACCATACGCTGCCAACAAAAAAGGCTGGCCGTTATACCGGTGGGCTGTGGGTTGGCAAGTTCCTCAAGACGCACAGCTATCAAAAAATTCTAACAGATGAAGCAGCGACCTTGATCGGTGAGTATGGGTCGAGACTCTGCATGCTCGAAGGATTTGTTGGTCATGCTGAGCAGTGCAATGTGCGTGTGCGTCGTTACGGTGGAATTAACGTGGCGTATGGTGAAGGCGCACCTTACAGAGAGCACAAGCACGATGGCTCTGGTGGATAAACACTCACTCAACAAGAAACGCCTGGCAGCATTGCGTGCGGCAATGTATGACTTTTCAGAAAACGGTGTTCGTGAACAGCTACGGGCCATATGCAACGGCGATGCTGTGTTTCGCGTTGGTTTTCCTTTTGATGCTATGCATGGGGCCGATGCCTTTTATCATCAGGCCCTAGCGCCGTTGTTTTCTGCCTGGCCTGACCTTGAACGTCGCGACAGCATCGTAATAGCCGGAACTGATACCGATGGTCAGGATTGGGTAGGTTGCTGCGGCTACTATGTGGGAACTTCCTGTGCACCCTGGCTCGATATTCAAGCCACCGGCAAATTAACGCAAATGCGCTTCCATGAATTTTTTCGATTTATCGAGGGAGAGATAGTCGAGACTCATATGCTGTGGGACATACCCGAGGTTATGCAGCAGGCCAGCGCCTGGCCCCTGGCACCGGCACTTGGCAAAGACGGTCCTGTACCAGCGCCGGCTCATTGCGCTGGTTTGAATACTGGCGAAATAGATGAAGAACAAAGCAGGGCAAGCAGAAGCCTGATTATCGACATGATCAACAACATGGTTCGACATCCGGCTGAAGGTGGACCGGAGCTGATGCACTTAGAGAAATTCTGGCATCCGAAAATGAACTGGTATGGCCCCGCAGGAATTGGCAGTATGCGGGGTATTACAGGCTTCAGACGGGGGCATCAAATACCCTTTCTCAATGCCATGCCTGATCGTGGTCAGAGCAATGAGGGAACAGCGCATCATTTCTTTGCCGAAAATGAATTCGCGGCTGTCACCGGATGGCCCAATATGAGTCAGACACTTAGTCATGCAGGGTGGCTAGGATTACCGCCAACGGGCCAACGTATCACCATGCGCAGTCTTGACTTCTGGCGTGTGGAATCCGGTCTGATTCGCGAAAACTGGGTAATGGTTGATCTACTCGATGTTTACAACCAGCTGGGCATTGATGTATTTGCGCGTGTTCGGGAGCTTAAGCAAGATCTATCGCAGCCTGGTTTATTGCTCGATAATGAGGCATTGGCATGAAGGAAATCGTTCTACCCACTGCACCTTCTTTTAACCTGAGCGGTAAGCGTTCTCTGGTAGTGGGTGCGTCGTCGGGGATCGGGCAGGGTTGTGCTGTTGCGCTGGCGTCAGCCGGGGCGCAGGTAGTGTGCGCAGCGCGTGATTCTGACAAGTTACAAACAACCGTCGACGCCATTGTCGCAAAGGGCTGGCACGCATCTGCGTTGATACTGGATGCCGCCGATCTGGATGGTTTAAAAACCACATTGAATGAGCAAGCAGCGTTTGACATCGTAGTGAATTCAGCGGGGCTTGCTCGGCATAGTCCGGCATTGGAAACCACCCCGGAAGATTATGACGCAGTCATGAACCTGAATCTACGAGCTGCGTATTTTCTATCCACCGGTGCAGTAAGTGCGATGAAAGCTGCGGGTATTAATGGCTCAATCATCCATATAAGCAGTCAGATGGGGCACGTGGGCGGTATCGACAGAGCAGTCTATTGCGCTAGCAAGCATGGACTTGAGGGTATGATCAAGGCCATGGCTATTGAATGGGCATCGTTGGGTATCAGGGTCAATACTATTTGTCCTACGTTTATTCGAACACCGTTAACAGAAGCTACCTTCGCTGATCCAGAGCGAACAGCTTGGGTACTCGATAAGATTAAGCTAGGCCGCGTAGGTGAAGTTGAAGACATAATGGGTGCTGTTTTGTACTTAGCGTCATCAGCATCGTCGCTGGTTACCGGCACCTCTATGCTCATTGATGGCGGTTGGACGGCTGATTGATGGCTGAACGTGTGACATCCATTCAAGTAGCCCGGCGAGCAGGCGTTTCGCAATCGGCTGTTAGTCGTGTGTACACCGAGGGTGCGTCAGTCAGCAAAAAAACACAGGATAAGGTGCGAAAAGCCGCAAGTGAGCTCGGCTATCGACCGAATGTTCTTGCGCGCGCAATGGTGTCGGGAAAAAGCCGTATTATTGGTCTGGTTGTGGCCTACCTTGAAAACTACTTTTATCCTGAAGCGGTGGAGAAGTTCTCCAAAGTGTTGCAGGAGCGTGGTTACCACGTGATGATTTTCATGGCCTCACAGACGGCAAGCAACATAGATGGCGTTATGGAGGAGATTCTGGACTATCAGGTGGATGGAATCATCATGGCATCGGCTGAGATGTCTTCTGTATTAACTAAACGTTGCCAATTGGCAGGTGTTCCGGTTGTGCTGTTTAATCGTAGCCAGGACAGAGCAGGTATTTCAGCGGTCACGTCAGACAATGTAGCGGGTGGACGTAAAGTGGCTGAGCTATTTATCGCTGGTGAGCACTCTCACATTGCTTATATTGCCGGGTGGGAAGCCGCATCGACTCAACGTGATCGCGAAGCCGGGTTCATGTCGGGACTGGAAAGTGCTGGCAGACGGCTAGTTGATCGACAAGTGGGAAACTACGACGTTGATACGGCAAAACAGGCTGCTCTACGCATGTTTGATCGACCATCAGATAGGCGCCCTGATGCTGTGTTTGTGGCAAACGATCATATGGCAATAGCCGTTATGGATGTGCTTCGTCATCAGTTGGGTTTATCGGTACCAGAAGATGTATCGGTTGTTGGGTTCGATGATGTGCCCCCGGCAAGCTGGGCAGCTTACAGCCTGACCACTGTGCGACAGAGAGCCAATGTAATGGTTGAGAAAACGGTTACGACGCTTTTACACCAAATCGAAAACAGAGCGACAACTGCGCAGCGCTTAACAATCGACTGCCCATTGATTATCCGAAAATCTGCGCGGGTACCAGAAGGTTGGAATGATGAAAGGCTTTGATACGAAATTTAAGAACTTCCCTCATTACATACTCGGTATTACTGAAGAGATCTGGGAAAATCGAGGTATCTCTACGCTGCATGATTACTATGCTCCCGACATAGTGGTACGTTCGCCTACCTCTGTGGTCGTTGGTAATCAGAATGTGATTGGTGCAACCATGGCGACCCTGGCAGAATTTCCTGATAGGAGATTATTAGGCGAGGACGTTATCTGGGACGGCGACCCTGAGAAAGGTATGCTCAGTTCGCATCGTATTTTGACCATCGCCACCCATAGCAACTCAGGTGTCTATGGTACTGCCACCGGCAAACGATTGCGTTATCGAGTCATAGCGGACTGTCATGCAATCAATAATCAAATTAATGACGAATGGTTGATTCGTGATCAAGCAGCCATAGTTCGGCAATTAGGCTTGTGCCCAAAAGAATACGCGAGGGATCAGATCGCAAGCGAAGGGGGTCCTGAAAAATGCATAAAGCCTTTTACAAGTAAGCGTGATAGACCTGGCCCCTATGGCGGTAAAGGTAATACAAATGAATGGGGGGAGCGTTGGCAAAATACTTTGACACGCATGATGGGGGCAGATTTTACCGTCATCAGGCAACACTACGATAGAGCCGCAGCACTTGAGTATCCGGGAGGTCAAACTTCTGAATCCTATGATGGGGCTGAGTCGTTCTGGATGGGTTTACGGTCCTCTTTTCCGAACGCCCGGTTTACCATCGAGCATGTTATTGGCCGTGAAGATCCTGTTATGCCACCCAGAGCAGCAATTCGCTGGAGTCTTGAAGGTAAACACGAAGGCGTAGGTCGATTCGGCATGCCAACAGGCAGCGATGTGTACGTCATGGGTATTTCACACGTAGAGTTTGGTGCGGTTAACGGTGCTGAACCTACGATACGTCGTGAATGGACTCTATTGGATGATACGGCGGTATGGAAGCAAATACTCTTGCACACAGGTGCGTTATGAGTGTCGAACAGCATGTGGTGCGATATGGTGAATTGGTACCGTGCAAAACAGCCTTCATCGATGCGCACACGCCCGGAAGTGATCAGAAAGAGAACTTTGCCATCATTGGCGGTGGCGTCTCAGAGTCTGCCGATCAGCATGTACATATCAAAGATCAACCGGGCTTTAATATTGGCGCCGCGGGTCAACCTCCAAAGTGTCGCAACAGTCTGCATTCTCACCGCACAGCTGAGGTGTTTTTTGTGCTTAAAGGTCGTTGGCGTTTTTTCTGGGGGCGCACCGGTACTGACGGAGAAGTTGTGCTTGAAGAGGGCGACATCATCAATATCCCGACAGGCATATTTAGAGGCTTTGAAAATATAGGAACCGACTACGGAATGATTATGGCTGTTCTCGGTGGCGATGATGCAGGGGGTGGCGTCATATGGGCCCCACAAGTGATCGAGGATGCGATGTCCCATGGATTGATACTTGGTGAGAATGGTTGTCTGTATGACAGTAAAAAAGGCGAGAAACTTCCCGATGGCCTAAAGCCCATGCAAGCACTTAGTGATGCTCAAATGGAAGCCTTTCCAGAGGTGAGCACCGCCGTTGTTGTTAAGCGTCACGTGGCAAGGTATTGGGACCTGATGGCGTTGGCAAACGGTGCACCGGCGCAAGTAATAGGTGAGTTCGCAGTGTTGCCGGATAAGCCTGGATTTGCCGTGGAGCTACTATCGCGCAACTCCGACCCCGGGCTTGAGCAACAAGCCATAAAACACACCGTATTGATGCCTATGCGAGGTCATTGGAAAGTGCGTTTAGATGACAATGAGACACTATTAAATCCAGGTGATACCTGCTTGGTACAACCAGGTATGACATACACACTGGCACCTTCTATGAGCGGAGAAGCAAGTTTGTATCGTGTCACAACGACAGATGATGAAGCGGGTCCAACCTGGCGACCTTCGTTATCCGGTTAGTGATTGGGTTTATATATAATAATAGTTTTCGGTTTAGTAAACACCATATTGGAGGTAAGGGTGACAAAAATTCAGACCACGCATGTCGGTTCGCTTCCTAGAACTCAGGAGGTTGTAGATTTTATTTTTGCACGGGAGCACGCTGAGCCCTTTGAGCAAGATAAGTTCGACGCCTGTATGACAGCTGCTGTATCTACGACAGTCAAGAAACAAGTTGAAGCCGGCATTAATATCGTCAGCGATGGCGAAACGTCCAAGATCTCTTACGCAACCTATGTAAAAGACCGCTACACAGGATTCTCTGGCGATAGTCCAAGAAATGCGCCTGCCGATTTAAAGATGTTTCCCGGTTTTTTAAAGCGATTGGCCGATGATGGTGGCACGCCGCAGTATGCGCGGCCTATGTGTACCGGTGAGGTCAAATCAAAGGGGCAGGGTGAACTGCAAAAAGACATCGACAACTTGACCAATGCTATACAGGCACACGGCGCGTCCCGCGGTTTCATGAACGCCGCATCGCCGGGTGTAATCTCATTGTTTTTACAAAACGATTATTATTCGAGCAGGGATGCTTATCTGGCAGCACTGGCTGATGCCATGAAAGAAGAATACGAGACCATCGTAGCCGCTGGGCTTGATCTACAACTTGATTGCCCTGACCTTGCTTTATCGCGTCATATGCTCTTTGCAGACCTGAGCGACGATGAATTTCTAAAGATAGCCAATAGCCATGTTGATGCTCTGAACCATGCACTGCAAAACGTGCCAGAAGATCGTGTTCGAATCCATATATGTTGGGGCAACTACGAAGGGCCGCACTGCTGTGACATAGCGATGAGTAAGGTATTTGATACCCTGATGTCTACGCGATCGCGCTATATTCTATTTGAAACGTCCAATCCACGACATGCACACGAATGGACTGTTTTTCGTGATCGTAAAAAGGATATCCCGGATAATAAAGTTCTGGTTCCCGGTGTTGTTGATACAACCACAAATTTTATAGAGCATCCCGAACTGGTTGCCCAACGTATTGAGCGTTTTACCAACATTGTCGGCACAGAGCGGGTGATAGCTGGTAGTGATTGTGGTTTTGGTACGTTCGCAGGCTTTGGTGCCGTGGATCCAGATATCGCTTATGCTAAGCTACAAGCCTTGTCGGAAGGAGCCTTGCTGTGTAGCTAAGCTGTATGTGCATTAGTATAATGGCTGCTATTGATAAAGCATTTTTAGGATCATTTGCTAAAAATCATGGAGATAGCATGAGATACATCAAACCCGTAGTTGTAATTATCGCCAGCGCTTTGCTGCTGGGCTGTGCTACCGGTAAATCGATAAAATCCGCTGAAGACATACAGGACGATGGAAAAAGCAATGTAGTTCTTATCACGCACGATATTGCGGTTTACGTCACTGATAAGCATTCTTCGGTTAAGAAAGCAAAGCTCGCCTTTCGCTGCCCTAAAGGTAAAGATCTTTTGAAGGTTAACTGTTTCGATGTCGTACTTCCTTATCTAGGGACCAAGACTGTTGACGGTTTTGGATTGCACGCATTTGAGATTAGTGGTGCCAAAGCAATTAAAATGAAGTACGACAATTACGCTCTACGTTCTGTGGTGCATAATGTGGTTATTGATCGCATACCGAAAACTAGTTGCTACTACAACAAAAAAACAAAAAAAGATGAGTGCACAACGCGTTTGGAAAACAAATCGGACACTCATCGAGCTGGTTTTCCATCGCCGATTACCTTCAATGTAGCGCCAGGTTCAGGGTGTTACCTGGGTCACTTAAGTATGTCCGTCGTCAACAGTGAAATGCGTGATTTTAGCCTGGACACTGACACTCCGTTAACAGCCGACAAACTGTCAGACCTTGCGCCTGATGTTGCAGCGAAATTACTCGAAACTGCGAGCCAATCCTGTTAGTTAGAGCTAACGTTCTCATCACCAGCTTATGATAGCCCTGGCAAGGGGTATCAGTTTCGCCGATGATACCGTCTCAGCGAGCAATTGCTATCGTTTCAATAGTCTGCTCGTGCATGACGATGGCCACATTCCTGGATTAAGAAAAGCGGTCGCTTTAGCGGGCACGGTTAAAGGTTGTGGCCTGGGCCTGTCGACAAGCTCTTCCAGAACTCTAGGTGTAGTAAAAATCTGTTGTTAAATTGAGGAACTAATTGACGCATCTTCTACTCCATCATGCGTGGATATTGTTCTCGGTTACATTGCTGGCATGCTCACGCTGATAAACCCCTGCGTGCTCCCCGTTTTACCGATCGTGTTGGCGTCAGCCATGCAGGCAGGTAAGCATGGCCCCCTCGCTATCGCGGCGGGTCTGTGCGTATCTTTCGTTACGTTCGGTATGTTCGTCGCAACGGTAGGGCATAGCATCGGATTAACGGAGCAGGTACTGGCCCGCACCGGCGCAGTCTTAATGATTGCATTTGGATTAGTGCTACTCGTGCCCCGCCTGAATCAGTCGTTCGCAACAGCCACCGCATCCTTTGGTTCCAGCGCGGATGAAAAACTGCTGTCAATGCCGGTCGATTCGATGAAGAGTCATTTTATCGGCGGTTTGCTGCTTGGCGCTGTCTGGTCGCCCTGTATTGGGCCGACACTGGGTGGTGCGATATCGCTTGCAAGCCAGGGACAAGATCTCATATGGGCATTTTTGATCATGCTCAGCTTTGGTCTGGGAGTGTCTACGGTCGTGGTTGCCTTAGGGTATGGCACCGGTGAGGCAATACGCAGGCGAAAAGAGAAGCTGCGCGGCTTGGCGGAAAGGGCGAAAACTATCATGGGCGTGGCCTTTCTATTGGTTGGGCTCATGATTTTCTTCAAAGTACATCACATGATCGAGGCCTGGGCTTTGGATGTTTTGCCTTACTGGTTTCAGGACTTGTCAATCAAGTTTTAAGTCATGCAATGAGACATACCGCAAACATTAAATTTACTGAGTTAAAAAAACCTATCATCAATCTCGAGCTAATTGGAGCTAACTATGAATCGACGACAATTTATTTCTAGCGCTGCCGGTGTAGCCGCGGCTCTCGGTATTCCTACATCTTTGCTTGCTGGTGGAGCGCACACCCTTGATTACACCCCGGGTTTGCTAACGGAAAAACTGGCGGCAGGCGAGACTGTGTTGGTTGACTTCGCTGCTGACTGGTGCAGTACGTGTAAACGCCAGGAACGTGTTATCAGTGAACTTCGCGAAGCAAATCCTTCATTTGATGAAGCTATCACCTTCGTCAGAGTGGACTGGGATAAATATGGGTCTGCAGACGTAGCAACATCGAGAAACATACCGAGGCGGTCCACACTGCTTTTGCTCAGAGGGGATGAGGAGCTGGGTCGAATAATTGCCGGCACAAGTGCTGAAGAGATTAAGTCATTGCTGGAATTAGGGCTTACAGCTTAGACTCAGAGACGGCTAGTCAAAGCTAGCGCTACCAACTCGGGTCTGCTCGTGTGTAGAGGCTGTTTTGAAACGAGACAAAAGAATTCAAGAAATCACCCGATTTAGAGAGAAACTGGGTATTCCAGCAGTCTTCGGTGGTGTAATCGGCGCGCACGGCAATCTCGAACTGGATGTTGTTGGGGTGCGTCGTCAAGGATATCCGGAGGCGGTTACTACAAGCGATCAAATTCACATTGGTTCTTGCTTCAAGATGATGACTGCCACCTTGTTCGGCTTATTTGTCTCAGACCACCAAGCTGATTGGGATATGCCTGTTACCGAGTTGTTTCCCGACCTGATCGACTCGATAGCGCCCGGCTGGCACCAACGAACCGTTGCAGAGCTTTTTTACTGCCTCGGTGGCATGATGACCAACCCACCTCGAAAACTCCTAGTCTCCGGCCACAACGATGATCGTTCGTTGCCACAGCAACGCACGTCGTTAACTAGACTTGCGTTTTCCAGGCCGCCGCATAAGCCCGGACGTTTCGCTTATTCCAACATGAGCTACATCGTGATGGGTGCTGCGATCGATCGCCTTTCAGGTGTCAACTTCGAAAGCTCACTCAAAATACGGATACTCGATCCGCTTGGAGTCTGCAGTGCGGGTTACGGAGCACCCCCCGATGTTTGGGGGCATTCACCCAGAGTCTTTATCGGTGGGGCGGCACTTTTCAAAGGCAAGCCCGCCGATCCAACCGAGAGCAAGAGTGACAATCCCCCCGTACTTTCATCAGCCGGAACCCTTCATATCAATTGTGCAGACTGGGCCAGATTGCTCCAGCTGTTTCAGCGCGATTGCGATCCGGGTATCGTCGATAATGACATCATCGAGCGCGTTTTGCATCTGCCGCAACACAAGGGCGCTCGCATGTCCATGGGTTGGGCACCAGCGAGTCTGCAAGGGGTGAGTTTTGGCGCACAGGGATCCAATATGCGCTGGTCAGCTACTGCACTGATAGATGACGCACAACGGCGTATCGCCATCGTCGTTTGTAATGACGGCCGTTCAAGTGTGTTGACGCAAAGCGGGTATCTAGCTCAACAGCTACTTCAGTTGTAGCTCAGCACAAGTAATCTTGAATGTTTAGACAAGAGGAAAAATGAACGACTCGCTGATTTTAAAAGTGAGTTCCAAGATCACGATTCGCCGCCTAGTTAGGCGGCGCTCTAGATGAAGTGTGAATATTGCCCCCCACAGTGTAATATTTGTCAAACATCATAATTCTTGGCGAATTATGATGCCTACACTGACACCTAGAGCTAGAACATGCCACGACTAATCACTGCATTGCTGTTGTTATCCACTCTGATTACCGGTTGCGGGTCTCTGGCTCCGCATAAGGCACCCACTAAGGCTCAAGGGCATATTGGTCAGGTAATAAGTGCATCATCTTCTCTTCAGGAGGGGCAATCCATTGTTCAATACGCGCACACTGTTCTCGACGACATTATTCTCACCAATACAGACGTTCTCAGGCGGGCGGAGGCACAGGATTTTATAGCTGCGAAACGCGGCGTGTTTGATATCGCGGAAATCCATGATCCTCGCAACCAGCCTGCCGATTCGGATCAACCAGGCCTGCGGGTTACAATCGAGAAGGCGCTTTTCCATATTCGCCAGGCGCAGCTATCCAGCGATGCTTCGGAATCTATAAAGCGGGAAACACCTGAAATCTGGCGCAAGGCTGATGGCATACTTGAAGAGGTCGCGACACTGGGCACATACATCAGTTTCGGCTTAAACGCTAATTCTGCAGAGTCACTGATAGTCATAGCCGAAGAGATTGAGACGGCGGTTTTACAGCTCAGTGGACGGCGTCCAGAAAACGGTATCTACAGCTTAGAAGATCTACAACGCGATCTTGATTTAACACTTACCGGCAATAACGAGCAGCTTATTGATAAGGACGTGTGGTATTTGCAAAATTTCAACCCTGTAGCAGGTACCAACAACTGGGCTTACAAACGAAAACCTCAGGAGCAACGTCGTGATATTTTTTATAGCGATAACAACAACGTCAGCAGTGGTCCGAGTGACGACGACGATGATGATGACGACGATGACGATGACGACTGAGTGGTAGTGATTTGATGTTTTTCGCTGGAGCCTTAATCAGCGAGTTGGCGAAAGTGCATATTTCTATCGCTTGCTGTGGTAAACCATACACGCTCTTCAGCTGAATCAAGAATATGCCTAAGCGCTTGCTCAAGTGGCTCTAACCTCAATTCGTAGAGGACCTATTCAATGCAACGTTGTGCCCAGGTTTTTCGTTTGCCGATGCAGAGCCCCAATGATGTATCGAAGGTTGAATCTTTGATTAAATCTGGTGCTCTGGAACCACAGAACATTTCCGCTATTCTGGGTAAAACTGAGGGCAACGGTTGCGTAAATGATTTTACGCGCGGTTATGCGACTCAATCACTGCGCAGTTTATTGTCTAGATACCTCAGCGGCGAACAGATAGAAAGTATACCCATGGTTATGTCGGGTGGAACAGAAGGGGGATTGGCTCCGCACTGGATTGTTTTGGGCATCACAGAAGCAGTGGAAACTGATACGGCTTCGCTAGCTATAGCGGGCCTTGCCACCAGGTCGTTAAATCCCAACGAAATAGGGCGCGTTGTTCAGGCTGAGCTCGTGCGTGATGCGGTTCTAAAAGCCATGGGGCAGGCCAATATTGATTGCCCCGGCGACGTTCATTATGTTCAGGTTAAATGTCCACTATTAACGGCTGAGAGGGTGTCAGCTGTTAATGGTGATGTTTCGACTGACAACACGCTAAAATCGATGGGTTTGTCGCGTGGTGCTTCCGCTTTGGGTATTGCATTAGCATTGGGCGAGATCGATAAAGTGGACAATGGGCAGATCGGTTCAGATTTATCGCTGTGGTCCAGTCGAGCATCATGCTCAGCAGGCATCGAGTTATTGTGCTGTGAGGTGGTTGTTCTTGGTCAGTCTAGACAGTGGTCTGGTCCGTTACAGATCACACATACCGTGATGCAAGACTGCATCGACGCCGCGCCCGTTTCAAATCTGTTAAACCGTGTGTTTACTGACCAGATAGGTTTACCAAATTCTCAAAGTAATCTAATTGCTACCTTCGCAAAAGCTGAAGCTTCTACCACAGGTATGATTCGTGGTAATCGCCACACGATGTTGGACGATAGCGACATATCCTCAACGAGACACGCTAGAGGCTTTGTTGGCGGAATGCTCAGTGGATTAACGGGCACTACCGAACTGTTTGTATCAGGTGGCGCTGAACATCAAGGGCCCGATGGAGGAGGCCCTTTTGCCATTGTCTACAATGACCAATAAGCTTGAATACACGCTGATCGTAGATTCTTCTAATCAGCACTCAAAACCCAGTCTGCTGCTGGCTGAGAAAACAGAGCTGAGTCAAGCAAAAATAAAAGATGCCATGCAAAAAGGAGCTGTGTGGCTAAGCAGGGGAAATGATAAAAAAAGACTACGTAGGGCAACAAAGCCATTGAAAATTGGCGACAAACTAGAGCTTAACTACAACGCTGATTTACTGAGTCAGCTTGTTCCAGAGCCACAGTTGATCCACGATGCGGAACACTACAGTGTTTGGTATAAACCTTATGGTCTCTATTGTCAGGGAAGCAGATGGGGTGATTTTGCCAGTATTAATCGGTGGGTTGAGTTAAATCAAATCAAGCTTATGGACTATGGTGAAAGGCCTGTTCATCTTGTGCATCGACTCGATCGAGCCACTACTGGCTTGATATTACTGTGTCATAGCAAAAGAGCTGCTCGGTTGTTCAGTGCTATGTTTGAAGAATCCAAGATAGACAAACGTTATCAAGCGATCGTTTGTGGCGATTTTTCTCGGATGCCACAAGCGTATGAAGTAGACCGGATGGTCGACGGAAAATCAGCTCGAAGCGTCTTCTCGAACCTACAGAATATGCCTAAGCGCTCGTTGGTTGACGTCCGCCTGCTCACTGGGCGTAAACACCAAATTCGTCAGCATCTAAGTGCATTGGGCTATCCAATTGTAGGTGATCGACTCTATGGCACCCACTCAGAGCCTGTCGAGGATCTGCAACTGCAAGCAGTATCACTTCGATTTACCTGCCCCATAACTGATCTGGAAAAATGTTTTTCAGTTGATAGTGCTCAACGCTTGCAACTCTGAGTTTTAAGAAAAAAAGTGAAGATTGAAAAAGCGCTCTTGACCATTCGACGTTGAACGTGCTGCTTGCCAGGTGAGCTTGGAATTCTGAGCAGCGGTGTGAAAAAGAGCTTCTTGTCAAACGGTTCTAAGATAATCTATAGCCACCTTGGTGGCGCATCTGCCTTGAGCGGCTATAGTTATACTTACAGAAATGGTTATAAATTGCCTTGAATACAGAATTCCGTTCTGCTGAGAACTCAGTCTCTTGCCGCTTAGCTAAAACCCCAGGGCAAGAATATTCGTGAACCAGTTTCTTCGACTATTTGCCATTGCTATATCGCTGTGGCTGGTATTTATAGCGCCACCATCAACCTTGTTGGCATTGCTTAATGATTTGCCGTTTTATACGTGGTTGTTAACTAGTCTTTTATTTATACCCTTGCCATTACTGTTGTTCGCAAGCGTTTTTCGGTTAAAAAACTCGTTGTTTCGCTGGTGGGTGTTTCAGTATTTAGGTATCAGTGCTATTAGTTTCTCAGCCGCGGGCGTTGGGGCTTTGTTGTCACTTCTTATTGAAGAATCCAAAGCGGGGCAGGTAGCCATCGCGTTGTTCGTAGTTTTTTGCATCGTGGCGATCCATGCAGCTCATCGCATACATCTTGTGCCGCTGACCATCACCAGCAGTAAGCTGCTCCGGCCACAGCGTCTTGTACAAATCAGTGATGTTCATATTGGTTCAAGACAGCCTGCATTTCTTGAAAAGATCATTAGTCTGGTCGATGAACAACAGCCCGACATGCTCTTGATCACAGGTGATCTAATTGATGAAAATGTGGCAGTAGAGTCCCTTAAGCCTTTAGCGGGGCTAGCTTACCCCGTGTTTTATTGCAGCGGTAATCATGAACGGTATGTGGATTACCGTAATGCATTGAATAACATCGCATCCCACGGTGTATCTGTTCTCAATGACGGCGCCGCTATCAGTAACGGCATACATATACTAGGTATCGAAGATCGTCAGCACGTGTCTCAAGCGCAAAAAGTATTGACCACACTGCGTGCATCAAGCGAATCGTCACCTGAGCCATTTAGAGTGCTGTTGTACCATCAACCTGATTTATGGGCTAGTGCTGTTGATCAGGGTATCGACTTGATGCTATCCGGGCATACCCACAAAGGGCAGATCTGGCCTTTTGGCTGGTTGGTACGGGTTCGGTATAAACACGTTGCCGGGCATTTTCAATCAGCACTCAGCCACCTGTTCGTTTCTCAGGGCACTGGCACTTGGGGGCCGATTTTTCGATTTGGAACGCGCTGTGAGATAACGGTTATCGAACTGCACCCCGAATAGTTGGTCAAGTGTCGATTGTTAAAAAAAAGGGAAAGAAACCGCATTCAGCCAGTGTGCAGGGGTTGGAGATTTAGTGTTTTCAGAGAATGATTAAGATCTACATACAAACCATAGATGCCACGTTGGTCATACGAGCAGAGCGATAGTAGAGAAGGAAGGCCTTTTGTCATTTTAACCGCCTTTGTATGTGAATACTTCACAACGTACCAGCCGATTGCTGGGTAATCTATTGTCAACGAGAGAGTAGTGACTTTCGTTTTTCTCCTCCTAAAGGTATTAAAGCAAGGAACGACGCTTGGGCTATGGAAGGCCCTTTTTTAATACCGGCTTGCACACCGATGCCTATGGTCATCAGCCATTCATGATGCTTGAGACCGTTATTAGCATCACGTCCCGTAAAGCCACGAAATTACTCGAGCGATCCGGCATAGCATTTAAGTCAGAGTGGACTATGCCAGCTGTGATATCTTCTGATTCATGAGCTTTGAATCCTTTTCGCCGGGTTTTTCAAAGGGTAAAACCTTACGAGTGATTCTAGTGGCGTATGCTGAATCGCTTTATAAAATAGGTTTTTAAATAACGGGGTGGGAGAATAGTGGCAGGTACACTCAATACGGAACTATTTAGCTTACAGCGCCGAAATCTCAATGGCCAAACTACGGCACTGGACTATTGGGGGTTACGTAACGAAACAGATCAATTGACTGATGTGCTGCTAGGCTCAGCCGAGAATCTTTTCCATCGAGCGACGTCAAGCCTGTCACGTAAGCATCTACGGCAGGGTGCTTGCAACCTGCAAACAGCACAGTCCCAGCACGCCGAACTGGTGGATGCCTATAAACACTACAATGTAAATGTTCATATGCTCGAGCCAGAAGACGAGCTCACTATGCAGGTTTACTCGCGCGACTCCAGTGTTATGACTCCCTATGGGGCAATCATCACGGCTATGTCCCAATGGTGGCGTCGAGGTGAGAACTATGCGGCCATTCGTGCTTATGAGAAGTTAGGCATTCCTATTTATGACATGGTTACCGCCGGAACCTTTGAAGGTGGTGATTTTAACGTCATTGAAGAAGGTTGTGTACTTATCGGTTGCGGAGGCGCAAGAACTCAGGAAGAGGGAGCTCGACAGGTTGCTGCCTGGTTTGAAGCGGAGGGCTGGGAAGTTAAAATCGCGTTTATAGATGAGTTTTATGTACACATCGACTTAATGGTTGTGCCAATAGCAGAGAAATTAACGGCAGTTTGCCTGGCATGCACCGAGCCGGCATTAGTAAGTTGGTTGAAATCGAAAGGCCACACACTCATCGATGTTCCATTTCAGGATACGATGAATCTTGGTTGTAACCTTATGTCTATGGGAGGCGATAGGGTGATCGCACCGAGCTCCTCAACCACACTTGTAGATGAACTGAGATCGCTTGGCTTCGAGGTAGCAGCTATCGACACCGATGAGATTTCCAAAACTGGAGGTGGCATCCATTGCATGGCTCAGGCTCTGCGACGCGTTGCCTGAAAACCCTGGAAAAATTCAGAAACTGCCCCGGCATGCTGAGGCAGTTTCTAAGAATTCAATTGACCACAATACTCAACTGGCTACTGCAGACCCGGTTTCAGCGGCATTTTGACGGTTTGACCAAATAATGTAAATTGCAGAGACCAACACCAATAGCGCTGGAATGCCTGCCGAGATTGGTGGAAACGCGACATGGTAGTAAACAGCGCCCATCATTATGATAGCAATACCGGCAGCTGCCAGAGAGGATAAGCGACGGATCCAGATTCCAACAGCGCCTGCTATCTCGCAAATGCCGATGAATGTACCAAACCCATTGGGTAAACCCAAATCAACAAACGACTTCAATGCCATTTCTTGTCCGGTTATTTTCATCACGCCTCCCATCAGGAGTATGGCGGATACAAATACAAACGGCAGGTATGCAATAAATTTTTTCATGATAGTTCCTAGTGGATTGTAAGTAAGAGTTAAGGCGCTGCTGAGTGAATAACCATGAAAGATCAGATTTCTCATAAGCAAAATAATCAATCAAACAGCGATAATGAAATACCAATTGATTGGTGAGAAATTCTCTTTAAATTTTGTGTTCCCATTAATAATCATAAACCAGGCATAAATCATCAGCTAAAATGCAAATGATGGGTTTCCTTAGAGGAAACGTTGGGTGGATGCCCTGGTCAATATGCGTATGATTCGTTCGGTGGCTGAACTGGGTGGTTTTGTTGCTTTAGTTGATAGTTTGCTGATTTTTTTGCTGTTGGCCACCTGCACACTGGCGGAGGTTTATACAGCAGATGTGCGCTGTGTCAGATAATGCGCCGGGTTAGCGCCAAATCAAAGTAGGAAAAGTAGGAAGTGTAGGAAGAAGATTCTGTCGGCTGGATTGTTAGGATCGAGGGTTTTTACTTTAAAATGAGTTGACTACAGGGCTGGGGCAGCGGAGTAAGCTTGCATTACTCTTAGTTGAGTACTCCAGCATGATCGAGTTTTAGAGGAGAATACCGATTTCCAGCAAAAAACCAGGTGAGATTCTTACCGATATTACAGCCAGAGGAAAAGGCTATGGCGTTCCGTTTAAAGGATCGGTCGATCAATTAAGTGATCTAGAAGATCTTGTTGCTTCTGCCACTGGCGTTGCTGAACTAGATTTGCATAAAGGTCATTCGCCCATTGAATCCGTGCTTGAAGTGTTTCTTGGCATTAGCCATGAGCAGATGCATGTGTATATGGAAAGAGACGGTTTAAATCTTGCCGGCACTTGTGAGGTGTTAGGGATACCGCCGAAGAATCTGATACAGACTCTGACCAACAGTTTTGAGCCTTTCGTTGATCAAGGATTGGCTTTGGGATTGATTACTCAGGACGAAAAGCTTGAGTGGATTGATCGGATAAAAGATGAATTTCACAATCGCGTGTATTGGCAGGGATAATTGAACTATTTGCGCATCAACTCTCCGCAATTGCTACCACCCAAACACTCGGTACAACCTTATTGTTGTCATATCGCATTATCAGTAGTAAAAAGGTGGCTTTCTAACGGAAGTCGCTTTAATGAGCAATGCCTCAGAATCCTACGTTGATCTGCGTGATGCTATAGCCAAGCTGTGTGCTCAGTACCCGGGTGAGTATTGGCGCCGGATTGATCGCGAGCAGGCTTACCCCACAGAGTTTGTTAGCGCACTGACCGATGCTGGTTGGCTGGCGGCGCTAATACCAGAAGAATACGGCGGCGCCGGTTTGCCTTTGTCGGCAGGCGCTGCCATTTTGGAAGAGATTCACCGCTCAGGAGGTAACGCCGGAGCCTGTCATGCACAGATGTACACTATGGGTACCTTGTTGCGGCATGGTTCTGAAGAGCAAAAGCAAAGCTATCTTCCCGGTATTGCAGATGGAACGCTAAGATTACAAGCGTTTGGCGTAACAGAGCCATCATCTGGCACTGACACAGGCGCACTCAAAACCAAAGCCACGCTCGATGGTGATCACTACATCGTCAATGGTCAGAAAATCTGGACCAGTCGAGCTGAACATTCAGATTTAATGATATTGCTTGTGCGCACCACACCCTTAATAGAGGGGATGAAAAAAACACACGGTTTATCGGTGTTACTCGTTGACATGCGAGCAGCGAAAGACAACGGGCTGACTATACGTCCTATCCGCACCATGATGAATCACTCAACAACAGAAGTGTTTTTCGATAATCTACGTGTGCCTGCTAAGAACTTAATAGGCGAGGAGGGCAAGGGATTTCGATACATTCTTTCCGGTATGAATGCAGAACGAATACTGATTGCTTCAGAGTGCATTGGTGACGCAAAGTGGCTCATCGATCAGTCTGTCAATTATTCCAACCAACGCTCAGTGTTTGGTCGCGCTATTGGTCAGAATCAGGGTATTCAATTTCCGATAGCGCGATCGTATGCAAATATGCGGGCAGCCGAATTGATGGTCAACGAAGCGCTGCGATTGTATGAGGCAGGCGAGAATCCTGGGGCGGAAGCAAATATGGCTAAACTACTTGCTGCCGATGCCTCAAATGAAGCGGCCAATGCAGCCGTGCAAACACATGGCGGATTCGGCTTCGCAGAAGAGTACGATGTAGAGCGTAAATTTCGCGAAACTCGACTCTATCAAGTAGCGCCGATTTCAACGAACCTGATATTGAGCTACCTTGCCGAGCATGTGCTGGGTATGCCCAGATCGTACTAGCCGGATAGTAGCAATGAGTGCACTCGCCACGTTATATCTAAGCGCCGAGATGTGAGTTACAGATACGGTAGTTTCAAACCTGTGGACTATCGTAGTAAGGTAAATGTTCTACGCGCACTGTTTGATTAGAATCATGATGAGCTTCTTTTACATGGGCACAAATATCCTGCAGGGGTGCAAACCAAACGTCATGCGTATCAAGCGTCTTTTCCAACCATTGTTCGACCAAACGCCATCTAGCCAAACGGCCTGTTAAAAACGGATGAACTATCAACATGAAAAAGCCGCCTGCCTCATACTGGGCTTCAAACTCTTCCCAGAATCCTGCCAGTCCAGATGATGGACTGCGCACAGGCATCATGTAACCAATTTCATCATAGTGTGCAAATGGCGGCCAATCATCCGTACCCCAATGAGTGGGTATTTCAATCAATTCACCCCTATTGGTTTTAATCAGGTAAGGGATATCATCCGCCATCATCGAACTGTCGTAGTCAAAATCATATTCAACCAGCAGATCCAAAACCTCTTGCGTTAAGTTGTACACTGGTGCTCGATAGCCTTTGGGTACGCCACCACATATTTTCTTATGCACATCCAGTGCTTTTTCAAATGCTTCGCGCTGATGACCCAGCGTGGCTACCGGGTCTTCATGTATCCACCCATGGTGACCGACTTCGTGGCCATCCTTAAGGATTGCCTCCACAGTTTGTGGATAGTTTTCGATACACCAACCAGGTATAAAAAAGGATTGCTTTAATCCAAGACGTCGGTAAGTGTCCAGAATGCGTGGAATCGCAACTGTTGGCCCGTATCTGCCCATTGAGATTGGGTATAACCTATTATAGGAGTCTTTGGGGCGCGCTATATGGATCAAGCTGTCGGCATCCATATCGAAAGTGATAGCGCATGCGCAACGCGCGTTGTTAGGCCATTTTATCGGGTTTTGAATCACTGCTCTCTCCGGTGTGTCAGACCCCATTAGAAATCTGTTTAATCCAACAGATGTGCATTGTTAGCTTGCCAGCTTACGTAGAAAACGCCAGGCGAAGTATGGTTCAGCGTCACCAATTCACGCTCCTGTAGCTGTACCTTAAACTCCGTGCCGTCAGAGGTTTCCAGGAATAGAGTCACCATTGAGCCAACGAACTCTTCTGATATTAATGAGCACTCGGCCCAATTCTCTGCAGGCGGCTTAGATCGTGTCGCTTGAACAAGATCGGCCGCAATAACAAAAGTAGCCTTGTCCCCTATAGCAGGTGAACTGGAATCACGAACAGGCACATTGAACATACCCATTGGTGCATCAACCTGAATATGACCGTCTTTAAGCTCACTAACTAGGCCACTAACAATATTATTTCGACCAACAAACTCTGCAACGAATCGATTAGCCGGCTCGCGGTAGATGTCTCGAGGAGAACCAGCTTGTGCAAGCTCACCATTGGACATGACAATCACGCGGTCAGCCATGGCGAATGCCTCGGATTGAGAGTGAGTGACATAGACAAAGGTGATGCCCAGTTCCCGCTGGAGCTTTGACAATACTGCTTGCATACGAATAACAAGATGCGCATCAAGCGCGGACAAGGGCTCATCCAAAAGCAGCAATTGGGGCTCTGTGACCAGCGATCGAGCTAGTGCGACTCTTTGGCGTTGTCCGCCTGACAGGGTATCGACGTTTCGCTCGGCAAACTCCCCGACACCGAGACGATCCAACCAGTCCATGGCTTTTTTACGCCGTGTTGCCGGATCCTGATTGCGCATCTTCAATCCAAACTCAACATTCTCCCGTGCGTTTAGAAATGGAAACAGCGCAAGCGACTGCCAGACAAGTGGTGTGTCGCGTTGATGTGGGCGAATATTATTCATTAGCTGGCCATCGATATAGATAGACCCACTACTGGGGCTATCAAGACCTGCCAGCATTCTAAGCGTCGTTGTTTTGCCACAACCCGATGGCCCCATGATGGCGATGAACTCACCGGCGTTTATAGACAGATTCAGTTCTTTTACCGCGACAAAATCACCAAAGTGCTTAGCAACGTTTTCAAAGACAACCAGTGGGGTATTCAAGTGTTGACCCTGTTTTGGCGTAGAAAGAAAAAGATCTGCGCGACAATAACCAATGTCATCGAGATCAAAAAGACAAGCGTTCCAATCGCATTAACTTGCGGGTCGATATTGCCTTGAACAATTTCCAGAATTAGTACTGGCACCGTTTTGTTCAAACCTGATACGAACCATGCAATGGCAAATTCATCAAAAGACACCGCGGCTGTTAGAAACAGCGCAGAGAGGATTGCCGGTTTGCAAAATGGAACAATAACCTCACGCATCGCGCGCCATTCGCTTGCGCCCAGATTCCAGGCGGCTGCTTCCAAGTCTTTGTCAATCTGATTGAGCCTGAGGCGAATAATGGCCATGGCAAAGGGCGCCGTTAATACAGAATGCGCAATAATTACAGACCATAGCTTGCCAGACGCGCCAATTTTTGAGAACCACGCCAGCATTGCCAAAGCCATAATGATCAGGGGAATAGTAGGCGGTAGCAGCACCAACGCCAGGTAGGCTGGCTTAAAACGAAACCGATAACGATAGTCTGTGTAAGCGGTGCAAAAGCCAAGCAATGTGGCCAGTAATGCGGCAGAAACAGAGACAATGATGCTATTACGAAATGCCTCCCAGACATCGGGGTCGGCCCAGATTGTCTGATACCACTTTAGTGTAAAAGACTCAAGCGGAATAGTGGGAAACCGAGCGGAGTTAAACGAGAAGATCACACTGAAAACAATGGGCGCAAACACGAAAACGAATAGCAATAAGACGTAAAAGCGCAAAGACCAATCAACAACAACTTGCCCTTTATTCGAATGATTCATCGACTTGCCCGGGTACGATACGCTAACGCTAGCGCCGCAAATGCAATCGTGATTAGCGTAACCATCATAACCACGGCAACCACAGCAGCACGTGGCCATTGCTGTCCTGATTTAGTGGTATCAATAATCAGAATAGGTAGTGTTGGAGGTTTTGAACCCCCTAAGTAGTATGGGCTGACGAAATCCCCAAACGATAAGATGAAGCAGAAAAGGGCAGCTACTATCAGGCCGGTTTTGGCCAGTGGCATGATCACCGTGTAGATACTTCGAAACGGTGAGCAACCCAGATTGTGAGCCGCTTGAACCAGACTGCGGTCGATGTTGGACAGTGCAAAAGTCTGCAGAACAACCACCAATGGTAGCGTCAACGTCATATACCCAACAAGGGTTCCGAATTTGGTGTTGAGCATGGTGAATGGGCCAAGCCCGAAGTTGTCGATCAGGGCATTGAGTGCTCCGCTCTCTGCCAGAATGACGTACCAAGCAAAAATGCGCACAAGGTAGCTGGTAAAGAAAGGAATGATCAGTAAAAACAATGCCCATCGCCGTATCGAAGCCTTCACTTTAAAAGCTAGTGCGAAGGATGCGGGGAAGGCTAACAGAGAGGCTATTACCGTAGACAACGTTGCAAGGGCAAAAGTTAAAACATAGCTGTCCCAAAAATAGTCTTTTGAGAACATTTTGTTCCAGTTCTTGAGCTCAAAAGCTTCTTCCATTCGGTAGTTTTTTACCAGGAAGAACGACATAGCGACCATAAAAAGTAATGGCCCAAGAAAGAACAGAGTCTGCCAAACAATAATCGGCAGGCGCCAGGCTATTGCGAATCTATCGATCCGCCGGTTTTTTGGATTGTTTGCAGAAGTGCGCACTGACGCGGGGCGAGAATTCACTGAATCATTTTCGAAAAAGCATGTTCTAGTCGATTAGTTGTCGTAGACCCTGTCAACTGACAGGGCCTACAACTGCCGTACCGGTTGTTTTACGCGTTTTTATACTCTGACCAATAGTCGTTCCAATCTTCCAGTGATTGTTGAACTGGAATGTCACGATAGTGAATTCGTCCTTCGTTAATCAATGCAATCGGATCGTTAGGATTGCCGTCCATTTGTCCAGAGCGCATTGCTTCTTTAGGATCGACTTCCTGCAGCAATGCACGCCCGGCCTTGGTTATACAAAAACCCGGGTAGGCCGCCATCTGCGCAGATTTGACTTGTCCTTTGGGTGACATCATGTATTGAATGAATTTGGTTACGATCTCTGCTTTTTCTGAGCCTTTACCAATGGAGTAGCTCTCGGTAAATTGTATGCCACCTTCTTTAGGTATAACTGAGGCTACAGGTGCGCCGTCTTTTTCCAGCACACCGGTTATCCAGTCTCCGATTCCACACATCGCGAGCATTTCGCCATTCTTCAGAGAGTTGAATGTGCCACCGTAGTCAAAGTATCCACCAACCTGAGGTCGTAAGCTTGTGGTGGTCTCTTGGACCTTGTCCCATTTAGCATCATCTAAATCCCATAGGCCTGCACCATTGCCGTTGTAGAGACTCATCATGCCAAGGCTTGGCAAATGCCAATCGAAATGACCGACCTTACCCTTCAGCTCTGGCTTCCAGAAGCATGAATAGCTTGCAGCTTCTTCTGCACTGACAGCGGTGGTGTTATAAGACACACCTAAATGCCCACCGCGTAGCATCATGGAAAATAGCTTCCCGTCTTTCCAGTGCCCGGGAAACTGAGTGAAGTCCTCATGCAACATGTCATCAAAGGGATAATCAGCGGCATTCATTTCTTCGATGTAGCCTGCAGCATTCAGTTGTTGTACAAACTCGGCATCCGATAAAATCAAATCGTATGTACCAGGTGGTGATTGAGCAATCAGCGCAAGCATGTTGTCGCCACCTGCATAGTATTTGGGTTTGAACTTTACATTATTCGCAGCTTCGAACTCTGCGACCATATCGGGTTCACCGTGTCCGTACCACGCAAGCATATTGATTTCGGTCGGTTCAGCCTTGACCCTGCTGATGTATGGCAGACCGATACCAAGTGCCGCACCGTACTTTAAGATGTTTCTCCGAACGGGGCTCTGGACTGCTTTCTTTTCGTCATTCATCGTCATTTTCTCCGATAGTCAAAGGTATTCCTTATTTGCCCGATATTATGCTCTCAGATCAAATTTAGGAAATTAGTGAAATTTATTCGTAAATAATATTTTCAAATACGTGAGTCCAGCTCTGCAAGCTTCGATAAATGGCTGTTTAAATGCTTGATCAGCCTCGATCCTGACTCAGACATTTGCGAGTGCCGATAGAAGATGCCCAACTGTATAGGAGGTAATGCGGGGAATCCTTCGTCTTCGTTTATTTCTCGCATACCATGCAACAAAGTGGTGCGTGTTAACGCTGTGACGCCAAAGGAAGCTAAAACTGCGCTCTGCAGCTCGGCAATACCCGGTGCAGAGAATACGATATTCCACTGCCGTCGTTCTCGCGCCAGGACAGACGTCATGCGATCGCGATATGCGCAGCCCTCATGATGAGCAATTATGGGCACGGGTTGCTGTTTTTTCACTTTGAACTGCTCAGAACAAGCCCAAATAGGTTGTTGAGACCAGTGATGAAAAAGATACTGATTGTCCTCATCTGAATACAGAGCGATGATAATGTCATGCTCATCTTCATGCAGGTCTTCTATTAATCTGGCAGATAGATTACAGTGAATTTTGAGTGCTACGGCCGGCATTTGTTGGTTAAAGTGCATCAGAGCATCTTGAAGGTATGCCGTTGCAAAATCGGTGGGCAGCCCGATTCTCAACGTATCCCCGGGCGTTTGAGGTGAGAATTTGGCAAGGGCATCATCATTTAGGCGCAATATTTTTCGCCCGTAAACCGCGAGCAGCTGACCATCATCGGTCAAGATGGATTTCTGCCCGACTTGAGACACCAATTTAGCGTTGACAAGCGCTTCAAGTCGTTTGATTTGCAGTGTGATGGCTGGCTGAGTGCGACCAAGCACGTGTGCAGCTCGCGTATAACCACCTACTTCTGAAATGGTTATAAGCGTGCGAATCAAATCGATGGGTAGATTGCGGTTGCTCATCAAGGAAATTTGCTAGTCCTTTAGCATAATACATACTTATCCAGTTATAAAAAGAATAAATTTCATTTATACCCAACGCAGCGTTAACTTGTAGCTCATGAACAGGACTGAATTTCGTCAGCTTTTCCGAACTACCGGCCCGGTTGTCACGCCCGTAATCCATGTGTTGGATGTACCTCAAACTGCCAGAAACATCGACATCGCGATGGCTTGTGGAGCCGCCGGAGTGTTCCTTATCAACCACGATTTTCCAGTGGATGATTTTTTACCGATAGTTCGCGAAACTCGCAAGCGTTACCCGTCGCTTTGGATTGGCTTAAATTTTCTCGCCGTGACTGGAGATCGCGCATTTCCTGTATTGGCGGAGCTGGAACGGAGTGATTGCAGAATCGACGCGTATTGGGCTGATGATGCCTGTATCGATGAGCACGCGACACTGGAATCCCAAGTCGTAGCCAACAAAATTAGAAAGGTCCGAGAACACTCTGGTTGGAACGGCATCTATCTGGGTGGCACCTGTTTTAAGAAACAGCGGGAAGTTAGTCGTGTCAACTACGGGGTTTCAGCACAACTTGCTACGCACTTTATGGATGCGGTTTGCACCTCTGGTGTTGCAACCGGCATGGAAGCCGATTTAGATAAAATTTCTACCTTCCGTAGGAGTATTGGAGAGCATGTACTTGCGTTGGCGTCCGGTATCACTCCAGATAATGCCGAAGCCTACCATGAGGTCGACTGCTTTATGGTAGCCACCGGTATAAACGTGAAGGGAGATTTCTATAACATCGACCCGCAGTTGCTTAAACGACTAATGACTATCACTGAGGAGATGCAACAGCCATGAGTAAGCAAGCAGACCATGCTGAAACCAAGGGGCCTCGCGATGATCGCTGGTATCTATCAATTATGTCTCCGAATACAAAAGGCGAAAAATTCGCCTGGTTAGATCCTACGTCTATTTACATTAATGCTGCTGCATTTCAGGATTTGCTCGATGACTTGTCGGCTGATCTAGTTGGGGTGGAATTTGATGTTGTGGCAGGCCTTGATGCGATGGGATTTGTACTGGGCGCTGGTCTAGCAGCACGGCACAACGTTGGATTTTTGCCTATTCGAAAGGCAGGTAAGCTCTGCGTTGCAACAGATAGTGTGGAGTTCAACAATTACTCTGGTAGACGCCAGGATATGGAGATGCGAACACCGGCTTTCGATGCAGGCACTCGAGTACTCCTTGTCGATCAATGGGTAGAAACCGGAGGCACGATGGATGGTGCGATCAGGCTGGTGGAAGCTCAGCAGGGTGTAGTGACCGGATTAGTTGCCATTGCTATTGAGGAAAACGAGCGCACCATTGCCTATCGCGAAAAGTACACCTGTGCGTCTGCTGTGATACCAGGCTCAAGCTGGCAAACTGAATGCAATGCTCAATATCTGCAGAGTTTTAAACAGTACGATGCGTCTAGAACGTTTCCAAATGCAGGCCGAAGCTAGTTGTGACAGGCACCATTCAACAGTAGAGCAACTCGTAGCATTTGCTTAGACAAGCTGACTGTATAGAGAACTGAGGCAGAGATAATCTGTCATATTTACCTTGATGAATAAGTTAGTTCCCTGCCTGTCGATAAACTATCCCGTTGTGCGAGAATTGGATTAAACGTAACCGTCGTTTGCGAGCCGCATAGACCGGCTCGCAAACTGCTCATCTTAAACCTGCTTTTTTGATTCAGGGCCTTACCGCGGGCAACGAGGCACTGATAGCGGATACGGCATCAGCTCCTGCGATCGTGCACAACGGATGACTGAAATCATCCTCCAGAGCAGTGTTACCCGCATCACCAACATAATTAATATTGTCTGGACGCTCCGGTGAACTGATGCCGCCTGGAACATAATCCAGTTCCAGTTCCGAGCGAGTTCGCCAAGCTATGTTGTGGTCGGCACACGAGGTGTCTCCGCTAACACCAATTGCGCCAATCAAGGTTCCACCGCTGTTGTATAGCGCTAAGCCACCACCAAAAACGTTGATGCCTCCGACAAAGTTGCCGACCATCGGATCTTCAGGGGTACCGTAACCATTAGCATCGCCCGGTTCGTTGTTGGCAGTGCCATAGGCTACCGTTGGGTCAACAGGGTTACTGAATTGAAGTCCAAACAAGCTACCACCGGGCTGTGTTGCAGCCCATAGGTTAGCGGTTGCAAGTGACAGCCCAGGTAAACTAAAGGCATTGGCGGTGTTGGCTTTTTGGGCTGCAATGACACGGCTCCCCGGCCATTGGTCGCCGCGATTATTTCCAGTATGGGTGATTGCACAAACCACTCCATCTCGATTGACCACAGCCGCCCACATGTTGAGATCGAACCCCCCGTTTGTAGGCCCACCGCTTGGAGCCACACTGGCCCTTAACGCTGAAGTTATAGCTGCATGAGAGGGTAGAATGCTACAGGCTCCATTAATGGCAGAGACAACTGCAGTGTTGCTTCGCGGTGAAAAATCTGTTGGCATTACAGAATCATCAAACGCAGTAATGTAGTAGCTGCTTCCAGCAGCCGAATCACTGTAGGATGACGCCGGCGCTAGAATGGTGTCTATATAGCTATCGTCCCTATATACATTGTAGCCACTGGCATCGGCAACAGCCGTCCAGTTTAATTCCACTATACCGTCGGTAGGGTCAAGTTCAGCACTCACATTAGATGGTGCATCGAGAGCAAAAGCTGCACTGGAACATAGACTTAGTACTAGAGTGTAAGCCGAAAGTTTACGCATTTTTCAAGAGTCTCCAGGAAAGGGAATCATGGAGGTGTTAATGCTAAGGAATAAGATCGGTCTTGCAGGTAGGAAATTCGTGATGGGCATCCTTACACAATCACCTCTAATCATCAATAAAGAGTGAATAGCTTACTTGCGGTTGAAACTAAATCAACCTAAGTAAACTATTGCGATAAGCGTAACTCAACTGACTCCGATCGATCAATGATTAGTGCTGGTACCTATATATTTTATACCTCTGCGATAACTTTTTTTATGGCTTGCTAAAAACTGGTGCAAGCAGTGCTCTAGGGCTTGAAGGTATTCTCTTTTTTGAGTCACAGGAACAGTACTAAGAATCACTTGTTCTACTCTAATGGCATGTAATCCATTTGAGCGAGACCTTTGATTTGATCAATGGTGTCATAGGTGAGGCCATTAGAGTTTAGAGTGGGGTGGATGTGTCGTTACTAACGTACCGAGAAGTAAAACCAGACGCTAAGGCTTACTCAGTCGCTGATCTCACTACCATTAACTTTCGACACCCCATCCTTGCGTAAACCACTAGCTTGCTCTGTCGTTGTGAATCTGAGATTGATGATGTCTGGCGAAAACAACATGCTCCAAGTCCACTCAAAGAATATTCGTGTTTTCTTTGCAAAGGTAGGCATGAGCATTAAATAGAATGCACGCCAGACCAACCAGGCAGGAAATCCGGCTAACCGAACCATACCAAACAGATCTGCAACGCCAGTCAAGTGACCGATAGTTGCCATTGATCCTTTGGACTCATATTTAAAAGCCTTGAGTGACTGACCATTAATGGCAGACTTGATATTGTCAGCCAACTGCTGACCTTCTCGAATTGCAAATTGTGCGGTGGGTGGGGCAGTTGACTGGTCATGTGCATTGGGTATGACGGCGCAATCACCGATAGCCCATACGTTTCCATGTTGCGTCAATGACATATCTGGATCGACAACAAGCTTGCCTCTGTTTTTTTCAACATCAAGTGTGTCAATCAATGGGTTAGGTTGGGTGCCGATGGTACAGATAACAGTCGCTCCATCGATTCGACCACCGTCACTGGTTTCTATGCCGTTTGCATCTACTAAGTTAACGCCTGATTTCATAACCATATTGATGCCGCGTTCACTCATGCGAGCGAGGCTGGTTTTTCCCAAAGACTCGGGTAGCTCCTGCAACGGTATTTGATTGCGATGTACGATGCTGACTTTTAAATCTGCGTCATGCAATCGTGGATAGTGCTTTTGCGATGATCGGATGAAATCCTGGATAGCACCGCCAACCTCTACGCCACTAAAGCCAGCACCTACTACAATAAAGTGCCCCATAAATCGTCGGCGATCTGAGTCCGACTCCTGATCGGCTTTTTCCATCTGTTCAATGACGCGGTTGCGCACCTTGAGAGCGTCGCCCAGTAGCTTGAAAGGCATCGCATGCTCTCGCATACCGGGTAC
>JBGCEO010000023.1:0-171974 GCA_045106475.1 Granulosicoccus sp.
GCTCGGTTGCGGGCTCTGGTGCGGGCTCTGGTGTGGGCTCTGGTGTGGGCTCTGGCGTGGGCTCTGGCGTGGGCTCTGGTGTGGGCTCTGGTGTGGGCTCTGGTGTGGGCTCTGGTGTGGGCTTCTCAAGGGGAGCTGTTAACGGTGATGGGCCACTAAGCGTGAGTTCGAAACGCTCACCTTGATGAGGGTTGCCTTCCGGCAGCGAGTCGCTTTTCCAACCTAATAACCAAAATACCAGCAGGTGCACCGCGACAGCACCAACGACACCCACCATCCAAAATCCAATTTTCACTTGCCCGACAACTTCAGGGATCTCGGGTGATCAGAGTCAACTCCGAGAACCCTGCCCTTTGAACCATTGCACTGATTTCGACAAGTCGTTGTGCAGGCAAACGTGCGTCGGGTTTTATACCCACCAAACCATTGCGTTGCTTCTGTTCGAGCAGTGCTTCATTCAACTCATCATCTGAGCTTGAGAATTTGCCGATACGCGTATTTCCGTCTGAGTCGATAGCGATGATAAGTAGCTCTGTATCGATACTGGAGCCTGAGCTGGTTCTGGCAGCCTGGATATCATCAACAGGTTTTATGCTACCGGCCAACATAAAAAATATAAGAATGAGAAAAACAATATTAATGAGAGGCGTTAAATCTAACTGGCCAATCTTCGTATTATTCTTTGTAGTAAGAATCACTGATCCGCAGCCATTGTTTCAGATGCGATTGATACGCTGCTGATACCGATCTCTTTTGTGTTTGCAATTAGCTCAAGTAAGCTTTGCACACTGACTCCAGCTGCCACACTGACACTTACGGCAAGCGACTGATCTTCAACATGGCGCATTTTAAGTGCCTGCAACATTGTATTTTCATCCATTGAAACACCGTCAACAGAAACAGATCCTTTATCAAGTTGATGTATTCTTACAATGCTGTTTTCAGTGACAGTAGCTTCTGCTCCACTGACTGAACTAACATACATAGCTCGTTCGACGTCAAAATTAGTCGCCAGCATAAAAAACAGAAGCAGAATAAATACGACGTCTATCAACGGTGTAAGACCAATGCTGGGCTTGGGCCTGGGATTGTCAAACTCGAACACTACAGCTCTACCCGCTGCTTGCTCGGTGCTTGTGCAATTGATGTTGATTTGCGACTTCTTGATGATGGGATGGACGTGAAAACCCGTGTAGTGCAATCCTCCATAAGATGTGCGCACCGTTCAACTTTGCGTTCGAGCCATTGATGCGCAACAAGCGCTGGTATTGCGACAATCAAGCCAACCGCCGTGGTCAGAAGTGCCTGCCAGATTCCACCAGAGAGTAATGCGGGGTCTACTTGATTACCAGCAGATTCCAGCTGTCGAAATGCTTCGATCATCCCGATGACGGTACCCAGCAAGCCCAGCAGTGGGCTAAGGTTGGCAATGAGTTCGAGTGCACGAAGCCAACCTCTGAGATGCTCGATATGATTGCGGGCAATGCGCGTAACTTCCTCTCTGACAGTGGCTTCACTCCTCTCACTCAGCAAACCCTGCATGGCAGCATCCATAACACGCGCAACTGGATGACGCGGTAGCTGTTTTAAAGACTTCAGTGCACCTTGCTGGTTCCCCTTACGCCAATCACTGAGGCTCTCATAGAGCTTTTTACGATGCCCTATTCCCAACACTTGAAAGTGCAGCAGTTTTGCAATGATTATGCTCACCGCTAACACGGACAAAAGCACCAACAGAAGCACGATCGGACCACCACGCTGCAATAGCTGTAGCGCAGGATCAAGACTATCCAGCTGACTCGCTAGCCAGGATTGCATCACAGGCTGCCCGTAAAATACTTCTGATCAAAATCCACGCATGTGAATGTCACACGAACAGGTGAATAGCTACACAAGCCCATAGTTCAAACTACCGTCAACCAACTTCTTGTATCGTCTTCGTGACCCCACTGTATATGATTAAGCTCATCACGCATCGCACGTATTCTAGGTCCGGGTTTTCCTGTCCCTACCGGATGTTCTGATCCATCGTGAATCAGTGTCCCCACAGCAGCTACTACAGCTGCGGTACCGGTAAGACCAGCTTCACACTCCGCGTTCGAGGATCGTTCAATCAGCTCATCAATGCTCAGCTCGCGCTCTGATACTTTTAATCCCTTATCACGTGCCAGAGTCAACAGCGAATCTCTGGTTACGCCATGAAGGAAAGATTCATCCAGTGATTTGGTCACGATTTCGTCCCCATCTACCAGTATGAAGTTCGCTGCACCCGTTTCTTGAACGTTACCGTCAGGACAAAAAAGCACCTGATCGGCATTTACCGAAAGCCGCGCACGTTCAATATGCTTTAACGCACTGGCATAGTTCCCTCCGCCCTTGACCATGCCATGATCTGGCCCACAACGTACTCCCTGATCATCGAGTAGTAAGCGAAGGTTCGCTTCACCACCAGAAAAATAATCACCCACCGGCGACAGAAGGATAAACAAGCTGGAGGTATCTGAGCGCGCGGCTGCCTTGCCAATTGCCGGCTCAGTACCGATATGAGTGGGGCGGATGTACATCGAAGCAGGCGCATCGGGAACCTGGTCGGCGAAATGCGCCACTGTATCAGTGATCATTCTAGCCAACTGATCAGTATCGATATCTGGCAAACACAACAGGCGACTACTCTGGTCAAAGCGAGCAATATTCTTGTCCATGCGAAAAATCGCCACGCTTCCATCGGTTTGTCGAAAGGCCTTCATACCTTCAAAGCACGTACTCGCATAGTGCAAAACATGGGCAGCTGGATGAATCGATAATTGATCGCTAGCTACAAACTGCTCTTTACTCCATCCACCATCAAAGTGACAAATCGACATCTGTGGCATAAATTGAGTGCCAAAATCACCAGCCATACTTAAATCCTGAGTTGCTAACAGGCACGCTATTAGTGCTGTCTAGTACCTAAAAAAACACATCAAACAAGAATGTCGCCAGATAGCCATCTGCGCGTAACCGGATTGTGTGTGTGTTCAAAAAACTGCGACTTACCACTTTGCTCTACTATCTCACCTTTGTGCATAAGCACCACCTCATCAGCAAGGCGCTTAACCTGACCGAGATCATGACTGATCATGACAACGGACAAACCTGATGCGATTGCCTGCTTCAGCTGTTGCTCAATCACTAAAGTGGACGCCGGATCAACATTAGCAGTCGCCTCGTCAAGAAAGAGCATATCAGGGTTCAGGGCCAGCGCACGCGCTAATGCCAGACGCTGCTGCTCCCCTCCCGACAGACGGTGGGCAGCAACATGCCCTATCGACTCCAAACCAGCCTGCGACAGCAGTTCCGTCGCCACCTGCCTGGCAGATGGCCGGTCATGACCGGATAGACGCAGGGCATAGGTCAGATTGCCAATCGCGGAGCGTCGTAGCAAAACTGCTCGTTGTAAAAGCAATCCAACACGATGCCGCCTTGCCCCGTCGGGTTTCACCCCTGCCCACTCTACGTGTCCCTCATCGGTGGGCTGCAGATCGCACAAACTGCGCACCAGTAGCGATTTTCCAGCGCCATTGGGACCAACAATCACGCTACACCCAACATCGCCGAGTACGATGGAGTCTACCTTGAGTAATTGTCTGCCATTTCGCTTGATCTGCAGGTTGTGCCCTGTGACAGGCAAAACTTCAGCCGCTGACATGAGGCTACCCATGAACACTGAGCTCATGGCGACGCATATAGCTACCCAATGCAATAACCGATGCGTTTACCAGCAATGCGATGATCACCAGGACAATCCCTAAACCCAAGGCCAATGCAAGATTACCCTTGGAGGTTTCCAGCGCTATCGTGGTTGTCATCACTCGCGTGACATGGTTGATATTGCCGCCCACAATGATAACGGCTCCCACTTCTGCAATCGCCCGACCGAAACCAGCAAGCATCGCAGTCAGCAGTCCATGCCGGCCCTCCCAAAGCAGTGTCTTTAACCGGCCTGCTCCAGTTACGCCAAGAAGTGTGAGCTGATCCTTGTAGTTCTCGTGCAGAACAACAATCGTTTCGCGAGTCAGAGCAATCAGTATCGGAGTTACCAGCAATGATTGGGCGATGATCATGGCCGTTGGCGTGTACAGCAGCTGCAAAGGTCCTAATACCCCGGCATTGGACAGTAGCAAATAGACAACCAGTCCAACCACAACGGGCGGCAGTCCCATCATCGCACTCGTAATCGTGACCAGCACACCGCGATATCGTGACTCAGTAGTAGCTAGCCATGCCCCCAGAGGCAAGCCAATGATGGCTGCAATAAGGACTGCGGATACGCTGACTTGAAGGGATAGTAAAATGATCTCCCGCAAATCACCATCAAATGCCAAAACCAGCACAATCGCTTCACCGAATGCCTCCGTAAAACCTTGCATCAGGGGGAACTTAACCAGAGCCCTAAAACGACCAATTCCAGCCACACATAACACCAGAGTATGAGACTGACAAGGACCGCAGCCGAGCCTATGTCTTTGGCACGGCCGGAGAGTTCATGATGTTCGGTGCCAATGCGATCTACCACAGCTTCAAGCGAACTATTGAGCAGTTCAACAATCAGTACCAGCACGGTTACGGCAATCAGTATCACCCGCTCCGTTCTCGATACGTCCAACCAAAGTGCAAAAAACACCATCACTGCGGCGAGAAAAGCCTCCTGACGAAAGGCAGCCTCATGTTTCAAAGCAGCGCAAAGTCCTTGGTACGAGTAAACTCCAGCCTTGAGAACTCGCTTTATTCCTGTGTTTTTATTCATGCAATGACAACTATCGTTCACCTCGGAGACCACGCCTCAGTCAAGCATAGCGCGCAAAGGCATAACCGGGGCTGGAGAATCGTATCTTACGCTCGATGTCCGCCCATTCTATATGGCTTTTTGTGCAAGCCAGGGATACTTAAGCAATGCCTGCTGGGACTCCTCATAAGCCTGATCACCAGTGGCCCTGCACAATCCAGTGAACCTGCGGCAGTTGCTGTGGCTTCCAGCCTCAGATCCCTCTGGCCAAGCCTGATATCGAGCTATCAAGATCTATCTGGCAATCAAGCTCCCCGAACCAGCTTTGCCTCGTCCGGCTTGCTGACAACTCAAATTCGCCATGGCGCACCTTTTGAGCTGTTTTTATCGGCTGACCCCGGATACGTGAAAACCTTGGAGCAGTCGGGCAAAACTAAAGGCAAGGGCATTGCTTTCGCCAGTGGCCGATTAAGCTTACTTGTACCCAAAACATCAGCTATAGCGAACAAACTGACGCTAGGCAATCTTCAACTACTGTTTGCCGGTACATCAGAGGGTACCCCTGAGCTCAGCTCAGAAGCACCTCGCGCAAATTCCAACGTCAGGATCACCATTCCAAATCCGGTTCACGCCCCTTATGGGATGGCCGCCCGACAGTTCCTGATCAACGCTGGTATTTGGCCACTTGAACCTCATCAACTTCTTGCTGCGGAAAATGCCGCTCAAACCTTGCAGTTTGTTTTAACCGGCGCAGTCGATGTTGCCATCGTACCGTCTGTTCTGATAAAAAACCTGTCGCCTGGCCTCACCAGCATGAGCTTACCGGCGGATTCTCATGATCCTGTTATCCACCACATGGTACTGCTGGAGTCAGCCAGTGACGAGGCAATGCAACTCTATGACTGGCTACAATCGGATGTGGCTTTGAACATTCTGACCGACTTTGGCTTTGGTGCTCCACCTTGAGCATGTCACCGTTTCTTGTCTCGTTCAAACTCGCAATTTGGACCACCTTGATACTGCTACCCCTTGGTACGCTGCTTGGAAGATGGCTTGCGTTTTCCCGTATCCGGTATAAACCCTGGATCGAGTCAATATTCATGTTGCCATTGGTGTTACCGCCAACGGTTATAGGCTATTACCTGCTGTTGCTCTTTAGTCCTGAGTCTTCATTTGGCAACACCGTATCGCAACTATTAGGTGGACCGCTTGTTTTCACTTTTCCCGGACTTGTCCTTGCGTCGGTGATCGTTAACCTTCCCTTTGCAATTCAGCCCGTACAACTGGCCTTTAGCCACCTGCCTCCGGAAGTCAGAGAAGCGGCTTGGGTGAGTGGTCTATCACCACTCAGAACATGTTGGCACATCGAAATGCCACTGGTTTGGCAAGGTGTACTGGGTAGTGCCACGTTAGTTTTCTCTCACACACTCGGAGAATTTGGTGTGGTGCTGCTGATAGGAGGGAACATCGAAGGTAGCACTCGAACCTTGTCAATAGCTATCTATGACAGCGTTCAGAGCTTTGCTATGAGCACTGCAGCATGGTACAGCCTGGCACTGCTGGTCAGCTCCTTAAGCGCATTGCTGATCGTCAGATTTTGCAATCCCGGCCACAAATCCGCTACCGGTATCAATCGCGTTTGAAGCGCATGAAAAAATCTGAAACTTCATTAACTGTATCGCTGCGCCAGTCTGACCCAATCGCACTTGATGTAAGCCTGCATTGCCAGAGCGGCGAACTACTCGCGCTTGTCGGCCCATCTGGAAGCGGAAAAAGCACCGTACTGAGGAGCATTGCAGGCTTGCAATCAGTAGATGTTGCTTTCGTAAGCTGCGGTTCTAACATTTGGTTAGACACAAAGAAGCAGGTAAACCTGCAACCACAATCACGTAGTGTAGGTTTGGTGTTTCAGCACTACGCGTTGTTTCCACACCTGAGCGCTTTGGAAAACGTCGCCATGGCTATACCACGCCAGAAAAAAAATCGGCATACAAAAGCCGATCGCAAAGCAATGGCGACGGAGTGGTTAGCGCGTACCAACATGACTGGTTTGGAGGACAGAATGCCTGCGGCGTTATCCGGTGGACAAAAACAAAGGGTTGCGTTAGCCAGAGCTCTGGCCCGTGAGCCGCAGGCATTACTGCTGGATGAACCTTTCTCTGCTGTGGACCAACAGACCAGACGCAAGCTATATCGCGAACTGGCACAACTCAGGTCCACACTTGAGATCCCGATGATCCTGGTTACTCATGACATCCATGAGGTGCAACAATTGGCTGACAGCCTATGTCTGATACACAAAGGGCGTTCTTTGCAACAAGGGCCTGTTCAGAGCGTCATAAATGCACCGGCTAACAAAGCGATAGCGAAATTGCTCGGTCATCAGAATATATTTCACGCAACGGTGGACGCACACGCTGATCAAGCCACACGATACCGACTCAGTGAAGATCAGTATCTAACCGGCGTGCCTTTCCACGGTGCGGTGGGCACTCAGGTAAATTTGCTTATTGCACCCAGTGCTATCACCTTAAGCACTGCACCTGTTGGTGTCGAGCCTAACAATCTCGCGGATTACCTTGACTCTACTGAGTCAATACACAATCTGCTGCCGGGCACCGTAAGGGATGCCATCGGACTGGGTGACGAGCTATCTCTTCGGCTACATTTGCACAGGGTAAGCAAGTCGCTTCGATTCAGATTGTCCCAACACGATGCAACATCCAGAAATGTAAGGAATGGCGCGTCCATTCAGGTACATATTCGTCCTTCTGGCATTCATGCCATGGCTGTGTAGAATAGAAATTGTCGACCATTGATCCTTTATTGTTGCGTGACAGACCATACGTTCTCCACGTGTTAAAAACCAAAAACGTTTATATACTCATTACGCCATGCTAACGAGATACTTCGCTCTCAGCCGCCGTTCATTTCAAGATCTAAGCGAGCAGGAAGTCCTGGCGCTTGCTATTTCTTCCGAAGAAGACGACATGCGCATTTACAGAGCCTACGCCGATGGTTTGCGCGATACTTATCCAGACTCGGCATCGCTCTTCGATGCTATGGCAGATGAAGAAAACGGCCATCGCCTGATGTTAATAGACTTACATAAAAAGCGATTTGGAGATTTGATTCCGTTAATTCGACGCGAGCATGTTCGTGGATATTACGAGCGAAAGCCAGACTGGTTGGTACGGCCCTTATCACTGGAAAAAACCCGGGCGCAGGCAACCAAAATGGAAGAGCAGGCAGAGCGCTTCTACCGAGTTGCTGCCAGTCAATGCAGTGATGCCGACACACGTAAGCTACTGGGTGATCTTGCTCATGCTGAATCCAATCATACCCAGCTTGCCGCCAGACTCACTGATGAAATTCTGCATGAGGATGTGCGTGATAAAGAACAGGAAACCGAAAAAAAGCAATTTTTATTAACCTACATTCAACCCGGCCTTGCGGGGCTTATGGATGGATCCATCTCAACACTTGCGCCAATATTTGCCGCAGCCTTTGCCACAGGTGATACCTGGAATACGTTTCTGATCGGTTTATCGGCATCAATAGGCGCTGGTATATCCATGGGATTTACCGAAGCTGCTCATGATGATGGCGTACTTACAGGACGAGGCTCGCCAATAAAACGAGGCCTTGCGTCAGGCATCATGACAACCGTTGGTGGTTTAGGGCATGCCCTGCCCTATCTTATCCCCGACTTCAAAACAGCAACAACAGTGGCCATCGCTGTTGTATTCGTTGAACTGTGGGCGATCACGTGGATACAAAACCGCTACATGGAAACACCGTGGGGTCGAGCTATGTTTCAGGTCATTCTCGGTGGCTCATTGGTATTGGCGGCAGGGATTCTTATTGGCGTGTCTTAGAGTCTTGCCTCAGGCAAATACGGGGCGTGGTTGTTCTTTAATACTCTCCGATACAAATCCCATGGAAAATACAGATTCTTTAGAGGCCTGTGAATGAGCAACAGATACAGCCCCGCTTCGCTCAACGAGCGATTTTGCGGTACTGAAGCCCGATTGCAATGCAACGGCATCCACTGCTCTGTTAGGTTGGTCAACCCAATTCGCGTTTGTAGAAACAGCTAAAGCCCGCACTATAAATACTTCTGCACTAACGGCAGCACTGCCACACCTGCTTATCGGTTTACAGAGATCCTGGGTTCTTATGACAATCTCACCGCCGTGGGGCATGGTATTAACAGCTTGCCTGATAAGATGAACAAGACTCAAACTCAATAGACTTCGATCAGCCATTACTCGAATCGGTAGACGTTGCAGTTCTAATCTCAACGTGACCAATGCAGGTATTTCACTGACGATCTTTGCCATGCACTCGCGTAAAACAGAATTCAAATCAATAGGCGACAAAGAAGGCTCTAGCGAAGAGTTGAATACCGAAAGCTGCTCGATACGTTGGATGGCGACACTGGCAGCATCAGTGATATTGGTGACAGGTTTCTGAATATCACCGCCCGTCGTAATGAGTAACTCTGCCAGTTCAGCATTGCCTACAACAACCTGCATATCATTGTTTAAATCGTGCTTCACAGCAGAAAACATAGAAAGCATAGCGTCGAGTTGCCTTTGACCATCTGCAGCGACCAGCGTCAATTTAGAGTGCCAACTACGTCTATAGCAGACAACAGCTATTATCAGCGTCAGAGACAGAAATTGGAACACCACCTGCATCGTTTCAAAATTTGCGTTATCAGTCGTCATACTCAAACGATGAACAAACAAACCCAGTTCCATTGCGATCGACAAGAGCAAAAACACTTTTAACCATCGACACAGATTTAGCTTGGTACTATGGTTCGCTTGATGGGGTTGCATTACGCCAATACCAACAAATCCATAGCCCAGTATCAATGTTCCATACATCAAAGGTAGGACCAAACCAGGCAAAATGCTCTCCAGCGCAACATCGATGTTGCTGATGTGTGCAAGCAAGGAGAACAGTTCTCTAAACATCAGCAGTCCGGCTCCAAGCATGACCCACTCTCTACCAATTTGCCTGCGCACTATATACGCGATGAGTAAGCAAAGCACGGCGGCTGACAAATGGTGAGCAACATCCCCGCTACCCGTACCAGAGAAATCTATGCCTGACACCATCAAATATGACTCCAGCACGCGTGTTGCACTCTTCGGATTAAAGTCGAATGGAAACTGGGCAAACCTCGTTAGAACTCAGATCAACTAGGTGGGCAATCAGTTTGATAAATCCGGCCACAGAAGTCGCGATACAGCGGACCGTTTGGGCGAACCATGCCTGTCACTACCGATTCAATAGCCGATAGATTCTGTGTAGAAAAAGACTGCTCAACACCATCGGCGACTATTGTGCCTGCGTGCAGCATCTCTCCACTGAATGTGTTTAGAAGCTGAGTGTCAAATCGTAATTCGTTCTCAACCATGGTGCCATGGACAACTAGCTGGTACTCACCGGAGAAGTGAGTAGCATATTGACGATCCCAGGACTCATTGCGTCGCACGACGCTTACACTACCGGTTCGCACTAAACTAGAACTGAGCAATACTTTTACTTTTCGATCCAGATCGGATTGCTCCCCTGTAAAATCAACGAATACGATAGGCTTGGCGGGTAAGGCAGCAGTACTCGCCTCTTTTGATCTCAACACAGCACCCGACGTTGCAGGTTGTTCCACAGATGCTGGCAATATGCTCAGTGCACTGATAGCAACACCGCTTCTCGATGTGTGGACTTGACTCAGCTGCCAGAGAATGGCAAGCACAGATGCTCCCATTAACAATATCCACTTATTTATATAGGGCGGTATCGCTGCCACCCCTGTCAAAGATTGATGGCTGACACGCTTGACACTATCGCCCTTTACAGCGTTCTTTGGTTTGACCGATAAACCGCCCTTGAGAGAATGCTGCACCGCTGAGTCGACATCACGGATGTTTCTGACATCCACTCTATTGTCTATAACAACAAGCTTGTCAGTACCACTACGAACCGAAGCAATAGTATTGAGTTCATTATCAATGCTATCGCCCACGTTAGAATCAGCTGAGTCTAAAGATTTGCTCGACTCACTCCCGATAGTACCGGCTGATTTGTAAAATTCTGGTACATAAGTGCCAACATTAAGCACTATGACAGCCAGGTTGTCTGCAGGACTGGCATAGACTGCCTTTAGAGTCTTACGCAACCGCAGAGCGAGAACTCGCACAGAAGGGTCAGTTTGCGCATCAAATGTGTCGGGTTTACCCAGTGCATCTACTCCGACAGAGTAGGCTTTAATTCGATCAGCCTTGCCAATCAAAGTCTGTCGCACGATATATTTGAGAAATGCAGACATTTGCGGGGCGCTTGCAAACCTGCGTTCGCCTAACAGACGATTCAGTTCTGCCTCAACAACCGCGGCATTGGATTCGTGTTCTGGTGGCTGCTTTGTTAAACTTACCATTATAGGTTCCGACTTGTTTCCCAAGTTCTCACATGGTCTACACCGCAGAATTATTTTTCATCTGATCGGTTCGGCAGTGTATTTCGAATTTCGTAATCATAAGTATCCGTTACAAATGTAATTTTTCTGTCTTTAAACAAGCATGTTTTGTCTGGATTTGGTACCCAAAACGTAGAATCGGTGTTTCTGGTGCTACAAAACCATGAAATATCAAATGGATCTCCATTTCAACTACCAAATCTTGAGAGTTACTGGCTGGTTGAAAACAGCACAGAACGTTATGATCTACCGTGTTGACTATTAACTGCCGCCATAGGAATGACGATCACCCGTGAATTCGAGAGTGAGCAACAATGCCACGATTTTGGTTGTTGACGATGATCCACGGATTAGGGAACTGTTGCGTTCGTCACTGGAAGCAGAGGGATTTGAAGTTCTTGAGGCTGGCAGCAGTGCCCAGCTTGACAGCCAGTTGCAAGAGCACCATATCGACCTGATTACCATGGATGTGCTGCTTGATCGCGAAAGCGGACTGGATCTCTTGCGGGATCTTCGCAAGGAAAGCAACATCCCCATCATTTTAGTCACCGGCAGGGTGGATCTTATCGATACCGTTGTTGGTCTGGAATTGGGAGCGGATGACTACATAACCAAACCCTTTCTGATTCGAGAACTGATTGCGCGGGTTCGAAGCATATTGAGGCGTTCACGTTCAAGTGCAGTGCCGATAAATTCCAATGCATCAGATCAGGCTGAAAACCGATCATTCCAGCCCGGTCGCATTGTGTTTCAGTTTGGTGACTGGACGTTGATACCTGCTTCGAGAGAACTGCGCGATGCCAGGAATCGCATCGTCAATTTGACCACGGCAGAATTTGATCTGCTGGAAATATTTGTAAGAAGCCCACAACAGGTCTTATCGAGAGACCGTCTGATGGAATCACTCACTGGCCGCGACTGGCATCCCAGTGATCGCGTCATCGACAATCACGTCGCGCAACTGCGAAAAAAACTGGAAACACCGGATGGCAGCGAATGGATAAAAACAATTCGCGGCAGTGGCTATTTGTTCACCGGCAAAGCCGTCAAGCGATCACACGAAGAAAGCTAACTGTTATCCAGGCACAAAGAACAATAACCACTGGCAATCCAGCTGCAGTAAAAAGCGAGATGCAAATTGTCCAGTATCCCGTTGACGCTCTGTTTTACATCACTAAGCCTGTTGCAGCTGTCGCAAAAAGCTGACGCAAGCATCAAAGAACTCGAAAGTGCCACCCGGATTGCAGCGGTGCATCAAGTTAGCTACTATCGCCAGATGACAGAGAACTTGAACGTGTATAAATCAATACGCCTTAAGCCATTGAAGATTCATAACTGGGCGATAAGCCCACTTCCTGGCAAAAACATCGGCGCGCCCACTCTGTGCCAGAATTAAGCGATTCAGTGCAAGAATTTAAAGGGCCCTACGAGCTTGATGAGCAGATCGGTTTTTTACTGCGAAAAGCACTGCAGCGCAACACTGAAGTCTTTTTCTCACTAATGCCAAGCGAGCTGACTCCGACCAGGTTTGCGGTTTTAGCCAAGTTGTATGAAATGGGCTCTTTATCGCAAAATGAACTGGGGCGCCATACGGCGATGGACGTGGCCACTACAAAAGGCGTAGTTGAGCGGCTTGGCAAGCTTGGCTTCGTTCAAACCCAGAAAGACCCAAAAGATGCCAGGAAACTTATAATAAAACTAACCCAGACTGGAGAAGATACTTACTCTTCCATCACCCAGACTGCTTTAGAAGTGTCTGCAAAGACGCTCGGAGCATTAAGCCACGAAGATGCAGCGTTACTGATTGCATTGCTAAAGAAAATGAATATAACCGCCACCAGCGGCGACAAAACAATCGAATAGGCTTTACTTCGACTAGGCGGCCTTGGCATAGGCACTGCTGTTCACTTGCGTGTTAAGTTCGAAATAAAATTCACTGCCCACACCTGGTTCACTCTCTACACCGATGGAGCTGCCGTGCAGCTCAACGATCTCTGATGCAATACTCAAACCCAGACCCATACCAGTATCACCTTTGACATTACTTGCTGGAGTAACCTGATAAAGTCGTTCAAACACACGTTCAACATCGCTCTTCATAATCCCACACCCGTTATCTCGGACGCTTAAGCGAATCTTGCCCGCACACTCCTCCAATTCACACCTAACGACTACCTTGCCGCCTACACCGGTGAACTTTATAGCGTTGCAAATAAGATTGGATAACACCTGAATAATTCGATTGGTATCCATAAGTGCTGGCGGCAGATCCGAATGGCAATCAACGTTCAAGGATATGCCCTTGGCTACAGCGTTTGGTGTAGCTGCAACAATGCAATGATCAAATACGTGGGAAATACTTTGCGGCGACAGCTCAACAGACATTTTTCCAGTTTCAAAGCAGGACAACTCCAGCAGGTCGTTAAACTGTGACGTTATCTGATCACAGCTTTCCAGCGCATAATTGAGAATCGTGCGCTGCTCCTCCTGCATTTCACCTGCCAGACCATCATGCACGATAGAGACAAACTCACGTATAGCGGTAAGAGGTGTTTTAACTTCATGTGAAACTGTGTGGTAAAAGCGCTGAATCTCTTTGTTGCGCTTAATCAACGAGCTGTTTGCACGCTCAAGCTCAGCAACACGAATGGTCAGTGATCTTTCGAGCAAGCTCTTTTCAACGGCGTTGCCGACTGCTCGACTCAGGGTGCTTCTTGTATCGTCCAGCCCCAGTACTACATCACATGCGCCCAACGTAATTGCACGATGCACCGAACTTTCCTCATCATCGCTGGTATACAGAATTACAGGTGGAAGAGTGACCCCAAGGTCTGAACGTAGTTTGTCGATGGCTTTTATGCCGTCATCTGCGATTATCTGACAGTTCAATACAATGCAATCAACCTGACTTTTACGGCAAATTGGCATCGCCTCATCGACACTGGACACGGCAGCTACAACTTGATTCAGACCACTATTAGCTTTTAAGCCACGCCAACATAACTTTGCGCGATTGGCATCGGAATCCACAATCAAAACGTGAGTTACATCGGCACAGATGAGACCACCAGCTTCAGCTATTTCGCCTGCGTAAATGTTGTTTTTCATAGGCGCTTTATTGGCGGCGCTAGACACAACTTTACTTTAAAGAGTTAGCTGCAGGACCCTGGGTGCGAATACCTGATCAAGTGCCTGACAGCGCTTCGCTATTCGGTGCCAGAGGTAGACAAACCCTTAAGTTGATCGCGCCTGACATATTTTGCCGCACTTGCCTGGACATCCTCCAGAGAGGCAGGTTTGAGACCCAAATCCTGCAAAATGTTGCTTGCGCCCCTGTAGAGAAGCATTTCTGCCACCCGAACTCCCAGATCGACAGCCTCATTAAGATGAGCGGTTGCATCCGCTGTCACAATGTTGGTTCCATCGGGAGATGCCACCAGACCTCGCAGCCAGAGCTGATTTCCCTGGAGTTCAGAGTAAGCGCCAATCGGTACCTGGCAACCACCATCAAGGCGGGCACTCAGGGCACGCTCTGCCATGACGCGGTAGCTTGTCTGCTTATGATGCAAACGATCCATCAGTGCACAGGTATCCTCGTCATCCTGCCGGGTTTCGATACCGACGATACCCTGCCCGGCAGCTGGCAGACTATCTTCGATGCTTATCTCACTGGCAATTCGCTCTTGCATTCCCAATCTGATCAATCCAGCAGCGGCAAGAATGATCCCGTCAAACTCACCATTGTCGAGTTTCGCAAGGCGGGTATTAATGTTGCCCCTCAGATTGTGCACCTCGAGATGAGGAAAGCGGGCCAGAATTTGTGCCTGCCTCCTGAGACTGCAGGTTCCCACATGTGCACCCTCTGGAAGTGATTGCGGCGTCTCGAAGTTATTGGACACGAATGCATCATGTGGGTTTTCTCGATCCATTATGTGCACCACCTGCAACCCGGGAGGCAGTACAGCTGGAACATCCTTGATCGAATGGACGGCAATATCAGCACGACCATCTAGTAAAGCGGTTTCCAGCTCTTTGACAAAGAGCCCTTTTCCACCGATCTTGGCCAGAGGACTGTCTAGCAATTTGTCCCCTTTAGTCGTCATTTTGAGTAACTTGACCGACACACCCAGTTGCAGAGCGTCGACTCGTGCTTTTATATCTTCAGCCTGCCATAGAGCGAGAGGACTATTACGAGTGGCGATACGAAGGGTTTTCATAGTCATGCCTTTACTAGCTTATATAAACACAGATAGTGCCCGTCCTTGGTGCCTAAGAGCAAGTGGTCATCGTTACGAGGACCATTTTCAGGGGCGTGCAAAGCGAAACTGCTCGTTGCCGGAACATCAAGCTCGTCGCTTATGAGCCGGGGACACAGGCGTTATGTGTAAAACGCTTTTCTGCACATTAGAACCTCCCGCGGGTTGAGGAGCCATGCATGAGAGCGTACTATTTGAACTACTAGAGGGGATCGGCCCGATTCCGAACCCTATTGACATACTTTTACTCATTGGAGCGCTCAATGATCTGGATCGCGACACTCTGTTTACTGGCTATCGCTGCCTGGCTTTTCTTTAATGCTCTCAACGAAAGACGCTGGGTTCAAGCCCATAGCCATGATGAAACCGTCGCCAGCGACGAGGGCTTGCTCCCGAACTTTACCGCTCTAACCCGCTCGGGCAAAGCCGCGGCAGGCGGACTGATCTCTATGGATCAGGAGAACTCCCGGGTGGCAAGTGCAATCTCCAAAGTTCAGGAAAAAACCACTGACTATGGCGATAAACTCAAAACGGCGAGCAGCAAGCTCTCTCAAAGCGCCAGCGAAAGTGACAAACTGGCTGAAGGGAAAGCCGCTCTAGGGACAGCCGTGAGCAAGGTCTCTGAGAAAACAGCAGACTACGGCGGCAAACTGAAGGCCGCTGGCAGCAAACTTTCTGAAAGCGAAAAACTAGCCGATGGAAAGGTAGCTTTGGGTAACGCGGTTGCGAAAGTTCAGGATAAAACCAGCGTCTACGGTGAAAAACTGAAAGAGGCGAGTAATAAAATAGCTCAGGCGGATGGGAGCAAATTGGCTGAGGGAAAAGCGATGCTGGGCCAGGCTACACAAAATGTAACTCGCAAATCTGCTGAAATGAGCCAACGAGTGGTGAGTCAGGCTAAAAACAAGGCGCAAACCTACAACGAAGCAAGGGGTTCAGCTGATGAAGGGGGTATGTTCGGAAAAGTAGTGGGCAAAGTTTCGGGCGGCCTGGAGAAATTAGAGCAGAAAGTAGACGCAAAACTAGCCAGAAACCGGGCTGCAGAAGAAGGTGTGAGCAGCGACGATTTAGTCTCAAGAGTCGCTGACAAGGTCGACTCGCAAATCAAAAACATGGATGGCAAAATGGCAGATGCTGGCACTCCATCGCCGCAAAATACGGATAAGACCGTTTAGTCAACGAGCTACACTGCCACTACATCGGGTAATCAAGGCAACTTAGCCCCAAAGCGCTTTTGGGGCTGGGTGCATTACGCTTCCCTCAAACACGATGGGCGTCTGACGATCTTCAGCCAAAAGCAGCGGACCATCTAAATCCACAAAATCAAGGCCCTGGGCGAGTAGGACAGCTGGCGCCATGGCCAGTGAGCTGCCCACCATACAGCCAATCATGACCTCAAAGCCTGCACTTTGAGCAGCTTCCCGCAGCGCAAGCGCTTCTGTCAACCCACCCGTTTTGTCCAGCTTGATGTTGACAACGTCATACTTTCCTTTCAAAGAATCCAGCGACAGGCGGTCGTGACAGGCCTCGTCGGCACAGACAGGCAGCGGCCGCTCTCGACCGGACAAAGCCGTGTCATCAGACGCCGGCAACGGCTGCTCAACCAGCGCAACACCCAGTTCAGTCATGACTGGCGCTAAGTCATCATATTCTTCAGCAGACCAACCTTCGTTGGCATCCACAATCAGTCGAGAATCAGGAGCTCCCTGTCGAACGGCCCGCAAACGTTCCAAATCTCCATCACCGCCCAGCTTGATCTTGAGTAATGGTCGGCTCGCATTTTTTTGAGCCGCAATGAGCATCTTCTCAGGCGCTTCGAGTGAAAGTGTATAGGCCGTGGTGATTGGGGTCGGTTCTTGCAAACCTGCCAATTGCCAGACAGGCTGATTATGTAGCTTGGCCTCCAGGTCCCAAAGCGCACAATCGAGGGCATTTCGGGCAGCCCCTGCAGGCATTATTGATTGCAAATCGAGCCGGTTCAACCCACGAAGCAACTGGCTTTCTACCGAGACTATCTGTTCGCAGACACTATCAAGCGATTCACCATATCGCGCATAGGGAACGCATTCCCCGAAGCCCGTTTTGCCCTCGGAACTAAGACTGACAGTGATCACGTCAGCATGCGTTCGCGATCCACGTGAAATCGTAAACACCCCGTCCATAGCAAAGGTATCTCGAGTGAGCGCCAGAGCGATTGAAGAGCTCACGCTAGCGCATCGACCAGACGATCAGCCCCATGGCGAAACGGATCTACGGTAGGAATCTGCATCCGCTGTTCGATCTCGCTCATCACAGCAATGGCATCACCCTCATCCAATGCAGAAGTGTTAACAGAAACGCCAACGACCTCACAGGCCGGATTGACGAACCGGGCCAATTCCAGCGCCGTGTCGCGAAGCTGCTCCAGTGATGGCAAGGCATAGTCAGGCAAACCGCGCATATGCGCTCGGGTCGGCTCGTGACAAAGTACCAAGGCATCTGGCGCGCCTCCATGCACCAACGCCAGTGTCACTCCCGAGTAGGATGCATGAAAAAGACTGCCCTGCCCCTCAATGATATCCCAATGGTCATCGTCGTTCGGTGGTGTTAACCACTCCACCGAACCAGCCATGAAATCAGCCACAACCGCGTCTAGAGGAATGCCGCTACCCGTAATGAGAATGCCTGTCTGTCCCGTAGCGCGAAAGGTAGCTTTCATCTTTCGCTCGCGCATCGTTTTTTCCATCGCCAGCGCTGTGTACATTTTCCCGATGGCACAATCGGTACCCAAGGCAAGGCAGCGCTTGCCACTTCGCTTTACACCAGATGCAATCGGAAATGCCTGTTGTGGTACGCGAACGTCGAACAGTTTTTGATCATGTTTTGCTGCCAACTCCACAAGGCGAGGATCGTCAGTAAGCAAATTATGCAGACCAGAAGCCAGATCCAAGCCTGCTGCTAAAGCTTGTTCAAACACAGATTTCCACTTTTCACTGATATGACCACCACGGTTGGCCACGCCCACGACCAATGTTTGAGCGCCAGCAGCAACCGCTTCCTCAACAGTCACATCCGGCAAGCCAAGATCGGCATTGCAGCCTTCTTGCCGCAATTGACCCACACAATGCTCGGGGCGCCAGTCTTTAATACCTCGAGCTACCTTGGCAGCTAAATCGTCTGGCGCGTCGCCGAGAAACAACAGATAGGGTGTCTTTAACATAATCAATCAACATATATAAAGAGAAGGAGCATGGGTCGATTCTAGCGCCCAGCGAGCAAAGAATCCGTCATCTGTGTACGCAGTTGCTTGCGCCAGCTTCAAGGTAAAGTAGGCACCAGCTGTGCTTTCGGATAAAAATTCAACTCTGACTAGAGCGTCTTCAAGTACTCAATGAGCGCATCACGCTCAGTATTGCTCAAATGATCGCCAAACAGATGCCCTTCGTTGGAATATCCATTAAGGCGTGTGTCGTAAATCTGCTTCCCGATCTCACTATCAGTCTTCTCCGATGACTCAGACGGTTGCAGCTCCTCGTGCAGCCATCCCATATCATTCTGATCATAAGATGCAGGGTCAGAGGCATTTTTAACAGAATGATGCCAAATACCGGGTCTGGAACCACTGTCGAGTAGCGCACGTATCGTCGGCACTGATCCGTTGTGCAAGAACGGCGCAGTGGCCCAGATACCATCCAATGGCGGCGCCACGTATCCCGCTCCAGGGGACATAATGGAGGTTTCTCCATAGAAGGAACGATTAAACCAGTCAATGTAGTACGCACCTATACCTTGAGCAAAATCAATGAGCGACGAGTCAGTTTGCACGGTTTCGATGGGTACCAGTCTTGCCGGATACTGAGCATTTTCGCCATAGCGCCCATGGCATTGTGAACAACTTTCTTCAAACAATTTTTCACCTTTGGCGATGAGAGCCTGATTTATGTCAAAGGGCCATTGAGGAGGCGCAAGGCTTGCTATGTATTGCCTGATGTCCGGTGCGTATGCATCAATTTTCTCCAGCTCTTCCAGAGTATCTGTACAAAGCATTGATGCGGACATCATGATCCTTGCATGATCAAGACGACCCTCGCCCATACTAAACATCGCAGGTTTTTTGGCCATTCTCCACCAAGGGGGAACGCTGACAGGAGGCGGGTCCTCCGGTGGCATTGGCAGTAGAGGCTTATCAGACCATGCATTACTGTGTGCTTGTCGGTGGGCAATGAGAGCCATGGTGAGATTGTTGGCGGGGTTTACACCGACGGTTTTGGTTTTGACATAGGGTGCTATGGCCGCAATGCGATCTGCATACAGTTCCCAGGCGCGTATCTCATCATCGCCATTTACCAGCGCGCCAGCTCGCTCTGCCAAAACAGAGGCGTTGCCGGTAAAGTCCAGAAATTCATTGCCTAAACCAACATGCAACTCGCCGAACAACACAGTGCCGTGACACGTCAAACAATTGTTAGAAACGACCGATAATCCATCACTGTTGTTAGTTACATTGGTACTAAAAGGCAGACCTTGCGCTCGGCTGTTTCGATCAGGCAACTCGGTTACAGAATTACTGCTGATCAACTGACGAAATACTCTTTCAGGTATGCCACAGCCAACATAGTCATTTTCAATTAAAGCCGCGCGCCCTTTATCTATATCGCCCGTTCTTTGTTCGCTCGCTTGAATCTTACCCGTAGTCGCATACCCTGCTGTAAGCAATTCAGGTTCGGCATCCGGGTACAGCGTAGATCGCATAATTACCTGGCTGAACTCATCGCCTGTTGCGCTGTTCAAACGAGTATCTTCATACACTGTGATCGCGGGCGAACGCGAGGATTCGGCTGATTCAACGAACTTGTCACAGCTAGACAGTAACAAGAAAAACGGCAAACCAAACAGCCACCATTTAAAAGCAATGGCGCCGCGATTGCTTTCGCTCGACTTTGTCATAGCGATTGATTGTTTACACGTAAGCACGATGGATTCTGCGGTAGACACGTGTGTAGTTTTCAATTTAACAGTGGCTTAAAGTGAACAAAGCCATCCCCTTTGTGTGAGCCGGAAACAATCACGCCCGCATCCCACCTGGCACCCAGTCGATCTATTATTTCGGGCATTCCAACTATCGGTACAAGTTGTATTGAGATCCCGCTTTCCTCGCTGATCAGCCGTATAAATTCAGGGTATGGGATTCCGCTGGCGTCTGACTGGCGCGTGCCTTCATCCACCCACTGCACATCAATCGTACGTGGCGACGAGGTGGACTGCCGCTGTTGCGAAATGTCACTTAGCGTTGCTACCACCGTTTGCGGACCACGACCACTGCGTCGTTTGCTGCGAGAGACAACTAATAACCATTTATCATCGAGGTGCACGCTTGCTTCGTCAAAAACAACGGCACCCTCTGCGGATGGAAGCTGACCGTAACGATGTTGCACACTCCCCCATCCGATTAGCTGCTGAGCAGCGGTCTCGCCAGCAAGCTGACCAGACACCGATGCGAACGCAGCCGTCCATTGATTCAAAGACCCAAGTAACAGCGTTTCGGGGCAGTCTGTCAATCGCCACTCCAAAGAAACCTCTGTTCCATCTTGCAGCTTACCTACCACGGTAAATTTCGCGTCACAGCCCTCGCTTGGCTTAATATCTAATTGGACATCTTCCACCTGCAGTGTGCGGGCATTGGCCTTGGCCAAGCCCAGCGCAACACGACTGATCGACTCTCTTTGCTGAGGGTGAGGAGCGCCGCTTTCACCTAACGTGAGACTTGCTCGCATAACATCGGTAAATGACCACTGAGAAAACTCCGCCCTGTTGCGCTTCAAGTTAAGCCTGTCAATTTGCACCTGCACGCTGTATTGCTTGTCGTCGTTCGTGCGAACAAAAGCTTGCAAAACAAATGACTCTGCTTGAGATTGAGGATGGGCATTCAGATCATCAGGAAACTCTACTGGCTTGGGCGCGGCAGTCTCTGAGATCTCTTCTGTTAATAGATTCATCCAGTTTTGTGACTGTGCAAGACCTGACGAATGAGGCTGCACAACTCTTTCAGATTGACAGGCGCTGCTAAACAGACAGTAAAGCACAATCGCTCCAACCCTGACCATCTTACCGATGACACAGACTCTCTTTAACGCTGATATGAAAGTCAGGCCATGGCCACGCAAACCAAACGTACTAGCGGTGCCGGCTAAAATGTGCTTAGTCCCGTAGCTTCCATAAATCGATACTGCGCCGTCAGCCACAGACTGTCCCGTCCAAATGCTTCATAGGGTAATGAATACGTTCTAACTTGCGTATTGTTCCACTGCTGCTCAAAAAAATCCCTCATCACACTCGTAATGACGTCACCAGTTTGCGTCTGCAACCGCACGTCTGTTTCCAAGTTAAAGTCGAGCAGATTACGTCGCGTGAAGTTGGCAGAGCCCATGATAAAGGTGTGTGTTCCTGCACTGGAGAGATGAAACCACTTAGCGTGGCACTGCTCGCCAGCGGTTGCGCACCAACGTACCGGGATTCCGGACGCATGCAGCTCAGCTGCCACGGGCAGATTGGGTACACCATTCTTTTTGCGACCAAATGCATCACTGTTAACATCGAGCAACACTCTAATCGTTGCACCTCTGCGCTGAGCGGCTTTCAAGGATTCAACGATCTGCCGTTCACTAAGGTAGAACATAGCCAGATCAACGCCATCACCTGCGCCCGCAGAACTTAACGCGTCAATAATCGCATCATGAATTTTCGATTCACCAAGCATCTGAATGGTTGGCGCTTTATCTGGCGAAGTATCAGACTGGCCATCTATCGACAAGCTCTTCATGTGATTTTCCAGAAGGTCGGCAGCCGTTTCAGATTGGTTCATTCGCAGTAGGGCCAACTCCATTAGCATAAGGTCATGAACCGCTTTACCGCCAAATTCCAGAGCAACATTACGATGCGCACTGCTGCCGTCATGAGGATTGGCAGAACTAACCAACGCCCGCCATTGATCGGAGCCGTTGTCAGTAATCAGCAATTTGCGATGATTAGCTTTGAAATTGAAAAGAGCAAAATAACTACGAAGTGACACCTTGCCGGCACCAAACGGATTGGCAAGGGTGGACGCTTCGCTGTTGCCGAAGGGTCGAATGAGCCAACGCCAGAGACCTGACCAGGCAGGATTACTGTCTTGCAGCTTCGTAAGGTCGGTCAGCGACACCTTGACGCCGGCAGCTTTCAGGCGCTCAAAATGAGTCGATGGTAAGCCCTGGTATACCGTGTTGATGGGATCGCTAATGACAATTACATCAATCTCAGGTTTAGCCTGCTTTCGTTTCACGAGTGCATCGGTAAGCTCACTGGCAAGCGATCGGTGCGATTCGGGTATGGGTCCCTGCCAATCATTAAAAAGGAACATGTCCAGCAGAATAAGCCGCTCTGCGCTGTCTATATTGAACAAGACCTGGTCAAAGAGCTGCTGTGAAAGCTGCCTATTACCTTTTGCATCCAACCAGCTTTCGTCGTTAAGAAACACCACATCGAGAGCCTTGCGAGGCTCACCAGACATACTTACAGCAGCCGGAGGGGGCATTATTGTGCTTATTGCCGTGTTGGCCATCACATAGCTGGCTATTAGCACCGCTACCAGGCGCCGACCCTTCAAGAATCTGCGCCATGTCTTGAATTCGCTCAATCGAGGCCTCCGCTTCGGTTTTATTAATACAACTTCACATTTCCTGCATGGCGACTTGATACAATCGCCGCTCTTTCCGGTGATCTAATGGCTGGAATCGACAATTTAGCCGGTTTGGCAGGCGTTGAATCAACGCAGGACAAACAGATTACACGCCATGCAACAGTGCATAACAATAATAAGCAAGGCAGCTGTGAAATATTTGTTTAGAGTCTTATGAATAGCGGACAAACGTTCAGCATCTATACTCTAGCTAGCTCGCAGCTCGGCCAAAGACGACGGACCACGTTTTGATGAAAACACTGAATTATCCTCAACCAGGCGCGCCAATGCAGGGATACGCGACCGTGCCGGCGACCAGCGACGCAAAAGAATACCTGCGGCTGCTCATGCGCCACAAATTCGGCTTATTAGTGACTGTTCTGCTAGGGCTCGCCCTGGCTTGGCTTTACCTGATTAGCACCGACAAAATTTATGAAGCGTCTGCTTTGGTCGAGGTCAAAGAGGTAGGCAACTATGTGGATTCTGACGACTCACTGGCACAAACAGACTGGAATGCCCCCACGATCAAGGAAGAAGCTAATTTATTGAGTTCACGTCGTGTACTGACTCCAGTAGTAGATGCATTCGGACTGCGAATCTCAGCTGAGCCAAAGCGGATTCCGGTGCTAGGCGATCTCACTCAAGAGGTGCCCGTGCTTGCGGATTTGATCAGCAATGTGGAGTTCGCAAAGCAATATGCCTGGAGCGATGCCACTATCGAGCTGAGTGAATTACAAGTACCCAGACGATGGGAAGATCTTGCCCTAAGCCTCACAGTCCTTGAAAACAATCAATTCAGCCTGAGCGATGCGGATGGTGAGCTTTTGATCGAAAGAGCTGACATAGGCGTTCCAGTGCAAGCTGCAATCGCGAATGAGGATCCCTTGCAGATCCATGTTACGCAGCTCGATGCGCCAGAGGGTGTCCAGTTCTCATTGACGAGGTATTCACTGCAGACCACGATAAGTGCGCTGCGAAGCGATCTGGCGACCGAAACCACTGACAGCAAATCGCGCATGATTACCGTTAAATTACGGGGCAAGGATCCAGCTCACATCGCTGAAGTAACCAATGCAGTGTTAACTGAATACAAAAGTGTGAAGCTAGGTACTCAGAACCGATCATCCGATGCGGAGCTACTGTTTTTTGAAGAGCAACTGCCCCAGGTTGAAGCGGATCTTCGTTCGGCCGAGATTGCGCTGGCCGATTTTCGCCGGGCTGCCAACTCGTTCAATCAGGACACGCAAGTTAATTTCAAGTTGGGTCAACTCGACAAACTGGAAACTCAACTTCTTGAGAAAGAAGTTGAACGCGACGACCTGTTAAAACGCTACACGGTTAACCATCCAACGCCAAAGCGGCTTCAAAAGGAAATTGATGTCTTGCAAGACAAGATCGGTCAAGTGCGTGGCTCCATCCGATCAGCACCAGATACGCAACGGGAACAGTCCGTGCTCGAAGACGAGCTTGATACCAAGCGCAAACTGTTTATCGAAATGAGCGAAAAGTTGCAAAAACTGCGTCTGGCTAATGTTGGTAATGTTGGCGAGGTTCAGATAATCGATGATGCACTCTCCCCCCGCAAACCGGTATCACCGAACAAGCTACTGGCGATAGCAGGCGGCACTTTAGCCATGTTGTTTCTCTACACGTTGTATCTGACTCTTCGATCGGCATTGTCGACTTTGATTACGGATCAGGAATCACTCGAGCGAGCCTCAGGATTGCCGGTATTCATGAATATTCCTAAGAGTTCTGCGCAACGCAAACTGGGCAACCCTGTAACGGTTGACCCCCGCAGATTGTTGCCAGGCGCTGATGGGGACTCAAACACAAAAGCCATTTCAAGCAATGTATTGGCCTTGTCGAAGCCTGAAGACTATTCGGTTGAAAACCTGCGTGGCCTCAGAAGCATGCTTGAAGATGTGATGGCGGGAGCTAACAACAATGTTCTTATGTTCACCAGCCCACTACCCAGTATGGGCAAGTCGTTCCTCAGTCTGAATCTGGCCGTTCTTGTGGCACAGACTGGTAAGCGCGTGCTGTTGATTGACTCTGACTACCAACGGGGGCAATTACACAAGTCTCTGGGCTTGAATGCCGGTCCTGGCCTACCGGAAGTTGTGCGAGGCAAGAGTGAACTAAAGGAGACGGTTAAAGCGACACCGGTTGCAAACTTATACTGCATACCGCGTGGTTATTCTGGCGGATCAGGGTCTGAAATGCCCAGCGACAAGGAATTTGGTACCTTTCTCGAGATTGTCGCACCGCGCTTCGACATCGTGATTATTGACACTCCACCGGTTCTAAGTGTTTCAACGGCCGCATCACTAGGCAAACACGCTGGGTCTACTATCATGGTTGTGAAGGAGGGAGAAGTTAAGGAACCGCAATTAAGTGAATCCTTAAAACGGCTTACATTCTCGGGTGTCCGGGTAAGCGGCTGCATTATGAATGGTTCTTCAGCGCCCACCCCCAGGCACTATACTTACTACAGAGAGCAACTGGACTAACAACAAGCCTCGGTTTTAGCGTTTCAAATGTCAACTCTGGTGAACAAGTTCGCTTACGTCTTTGAGTTGGCAGTAAATAAAGTTACAACGAGGTACTTTTACCGAATGCGATTTTCGTCACACGACGTAAATCTTGCATCCATTAAAATACGTGGTCAGAACAGCGCAGAATTGTCGCTCTGATCTAAAATTTACAGTCAGGTCCAGGCAAATGGACTCGCCAAGAAGTTCTAGGAGAAAAAGGTGCCAAGCGCCAGCGTAATCAAAAATAATAAAAAAGAGATAGGCATCGAACAGACAAGCGCCAATGCTGACTCTATCGACGTCAATCCGGTAAATGCAAAACACTGGAATTCCCTGGCTAGCAGTGACCACGTTGCATTGGTGCCGATAGCCGGTGTTAGTGCGGCGCTGAAGCGTTTGGAAGACTTTATATTCGGTTCAATCGCGCTGCTCATTTTGTTCCCGCTGATGGCATTGATTTCTATCGTCATCAAACTGGACAGCACGGGTCCTGCTCTTTTTTGTCAGGCACGCAGTGGACGCAATCGCGAAATTATCAAAGTGTATAAGTTTCGCACGATGTATCAGTCCAGCCCTCAAGAATTCAAACAAGCACAGAAAGACGACCCGCGCATTACACGCATAGGGGCTTTTTTACGCAAAACCAGCCTTGATGAACTGCCACAACTGTTCAATGTTATTCAGGGTTCGATGTCAATGGTAGGTCCTCGACCACATCCACTGAAGCTCGATGAAGACTTCAAATATGTCATTCCTTCATTAAATTCCCGCTACTGCGTGAAGCCTGGTATTACCGGATGGGCACAGATTAACGGGTTCCGCGGAGAAACAAGACGCGTCAGCGATATGGTTTCTCGTATTGAGCATGATCGCCATTACGTTAAAAACTGGAGCCTGCTGTTGGATGTGAAAATCCTCGTTCTGACCGTTTTCAAAGGCTGGACGCACAAGAACGCGTACTAGTTCGCAAAAAAACAGCTTTTGCGTATAAAATGTCGGTGATACGCCCGACACAAGACACAGCGTGACCAGCCGATAAGTACCTACGAGTGCTTATCGGCATTCTGGCTATCATTTTAGTCACTTAACTCGACGCTATTTCCCAGAAAATGGACAATAAAAGAGCCGGACTAGACCGGCATTCCTTACTGGGTTTTTTTGCACACCCAGGCTCGCTCGAAGATTATCTGAATTTGACGAGCGCCTGCGTAGAGAAGCAATCAAAATGCACGGTTTTTTACCACAACCTGCATTCGCTATACAGTTATTTCACATCCACGCAATTGCGTAAGGCCTACCAGGGAACAACAGTGCTGGTTGATGGCATGCCTGTGATTTGGCTCATGCAATTGCTCAAAATACCGGTTTCGCGCAAGCACCGACTCACATATGTGGATTTCATCATGCCTCTAATGCGTTTGGCAAGGGACAATGGTTGGAATGTATACCACGTGGGCCAACATAGCTCTGTGCAGGAAAAGGCTTTGGATATTGTTAGAACAGCCTGCCCGGGAATTCACATAAGCGGCCACGATGGGTATTTCGATCAACAAGACCACTGTCCGGAGAGTCTCGCGGTGATTGACAAAATAAATGCCGCCAATAGCGATATAGTACTTGTTGGTTTCGGTGCACCCAAGCAGGAAGCATGGATTCATGCCCATCGCGATCTAATCAATGCACCCATCGTGTTTACCTGCGGAGCCTGTATGGAGTACGTGGCTGGAGCTGTAAAAACCCCACCTCGATGGATGGGTAGAATGGGACTGGAATGGAGTTTTCGACTACTGGAAAATCCTAAGCGATTTGCGTTTCGCTATCTGGTTGAACCTATCCTGCTTGGCCTCATTCTGCTTCGCAATGGATTGGGCGATCTCATAAGCGGTAAACGGACCTGACGCAAATGGCTGGTAGACCATTGGACGTGCTATCCAAATCCCCTGCTGATACCGGCAAGCCAGATAGTCATTCGCGTTTGGAAAGACTCTTCACAAAAGCACTGGAAATCGCAGGCTCTCGGCTGGCGTTATCAGTGGGTGCTCAGGCATTGGTAAGTGGTTTTCATTTTGCGTTGAATCTATTGCTGTTGCGTCTGGTCACGCCCTATGACTACGGCGTGTTTGCATTCGCTTTCGTGTTGGCCATGTTTGCCTCAGCCATCAACAATGCACTCATTTCAACACCCCTAACGGTCTATACACCGGTTATTAAAGATCCCAAGGAGCGCGAGGAACAGGAGGCCATGTTCAGCACGTTGAACCTACTGTTGTTTGCAGTGCTTGTGTTAACAGGCTTTGCCTATGCAAACTTCGCTGAACTGGACTCGACAATCATGGTTGGCGTGACAGCATTTGTTGCCATTTACTCAGCCAGACATTTTAGTCGTAGCGCAGGGTATGCCCGGATGAAGCCGTTGGTGACTGCATCAGGAGATACTGCCTATGTGATCTCAGGAGTGATGTTCGTGGCGCTGCTTGTCTTTACGTCAGACAAACTACCGATTGGTCATGTGCTATTGGCACTGGCAGCAGCCAATCTGGTTGCCATGCTAGTTGAACGTTTTCGACTCCATGGCGCTGGACGAAAATGGTTCGTGCTTTCTCAAATAAGCAGTTATAACAAAATCTGGGAACAGTCACGCTGGGCGTTGGTTGGCTCCCTTACCACTCTGTTTCTGGCGCAGGCACATAGTGTGATTATCACATCAACGAACGGACCCAATGCCTATGCACCACTGGCCGCTGGCTTTGTGCTGTTTGGTCCTGTGCGTGTAGCGCTACTCACATGGCAGAATATGGTAAAGCCAGAGCTCGCAGTTGCGCTTTCCGAATCCAGACAGGATGCTGTGCGCAAACAGATTCGTATTACAACGGTTCTCATGGCTGCAGCTGTACTTGCGCTTGCGTTGGTTCTTTATCTCATGTGGCCATGGATTCATCAGTACTTATACGCTGAACAATATGCCGATGAACCGATGGCGTTGATTGTTGGACTGTGGTCGATCATCACGCTATTTGCAGCAAGTTACAACGCTCCGGCTGCGGCCCTGCAAGCCATGAGAGATTTTCGAATTTTGGCAATGGCAAGTATCTACGGCGCCATCATAAGTGGTGTACTGGTCAGCGTTACCTTGTACTACTTCAATCCTGAGTCAACATTGCTCGGTATTCTTGCGGCAGAGTCGTTCATGGCTCTCTACCTGACGCGCATCCTCTATACGCGTCTTAAAGCCGCATCGTGAAAACCATTCTCTGCGTCTGTACATACAGACGTCCGGCCGGGCTGAAAACGTTACTGTTAGCCCTACCTTCGCTTAGAGAGACACAAGGTCTTGAAATTGTCGTTTGCGACAACGATAAAGCAAAAGAGGGCATTGCACTGTGTAACAACATGCAAGCTGACTATCCATTCAAGATTCATACAATCAGTGCAGTCGAACCCGGCATATCCGCGGCGCGCAACGCTGCAACCTCCTTGGCCCTGTCACTCGAACCTGATTTCATCGCGTTTCTGGATGATGATGAATGGCCTGAGGAACAATGGTTAGAAGAGCTGTTTCGAATCCAGCGTAAATCTGACGCTGATGCAGTAGGAGGCCCCACACGCCCGGTCTTTCCTGAAGGCACCAGCGCGAGTACACGTGAAAACGACTACTATGGCGCTGATTTAGCACTGGCCGACGCATCGCCCTGCCAGCTACAGGCAGGCGGGAATTTTCTAATCAAGGCTGCTGTTTTGCGTCCGTTTGCTCCCGATTTTTTTCATCCGTCGTTCGCGCATTCGGGTGGTGAAGATCTAGCCTTTTTTACGCAGCTTGCTCAGCAAGGTCACACCATGTTCTGGGCTGCAAACGCCATTGTGCACGAACCCGTCCCGGAATCTCGATTACTCGATGGCTGGTTGCGGCGCCGTATTATCAATATTCATAATTCGCGTGTTCGGGTTATGCAGTTGCTACAACCCGGCTTCAAACATGGTTGCACTAGACTTCTAAAAACCTTTGCACTGGGTTTGCTTGCAGGATGCCTGACTGTTGTCGCACTGGTTTTACCCGCATTTAAACAGCAAGCGCAAATGCTACGCTGGAAGTTCCAGGGAAAACTCACAGCACACATAGGTAGAGTAACTGTGCGTGGAGAAACTTACTGATGCAACCTCGCTTTTCTATCGTTATACCCACCTACAACCGGGCAGCGTCGGTGCTCGAGACGCTTCAATCCTGCTTTGGCCAAACCTACAGTGATTTCGAAGTCGTAATCGTTGACGATGGATCCAGCGATGACACGCAATCGGTGCTTGCTTCCATTGATGATGCTCGTCTGACCGTTGTGCACCAGGAAAACGCAGGGCCAGCGGCCGCACGCAATCACGGCATGCGTGTGGCGAAAGGTGACTATATTGCCTTTCTTGATTCTGATGACAGCTGGTATCCCGGTTTTCTCGAAGCTGCAAACACGATGATAGAGGAACAAGGGGAGATCCTGATATATGGCCAGATCATTGTTGACAGAGGCGTCGGAAGATACTGGGTAAAACCGGATAGACCACTGGGTGCAGAAGAATCCATCTATGATTTTTTGTACATTCATGGAGGCTTCATTCAAACCAGCACAATGGTCATACCTCAACGACTCACTGAATCTGTTCAATGGGATGAAACAGTCACGTTCGGGGACAACGATCAATTTGCCATAGATTGCTGGAAAACCGGCATCACGTTTTGCATGCTGCCAGAGCCATTTACTCACTATGCCGATATCGTCAGTGACGATGCTCTATCTCAGCTACCGATCTACGCAGGTACTTCTAAAAAGTACACGAATTTTTTTCAATGGATGCGCACTCAAAAATCATCCATGTCACCTCAAGCCTGGGCAGGTTACCAGGCTCGATTTGAAAGTGTTGGCATTGCACGCTCTCATCCTGTCAAGAGTTTCGCCATGCTTTGGGCTGCCAATCGAGCCGGTGCAATGAGCTTTGGTGGTATAGCTAGACAAACTATTCAAAACCTTACACCACGCTTTTATAGACGCCTGATCGATCAATACGTACGATTAAGAGGTGCTCGACTGGAAAGCATCAAAGGCTAGTGTTCCAACAATTGGACAACGCATCGGTGGCCACTTATCAGGCACCGTACCAAGCTCCGCTTGTTGCATCGCTGATGCTTGTCCTGACCCTGCTGCAGGGCAGCAGTTTTACACTGACGCTGGCAGTGCTCTCCCCCTTTGCCAGCAGTACCTTGTCATCATTTGTGACCTTAACCTGGTTAGGCATGTATGTGATCGCAACCCTAGGGCTCATCACAGCCTTTGGTCTGAACTGGATGTCCTGGCTGGTACGATATCGACTGCCACTCACCTGTCTAGTGGCGGGCACTCTGTTCTCTTCTGCATGGTCAGTAGATACCAATCTGACCATTGAGCGCTCTGTTCATCTTATCGGAACGACGCTTATAGCCTTGTATCTTGGCTTTAGTCTGCCTTTGATTCGCATCCTGCGAGTCAGTGCCGCTGTATTGAGTGGCTTAATGCTGGCAAGCGTTCTGGCGGCTCTATTTTATCCGGCGCTCGGTCTGGAGAGCTACGAAGGCCAGCAAGTCTGGCGCGGCGTTATGGTCTCAAAAAACACACTGGGTTTTTGGTCGGCTGTCAGTATTTTACTTCTGCTCAATTTATCCAGCGGCAATGAATCGGGTTATCGGCGTGCACTTTACATCTGCTTTGCCGTAGTCTCCGCCATTTGCCTTTTTAAAAGCGTATCTGCAACCTCCGCACTGGCGTTGTTGAGTGCCTCGCTGGTGATGATATATCTGCACATTGCATTCAGTCTCAGGCTCGGTTTAATTGCAATGATCGTACTGGGGCTTCTCGTTACCGCAATGATGGGGATGGCGTTCTATTACATTGACACAGCGGAATTAATTGGTCGGTCGGGCGATCTAACCGGACGTGGAGCGGTGTGGCAACAAACGTGGGCATTAATACTCGATAGACCTTTAACAGGGTTCGGTTACGGCACCATCTGGTACCCCACTGAGCAGAGCGTTTGGATACAGCAGTCACTAACCGATTTTTCATGGATCGTCTATCACGCTCACAACGGGCTTTTACAGATAGCATCCGAACTTGGCCTGCCGCTAACACTCCTAGCCTTAATCATGATTGTGCAGCAACTGATAGAAATCGTTTACTGCCAATACCAGAGACAGCAACCAGGCGTGCTCTTTGTTCTAGGATTTACGGTTGCCCTGCTGGTCAGCAATTACTCAGAGGCAAGGCTCCTGATCCATAGAGAACTGTATTGGGTGTTCTTCATAGCTCTACCTATAAGCATGCTACAACAAGTAAACGTTTTCGCCAGCCATACCGGCTTCAACCCGATACCCGGCAAGCTTGCGGCACACTACAGCGAAAAACTGCGTCTGTCCCGGGTAAAACAAACTGAACGACGCAAGCTTAAGAAACGATTTCGTACACATAGAAAGATAGCAATCGTCAATGCAAAAACTGCCGATCAGCCTAGCGGCAGCGCTACCTCGGCGAGTCAAGAAGCTACCTCAACAAAACCCTTTGTGATCGACAATGCTCCAGCTAACAACAGCTCGGCTACCCGGCAGATTGACTCTGGCGCAAGTACTGCTCGTGAGCTACCTCTAAAACGAAAAATGACTCGCCGAAAAAAGAAAGCGGGCTAAGGTGAAAAATGAGTAAAAAAATAATGGTGACTGGTGGTGCCGGATACATAGGCTCGCACATGGTCAGACTGCTAGACAAACGTGGATTCGATGTCGTCGTTTACGACAACCTTGAACGTGGCAACGCAGATGCAGTGCTTGCAGGAGAGCTCATTGTTGGAGATCTGCACGATGATAAAAAACTGGCAGACGTTTTTGATAAGCATGACATTGCTGTGGTTATGCATTTTGCAGCACTGGCCTATGTTGGAGAGTCGGTTCATGAACCAGCCAAGTACTACAAAAACAATGTAGCGGGCACTCAAAGCCTTCTTGACACAATGATCAGCAAAGACATCAGGAAGCTGGTTTTCTCATCCACTTGCGCAACCTATGGCGTGCCACAGGTATTACCTATAACCGAAGATACACCACAACAACCGATTAACCCGTATGGTTACTCGAAACTCATGGTCGAGCAGATTCTCAAAGACTACAGCGTTGCCTATGGCTTACGCAGTATCGCATTGCGGTACTTCAATGCTGCGGGTTGCGCCGAGGATGGCAGTATTGGTGAGCGGCATGACCCCGAAACCCATCTACTGCCTCTGATCCTGTTCGAAGCATTGCGTGTCCAGGCTGGTGGAGATCCATCAGAAACAAAACTCATGGTATTCGGTGATGATTTCGATACGAGAGACGGTACCTGTGTTCGCGATTACATTCATGTAAACGACCTATGTAGCGCACACGTCGCAGCGTTTGAGCGAATGGAACTTACACCTGAACTGGGTGCCGAACAGTTTAACCTTGGAGTGAACCAGGGCTATACCGTATTGGAGGTAATAGAAGCTTGTCGTGAGGTTACCGGGATCGACTTTCTTTACAACAAGGTTGCCAGACGCGCAGGCGATCCTCCTGAGCTTGTGGCAAACGCATCTAAAGCGATGGAGAGCCTCAATTGGTCACCCGTGCACGCTGATATCAAAGACAGCATTACCCATGCCTGGAACTGGTTTTCTGCTAACCCTCCTCAAACAACCACTTCGTAATAAATAACTCGCGCAACAAGGGTCCTTAACAGGGATACTGCACTCATGAAACTTTATTTTAAAGCCGCTGTTATTTTAGGATTTACAAGCGCTGTCGCTGCTCAAGGAGTTTGGGCGCAGCAAAACAAATCTGCACTTGATGATCAGTGCTGGTCGCTGAGCTTTGAAGATACATTCGATACTCTTTCGTTATGGGATCCAGCCGAGGCTTCCCAGAACAGTGCAGGACTCTGGCGAACCCGTTATATCTGGGGACGCGAAACCATTATAAACAATGAACTGCAATTCTATATAGACCCTGCACAGAGTGCACATTCACCTTTTAAGATTAACAATAGTATTCTATCCATCTCGGCAACACCGACACCTCCCGAACTAAAAGAAGTAGCGATAGGTCAACCCTATGTATCGGGTGTTCTAACCTCCGAGAAGTCTTTTGCACAACAGTACGGTCGGTTTGAAGTCATGGCCAAGGTACCTGAAGGCCAAGGCCTTTGGTCTGCGTTTTGGTTGCTACCCAGTTTTGATCAATGGCCGGAGGGTGTTGCTGTACTACCCGAAATTGATGTGATGGAACATCTGGGTCATCAACGCAATACATATCATACAACGCTTCATACCAATCAAACCGGCCCATTGACATCGCACCCCTACGACCACACAGTCAAAAAGAAGTTAACCGATGATTTCCATCTATATAGTGCTGTCTGGACGCCCGAATCGGTTAGCTGGTACCTGGATGGACAATGGATGGTATCCCATCCGACACCTGACGATTTCACTCGCCCGGTGCACTTTTTGTTGAATCTTGCGGTGGGTGGCAACTGGCCTGGATCGCCGGACAACAGCACAAAATTCCCCGCCAGCTTCAATATTGACTACGTCAGAGCTTGGACAGACAACGGAAATTGTAGTTAATATTCTCTAGTTTGACTGATCGATTACCGCTGTGGCTTCGATTTCTACCATTGCCTCATCTTCAACTAAAGCGCTAACCACAACCATTGTCATGGCAGGAAAATGATTTCCCAAGACTTCTCTGTAAGCTTTGCCAACAGCTTTCTGGTTGGCCAGATATTCCTTCTTGTCAGTCACATACCACGTTAGCCTTGTCAGATCGGCTGCAGTACCTCCCGCCTCGTCCACAACCGCTTTGATATTGTTTAGTGCTTGCTTCATCTGCCCGATAAAATCAGCAGACTTAAATTCCTGATTCTCGTCCCAACCTATTTGTCCGGCAATGTGCAGAACAGCGCCGGTGGAAAGCACCCCGTTTGCGTATCCCTTAGGGTCTTGCCACGTGGCAGGTTGGATGATCTGATGCATTAAACATTCTCCGTCAGGTATATTTTTAGCGGTGTGATTAAACTTTCCGGCCATGCGCATGAACGACCCGATTCTGAATCTATAAACACAATACGCTGGTTAAAATTAACACGTGCCTCAGACTCACAAGTGACTTCAACCTTGATATCCAGACTAGAGCGCCCCATAGCGGTAACGTTTAATTCGAACTCCAGTATATCGCCCAGATAGCTGGGAGAATGAAACTCAGCATTGATGGTTACCGTAGGAATTCCTCTATTGAGCACGCCATGCATGTCAGCAAAACTGCAGCCCAGTTTTTCTTCAAACCAATTTTCAATGCAGGCATTGAGCATTTCGAAATAACGGGGGTAAAAAACTATGCGTGCCGGGTCACAGTGCTGAAACAACACTTTCTGGCTATAGAGATAGTTCATTTTTTAAGTCAAGGATTCCTTTTTCGTCTGGAAATCAACTCGCATACAGCAAACGGATTTTTATCTGCTATTTCAGTCTGAAGCGTTGTATTTTGCCGGTGAGTGTTTTTGGCAATTCTTCACAAAATGATATTGCACGAGGATATTTATACGGGGCGATAGTGGCTTTCACGTGATCCTGGAGATCCTTTATCTGATTTTCATCGCCTGTATGGCCTTTAACCAGCACAACATGTGCCTGTACAAGTTGTCCTCGTTTGTCATCAGGTATACCCACAACTGCACATTCCAACACACTGGTGTGACTTAGCAAAGCCGCCTCAACCTCTGGTCCTGCAATGTTGTAACCCGACGAGATAATCAAATCATCATTGCGAGCGACAAAATGAAAGTAGCCTGAGTCATCCTGCAAAAATTTATCTCCGGTGATATTCCAGCCATGCTGCACGTAATCACCCTGACGCTCATCATCTAGATAACGGCAGCCGGTAGGACCACGAATAGCCAGTCGCCCTATTTCACCTGTCGGTACTGTATTAAATGAGTTGTCTACAATCTTAGCCTCATAGCCTGTAACCGGTTTGCCAGTGCAAGCCGCCTTGTGATCATCAAACCGGTTGGATATGAATATATGCAGCATTTCGGTAGCCCCGATCCCATCCAGCATGGGTTTGCCTGTTTTGGCCAGCCAGTTCTGATAAACGGGCGCTGGTAAGGATTCGCCAGCAGACACGGCTGCTCTAAGCGAAGAAAGGTCTGCCCCCTCATCCATTGCTCTTAACATTACATTGTAAGCGGTAGGGGCGGTGAAACAGACTGTTGCTCTGTACTGCTCGATTATTTCGATAAGTTTGTCTGGAGAGGCATTTTCCAACAAGGTTGCTGCGGCACCAAAACGTAATGGAAATATAGCTAAACCACCTAAACCAAAAGTGAAAGCAAGTGGAGGAGAACCCACAAACACATCTTTTTCGGTAACCCCAAGTACTTCTTTGGCATAGCCATCAGCGATAATTAGTAAATCCCGATGAAAATGCATGGTGGCCTTCGGCTCACCCGTTGTACCGGATGTAAAGCCAAGTAAGGCAACATCATCCCTACTGGTCTGAACCGACGAAAATGTTACTGGCTTCTCTAATGCAAGCCGATCCAACTCACTACTGAAGTTTGCAGTGCCATCAAAGGCGACGATTCGTTCTAAGGTATCATTTGATTGTTTGCACAATTCCAGCTCTTCCAACAGTCTTGCATCGCAAAGGGCAAAGGCCACTCGCGCTTTATCAACGATTTGTGATAGCTCTGCGGCGCGCAACATAGGCATCGTATTGATCACAACCGCACCAATCTTCGTGGCGGCCAACCAGCAGGCGACCATCGCAGGATTGTTGGCTGAGCGAATAAGAACGCGATTACCCGGTTGCAAGTTAAAATCTTCTACCAGTACATGGGCGAGACGATTGGTCCAGTCACTCAGCTCTTTATACGTTCGCCGTCGCCCATTACCAATGAGCGCAGTGTAATCGCCAAAACCTTTATCAACCATGGCGTCAGTCAGCTCATAACCGACATTAAGCGTATCGGGATAATCAAAGTTATCTAGACTGAAATCAGGTTGCGCCTCAGGTTCAGGCAAATTATCACGACAGAACGTGTCTATATGTGCGGATGTACCTGGCATAGTCATGCTCCTGCTGAGAGTGTGCTACGTGCAATGATTATTTTCTGGACATCAGTAGCACCTTCATAAATTCGCAGTGCTCTAACTTCCCGATACAAGCGTTCCATGATGTGGCCTTTTCGCACACCATCGCCACCATGAATCTGTACTGCCTGATCTACCACCAGCTGCGCTTGCTCTGTCGCGAAAAGCTTTGCCATAGAGGCCTCTCTTGTTATGCGTTCAGCTCCATTGTCTTTTGTCCATGCTGCTCGATAGACAAGTAATGCGCTGGCATCAACATTTAATGCCATATCTGCAATATGCCCCTGAATCATTTGCAAGTTGCTCATCGGTGCGTCAAACAGTGTGCGGCTTTTAGATCTGATTATCGTTTCATCCAATGCCCTTCGCGCAAAACCCAGCGCAGCGGCTCCTACCGTGGATCTCATATAATCCAGGGATGCCATGGCTATTTTGAAACCGTCTCCCGGATTTCCCAACATCGCATCTGCGTCGAGGACTACATTCTCAAACGCCAGAGTTGCCAGCGGGTGCGGTGATACCGCTTCCAGGCGCTCGGACACGTTCAAACCAACAGCATCAGCCGGTACTAGAAAAGCCGATAAACCTTTAGCACCTGGCTGTTCGCCCGTGCGGGCGAAGACCGTGTAGATATCGGCAATGCCACCATTGGATATCCAGGTTTTCTCACCGTTTAGAATATAACCATTATGGTGGGAATCAGCTTTGAGTGCGATATTCGCAACATCAGAACCTGACTGTGGTTCGGTGAGTGCAAAGGCTGAAATAGTATCGCCCTTCTGAATGCCAGGCAACCAAATGGATTGCTGTTGAGTTGTACCGAACAGGGATATCGGCATGCTTCCCAAACCCTGCATCGCAAAAGCGAAATCAGCCAAACCGTCGTATCTGGCCAGGATCTCTCGAATCATGCAAAGACTTCGTACATCAATAACAGGCTGATCTTTAGTGACACCACTGTGCAACAGCAACCCACTATGACCGAGTGCTTCAACCAGGCCTTTGCAGCACGTATCAACATCTTCATGGTCGAGTTGCTGCAGATGTGCTTGTGCAAAGGATTCCACCTGCTGGTGTAAATCACGATGCCTGCTCTCAAAAAATGGCCACTCGATAAAAGATGTGTCAGCCATCAGAAGCCCTCGAACATCGGTTTTTCGTTGTTAACAAAGGCCTGGTATGCACGCTCGAAATCCCCGGTTTGCATGCAGATCGCTTGCGCCTGTGCCTCCGCCTCAATCGCCTGCTCGATTGACATGGACCACTCCTGGGCAAGCATGGTCTTGGTAATCATGTGACCAAAATTAGGACCTGCAACAATGCGAGATGCCCACTCAGTTGCACTTGATTGCAACTTTGATGGTTCGACGACACTGTTATAAAACCCCCAGGCAAGCCCTTCATCGGCGGACATAGAACGACCGGTATACAACAGTTCAGCACAGCGCCCCTGCCCTATTATGCGAGGCAGTATCGCGCAAGCTCCCATATCACAACCCGCCAAACCAACTCTTGTAAACAGAAATGCTGTTTTAGACGACGGTGTCGCGATGCGCAAATCCGACGCCATGGCAATGATGGCACCTGCGCCGACACATACTCCATCAATAGCTGCGATGATCGGCTTTCCACAGTTAATCATCGCTTTGACCAGATCACCGGTCATACGTGTAAATTGCAGCAACTCTTTCATGTTCATTTGGATCAAAGGCCCGATAATGTCATGAACATCACCACCTGAACAAAAATTACCCTGGTTCGATCCGAATACAACGGCATCTATGTGGTCGTCGTAGACCAGCTCCCTAAAAAAATCCCGTAACTCTGCATAACTATCAAAAGTAAGCGGGTTTTTACGATCACCACCCTTTAGACAGATATTGGCTATTCTGTTGTCGACACTCAGTTGAAAATGGTTTGGCTCAATCATCGCGGCTTCCTTGCAGATTAACTCTATCGGTAACTAGCTCTAGTAACTCAGTCAACACCTGGGCATCCTTCGCACTCAAGTCACCCAGCAGGTCATCAACCCAGGCTTCGTGCTCAGCCGCATAGATATCAAATTGAGCCTCACCTGTGCGAGTCAAACAAACACGGTTGGCTCGTCGATCACCCTCCACCGCCACTCTAACCACTAAACCGTCTTGTACAAGTCTATCGACAATACCGGTCACATTGCCGTTAGATACTTTAAGAACACCAGACAGCTCGCTCATCTTTAAACCACTTTCTGATCGAGCCAATGCGGACATGACATCAAATCGGGGCAAGGTTGTGTTGTGTTGTTCACGCAACCTTTCGCGAATGTCCTTCTCAATGAGATTGGACACCTTAAGAATTTTTAACCAGACACGTAAACGGTGTTTCGATAGTGACGAGTTGCGTTTCTTGGCCACTTTGCTCATATTTCACCACCTGATATGGAAACGGCCTGACCATTTATGGCACTGGCATTATCCCCACACAACCACGCCACTGTACTGGCGACCTCTTTGGGCAAAATCAATCGACCTTGTGGATTGGCAGCAATCAACGCCGCAATCGCATCATCTTCACTCATCTTGGTTTTTTGCATGATGTTAGCAATGGTTTGCTGAGTCATCTCTGTATCTACATAAGACGGGCAAACAGCATTGACCGTGATGCCCTTACGAGCGAGCTCTTGAGACAGAGATTTGATCAGACCTATAACAGCATGCTTGGCTGCGCAATAATGCGATACATAGCTATACCCTTTAAGGCCCGCTGTGGATGAGATCGCAATCATCCTGCCCCAGCCGCTTTCAAGCATGTCGGGTAATACTGCTTGAAAAGTATTGAACACACCCAACAGATTTACATCCAGCATCGACTGCATATCGGCAGAACTGAGTTTGGAAAATGGCTTACTGCTGGCAGCCCCCGCATTAGCCACTACGATATCGATACTGCCAGACTGTTGGCGCGCAATGAGCAGCGCTTCTTGCAACGCGTCAGCCTGAGTGACATCCGCACAAAGCCAATCGATGTTAACCGACGTTGAAGCGAGTTTTACCAGGGGCTCTTCACGCCGCCCGACAATAGTGACTGCGGCACCTGCGTTGGCAAGATCAACCGCAATAGCCGCACCTACGCCGGTACCACCACCTGTAACAACAACATGCTTATCGCTTAACGGCATAACAGTCAGGATACCTTGTTCAAATCAATTGCACGATCAGCCAGACGCCACAGTTGATCGCGACCCGGTAAGTAAGGTTCTGGCCATGTGCACTGACGATCCCCAAGGTCAGAACCAGCATGTAAGGTCCAATAGGGATTAGCCAAATGCGGCCGGGCAAGGCAGACAAGATCCGCACGTCCTGCCATTAGAATAGAATTTACGTGGTCAGGCTCAAAAACGTTACCCACCGCCATTGTGTTGATTGATTTTTCGTTTCGTATGCGATCCGAAAATGGAGTCTGGAACATACGTCCATAAACAGGCTCCGCGTCAAAGCTGGTTTGACCTGCGGACACGTCAATAATGTCTGCACCCGCATCGCTAAATGCTTGCGCTATATCAACTGACTCCTGTGGAGTAACACCTAAATCACCCACCCAGTCGGTAGCAGAAATTCTAACCGCCATCGGTTTGGTCTCTGGCCAGGCGTCGCGCATTGCAGCAAAGACCTCCAGTGGATATCTCAATCGATTCTGCAAGCTCCCGCCATAGTGGTCACAACGTACATTGGAAAGGGGTGAAATAAACGAGGACAACAGGTATCCATGAGCGGCATGAAGTTCCAACATGTCAAACCCTGCGCGCTCAGCGCGATAAGTTGACTCAACAAATTGAATAAGAACCTCATCCATTTGCTGACGATTCATTTCCATCGGTACGTCATTCTTTGGCGACCAGGGAATGGCTGAAGCTGATATCAACGGCCAGTTGTCTTTGAGCAACGGGGCATCCATCTCCTCCCATCCAAGCTGTGTAGATCCTTTGCGTCCAGAATGACCAATCTGGCAACAGATTTTCGCTTGTGTCTCACTATGCACAAAATCCGTAACGCGTTTCCAGGCTGTTTCGTGCTCATCTGAATACAAGCCAGGGCATCCTGGTGTGATACGCCCATTGGCAGAAACACAGGTCATTTCTACATACACCAGACCTGCCCCACCTTTTGCGCGTTCGGCATAATGCACCAGATGCCAATCAGTGGGACAACCGTCAACGGCTTTGTACTGGGCCATCGGTGATACGACTATCCGATTTTTCAGAATCATGCTACGCAATTGAAAAGGCGCGAACATAGGTGCTCGAGTCTGGTTTTTGGCTGTAGCAGTCGGGCTCTGTTCTACAGCCTCGTCTATGTTTGCCTGAGCCTTGTCTTGAAACCATTGCTCTGCTGATGTTAACCATTGCTCATCACGTTCACGCAGGTTTTCATGACTGATGCGTTGCGACCGTGTAAGCAGAGAATAGTTAAACTGTACCGGATCAAGTGGCAGATAGCGCTCGATGTCCTCAAACCATTCGACTGAATTTCTCGCCGCCGATTGTAATCTAAGTACTTCAAGCCGTCGGGCTTGCTGGTAACTATCAAAAGCGGATTCAAGCGACGACTCAGTGGCGATGCATTCAGCAAGCACTATTGCACTTTCCAGGGCTAACTTAGTGCCTGAACCAATCGAAAAGTGTGCAGTAGCTGAGGCATCACCCAGCAATACAACATTTTCGTGACTCCATTTTTCGCACAATACTCTGGGAAACTGTATCCACGCTGAGCCTCGGATGTGCTTGGCATTCGTCATTAAAGTATGGCCCCCCAGATGCTTCTTGAAAATATCCTCGCAGATGGCTATCGATTCCTGCTGGGATAACTCTGAAAAGCCGTAAGCATCATAGGTATCTTTAGAACACTCAACGATGAAGGTAGCAGTGTCATTATCAAACTGATAAGCGTGTGCCCAAACCCAACCTTTGTCGGTGTTTTCAAAAATAAAGGTGAACGCGTCATCAAACTTCTGATGTGTTCCGAGCCATACAAATTGGCAATTCAACAGGGCGATTTGCGGCTGAAATACATCTTTGAATTCAGCGCGTGTAACAGAATTTAAACCATCGCAGGCAACGACCACATCGTATTGATTCTGGTACTCAGAGGCTGACTTCACTTCGGACTGAAACTGTAAATCTACCCCTAACTCCAGAGCCCTCTGCTGCAAAATGATCAGTAATTTCTTTCGGCCTATTCCACAAAACCCATGGCCTGTTGAAAGCATTTTCTGCCCTTTGTGATGTACGGCTATATCATCCCAATAGGCAAAATTCTCTCTGATGCTGGCAGCACTAACTGCATCATTGCCATGCAGGTTGTCCAACGTCTCGTCTGATAAAACAACACCCCAGCCGAAAGTATCGTCGGCCTTGTTCCGTTCCAGAACAGTGATGGACGCGTTTGGATCCTTTAGCTTCATCGTGATGCCAAAGTACAGACCCGCCGGCCCACCGCCAATCACCAGTACATTTGCCATTTACTGCGCTCCCCTGCAAAAAACGAAGCTTGTGAAAGTTACCGAACTAGCACTGACAGTTTCAGCAGTGACTACAGTTGCTACACTCTAGCATATTATTTTATATTTAAAATATATATAAATGAAATATTTAACTTCATAAGCATCTCGGATCCCTGCGAACGGAAGGATTGAGGCCGAAATCAACAGTCATGACCACGCAAGTACTTTAAGTCTATAATATTTGAACTTGAAGCTATTGTGAGCTTCAATGTATCTTGCAGGGTATACTTCGCTGCACAGGAGTCTAGAACCATGAATGCCATACCTTCCATGCACGAAAACACGAACACCCCGGAACAGGCGCGAGCCAAACCGGCAACATTACAGTGGGACGATATCTTTCTGTTCGACAGCCAGCTCACTGAAGAGGAGCGAATGATTCGCGACACGGCAGCTGCTTATTGCCAGGAAAAGCTGCAACCCAGGGTCATTGAAGCCAATAGAAAGGAGATTTTCCACCGCGAAATAATGACTGAAATGGGTGAGCTGGGTTTGCTTGGCGCTACTATTCCAGAGGCGCTGGGAGGTGTGGGCGCTAATTACGTATCCTATGGACTCATCGCCAGAGAAGTTGAACGCGTTGACAGCGGCTATCGCTCAGCGATGTCAGTTCAGTCTTCACTCGTCATGCATCCGATATTTGCCTATGGCACTGATGATCAACGAGAACACTACCTGCCTAAACTTGCCACTGGCGAATGGGTAGGTTGTTTCGGTTTAACCGAACCCGATCATGGATCTGATCCTGGCGGAATGCTCACTCGCGCCAAGAAAACTGACGGTGGTTATCTGCTTTCCGGCGCCAAGAACTGGATTACAAATTCACCCATTGCCGATGTCTTTATTATCTGGGCTAAATCTGACTCGCACGACAACAAGATCAAGGGTTTTATTCTGGAGAAGTCCATGAGCGGGCTGGTTGCTCCAAAAATAGAGGGCAAATTCAGTTTGCGTGCCTCAACAACCGGCATGATACAAATGGATGATGTTTTTGTCCCTGAAGCAAACCTGTTACCTAACGTTGCTGGTCTGGCTGGCCCGTTCGGTTGTTTGAACCGCGCACGTTACGGCATTAGTTGGGGAGCAATGGGAGCTGCGGAGGCTTGTTGGCATGCTGCACGCACCTACACAATGGATCGCAAGCAATTTGGTAAACCATTGGCTGCCAATCAACTTATTCAAAAGAAACTTGCCGACATGCAGACTGAAATCTCCCTCGGGCTTCAAGGTAGCCTTCAGCTGGGTAGAATGATGGATCAGCACACTGCTTCTTCAGAGCTGATCAGCCTGATGAAACGCAATAACTGCGGAAAAGCTATCGATATAGCCCGCATGTCTCGTGACATGCACGGCGGAAACGGTGTTAGCGATGAGTACGGTGTGATTCGTCACGTCATGAACCTTGAAGCAGTTAATACCTATGAGGGAACCCACGATATTCACGCGCTGATCCTCGGTCGCGGACAAACCGGTTTGCAGGCATTCCAATAGACTTATGCAACCAGTGCCTGTTTCGGTTAGCTTCAACGATGGGCTGGCAACAGTTCATATCGACAATCCGCCCGTTAATGCCTTGTCAGTGGCAGTCAGGCAAGGACTACTCGATGCATTAAATCAAACCGAATCCAACCCGCAGGTACTGGCTGTGCTATTGATATGCACAGGAAAAACCTTCATAGCGGGCGCAGATATCCGCGAATTTGGCAAACCTGCTCAAGAGCCTCACCTGCCCGACCTGATTGCACAAATCGAGGCAGCCAGCAAACCCTGGGTAGCAGCCATCCACGGCACCGCATTGGGTGGTGGCCTGGAGGTAGCGTTAGGGTGTCGTTATCGGATAGCTGCAACCTCGGCTAAAGTTGGCTTGCCTGAAGTAATGCTCGGTTTAATACCCGGCGCCGGTGGCACGGTGAGACTGCCCAGATTGATCGGCGTCGAAACCGCGTTGGATTTTATCCTGCGGGCAAAACCTGTTGATGCAACTAAAGCTAAACAGCTGGGAATAGTCGATGAGCTCTCGTCATCAGACTTGATCACTGATGCAACCGATTTAGCCACTCGCATAATGCACGAAACTGCTCCGCAAGCATTAATCGATCGCCCAGTTCCTCAGATTACTGATCAGGAGAACTGGCAAAAAAAGCTGCAAAATCTAACGGTGAAACACGCCGGGCAAAATGCTCCTATGGCGGTAATCACGGCCATAAAAAATACCCTGGCATTGCCCAATACTGACGCACTCGCGCTAGAGCGCGAACTGTTTTTATCCTTGAAAGATGGTAAGCAGTCGGCCTCTATGCGCCACCTGTTTATGGCCGAACGCTCAGCCACGCGTATCAGCGCTCTCAAGGATGTACCAGCAAACAAACTCGCTGTCATTGGCATCATAGGTGGTGGCACCATGGGTGCAGGCATCTCGGCCGCCTGCCTGCTGGCAGGTCTGCAGGTCATAATGATTGAAAGAGATGATGAAGCGCTGCATGCCGGGCAGCAACGAGTGAACAATACGCTAGATAACAGTCTGCAACGTAAACTGATCAATGAACATGATCACGGCGCGATGCTCAATGCCTTTAGTGCTGATACCGATTACTCGTCACTGGCCAAAGCAGATCTGGTTATCGAGGCTGTTTTCGAGACTATGGAAGTCAAGAAAAGCGTTTTTATAGCACTTGATAAACACACCCGGGCCGACGCCATCCTGGCTAGCAATACATCGTATCTGGATATCAATCAGATTGCGCAATATGTTGAAAATCCAGCCCGTGTTATTGGCCTGCACTTCTTCTCCCCTGCTCACATCATGAAGCTGCTGGAGTTGATAGTCACAGATCAGGCAGATCCGACAGCGTTGGCCACAGGCTTTGCCCTGGCAAAACGCCTGCAAAAAATCTGCGTGCCATCAGGCGTCTGCGACGGCTTTATTGGTAACAGGATCATGTCGGCCTATCGGCGCGTTTGTGATGAAATGCTGGAAGATGGTGCTATGCCGCAAGATGTTGATCAGGCAATGATCAGCTTCGGGTTCCCGATGGGCATTTTTCAGATGCAAGATCTGGCAGGCTTGGATATCGCCTGGGCAATGCGTAAAAGACAAGCCGCAACGCGCAATCCTGATGATCGTTATGTAAACATTGCTGATCGTTTGTGCGAGCTAGGTCGATTTGGTAGAAAAAGTGGCAAGGGCTGGTATGTCTATGACGGCAAAAAAGCCACTTTCGATAGCGAAGTTGAAGCTATTATCGTCTCTGAATCTGCAAACAAGGGAATTGAACGGCAGGTATTCAACGCCGATAGAATCATGAAAACCATTCTGGAAACGATGCAAAACGAAGGACAAAAAGTTCTCAGCGAAGGCATAGCGCAAAGTGCGGAAGCCATCGATGTAGTAATGACCAATGGTTATGGTTTTCCAAGGTGGCGCGGCGGGCCCATGTACATGCTGAGCGAGAGCGCAAATGGCTGAACGTTCTTTTGCCAGTGAGGTACAACAACTTACCATTGGCAAAGGAGACGTCTTCAGGGGAGAAGGAATTCTTGCCATAACCAAAGCTCTTCTTGAAAATGGAGTCGGTTACGTCGCAGGCTATCAAGGCTCTCCGATAAGCCACCTGATGGATGTGCTGGCCGACGCACAAGACATTCTGGATGAATTGGGCATTCACTTCGAGGCCAGCGCCTCCGAAGCAACTGCTGCAGCCACGCTAGCCGCATCGGTGCACTACCCCATTCGCGGTGCAGTTACCTTTAAGTCGACAGTGGGCACTAACGTGGCATCAGATGCGTTGGCAAACCTGTCTTCAGGTGGCGTAACAGGTGGCGCTTTGATCATAGTCGGAGAAGACTATGGTGAAGGTTCATCGATCATGCAGGAGCGTAGTCATGCGTTCGCCATGAAGAGTCAGATATGGCTATTGGACCCTCGCCCCAACCTGCCTTCTATCGTCAAAGCGGTGGGAGATGGGTTTGCATTATCAGAATGCTCCAATAGTCCGGTCATGTTGCAGTTACGAATTCGTTCCTGTCATTTGCTGGGAGAGTTCGAAGCCAAAGACAACGTAGCGCCACCGTTCACAGTTAAAGATGCGCTGGAGAATCCTCAAAGGGACATTAGCCGGATAGTACTTCCTCCTGCATCTTTTAAACATGAACAGGAAAAAGTTAGCGAACGTCTACCTGCAGCCAAGGACTATATTAGACAGAACAAACTTAACGAACAGTTTGGACCAGCAAACGCAAAGGTCGGGATTGTGTGTCAAGGTGGACTCTATAACGCCATCATTCGTGGGTTGCAGCGACTCGGATTATCCGATCTCTATGGAGAGTGCGATCTGGCTCTTTATGTTTTAAATGTTACCTACCCCTTGGTCGATGAAGAATTCTTAGAATTCGCGGTAGACAAGCAAGCAATACTGGTAGTAGAAGAGGGCCAGCCAGACTATATCGAACAAGCTTTGCGAGCTATTTTACATAAGGCAGGCAGCCAGGTGCGCCTGGCTGGCAAAGGCCCCTTTCCGAGTGCGGGAGAACTGACAGGCTCCGTGATCCTCGACGGCATCAAGGCTTTCTTGAATGAACATGCGGCAGAACTGCTACCCGCTCTGGCACGCGCCCCAAACCAGGCGCCCTCGCAGATAGATGCAGAGCTGGCCAGTACGGTTCCAGTTCGGCCCCCAAGTTTTTGCATTGGCTGTCCCGAACGCCCCATATTCGCAGCGACAAAGCTGGTAGAACAGGAAATCGGGACTCATCACATTGCCAGTGACATAGGCTGCCATCTATTTTCAATCAATGCTCCCTTCGATCTGGGTGCTACAACGATGGGTTATGGTCTTGGACCGGCATCCGCCGCGGCATTAAATGACAAGCAGGCTAAGCGTCGTTCTATTTCATTTTTAGGTGACGGTGGATTCTGGCACAACGGACTAAGCTCATCAGTTGGCAATGCAGTATTCAATGACAACGATGGGGTTATTGTCATCGTAGACAACTACTACTCTGCCGCAACAGGAGGACAAGACCTCCTCTCTTCCCGGGCATCAAACAAATCCAAATCCACTAACCATCCGATTAAAAAAGCGGTAGAGGGCGTAGGCGTGAAATGGGTTCGGCAGATTGATCGTACCTATGACGTCAATCAGATGCGAGCAACGCTGAAAGAAGCGCTAAGCACAAAACAATCAGGACCCAAGGTGATCGTCGCGTCCTCCGAATGCATGTTAAACCGGCAGCGTAGAGAAAAGCCCCAGCGCAAACAGGCCATTGCAGAAGGCAGGCGACTATTACGTACGCGCTTTGGTGTAGACGAAGACGTATGCACCGGTGATCACGCCTGTATACGCTTGTCAGGTTGTCCATCACTTTCTCTAAAGACGCTGGACGATCCTTTACGTGATGATCCCGTGGCCAGTATCGATGAACACTGTGTTGGTTGCGGAAACTGTGGCGAAGTGGCCGATGCTGCTGTGCTCTGCCCTTCCTTCTACCAGGCTGATCTCATTGAAAATCCGTCGCGCATTGATCAGTGGTTGCACAAACTAAGGACGAGCATTAGAAGACGTTTTCAGAGCAGACGTGACGCTGCAAGATTGCGGTTCGACAGTGCAGGCTCATGACGATCACCGGCGATCAGCTTAGTTCGGATAGTACGCAGCGTTACGGGCGGGGAATAGATGGTAGCTCGGGCATTATCAAGATTGCAGTGATGGCCGTCGGGGGTCAAGGCGGCGGTGTATTAACTGCTTGGATTGCCGATCTGGCAACTCGTGCCGGGTATGCAGTTCAGATGACATCCGTAGCAGGTGTGGCACAGCGAACAGGCGCTACGATCTACTATGTTGAGATGACACCTGCATCTGTAAAAAAACCCGTTTTTGCCCTGAACCCGTCACCGGGTGATGTAGATGTACTGATTGCCGCTGAGCTCATGGAAGCCGGAAGAGCAATCCTGCGCGGCTTCGTCACCGAAGACAAAACAACATTAATAGCATCTAACCATCGCGTACTTGCAGTATCGGAAAAACAAGTTCCCGGCGATGGACGCGCTGAGGCTGCTGCCGTGGTTGATAAGATGAAAGAAACAGCGCTCAAAACCATTTGTTTTGATATGCAAGCGATCGCCGATCAGGCAGGAACCATGATTTCGTCCAGTCTATTTGGTGCGCTGGCCAGAAGCGGCGCCTTACCTTTCGATCAACAGCTTTATGTGGAGGTAATTCGTGCATCGCACAGAGGTGTAAAGCAGAGTCTTGATGCTTTTCACGCAGCTTTGCAATTCGACGAAGATGTAATCACACAAGATAAGAACGCAGCCAGACAAACCTCTACAGAGGATCCAACAGGTCCTCCTGCAAAAGTGAAACGCTGGCTTGAGCTTCGCCAACGTGTGCAGAGTTTTCCGTTGGCAACGCAAGACATGACGCTTGCAGGTTTGTCAAAGACAGTGGACTATCAAGACCTGGACTACGGAGCTGAATATCTGTCGCTTGTTCAAGGCTTCGTAAAACAAGACAATCAGGAGCGAGAATACGCTCTGAGCATTGCTGCTGCAAAAAGCATAGCCAATGCCATGTGTTACGACGACCTGCCGCGCGTTGCAGATTTAAAGACGCGATCAAGCAGAGATGAAAGACTTCGGCACGAACAACAAATCGATACAGACGACATAGTGCAGGTGACTGAATACTTTCACCCGCGTGCGGAAGAATTCTGCGCAACGCTGCCTGCAAGCTTGGGTGCCTGGATACAAAACAGCCCCACTGTTTTTTCCATTGCCCAAAAAATACTGAACAAAGGACGACGAATCCGAACAGATAGCGTGCTTGGGTTTGGAACTTTGTGGGTAATAGCAGGACTCCGCCTCCATCGCCGTAAGTTACTTCGCCATCGTTACGAATCTGCTCACCTCAAAAATTTACTTAGCAATACGCAACGTGCATTGCCTGAGAACTACGATCTGGCGGTGGAGCTACTCCATTGCCAAAGACTTATAAAAGGGTATTCTGACACTCACAGTAGAGGTCAATCCAAGTTCAAGCGAGTAACCGAGTCTGCGCTTAAAGAAATTAGCCATGCTCATGCGGCAAGTTGGCTACGTAAACTGCGTGAAGCTGCCCTGGAAGATGAACAAGGTGTGCAACTCGATTCTCTGCTTGCACAACGCCGACGATAACATCCAATCCGACAAGGCTGTGAGCTTCTCCTCTCAGAACTCTAGTCCTAGAACTCTAGTCTTTGCTCAGGCCGGCAAACAACTACTCATCCTCAGCTTCCAATTTTTGTAGCAGCAGAGTTAGCAACGGTTTGAGTTGTTCTGCGTTTACACCTCCCAACGAGGCGAGCAGATTTTGCTCGTGTAGTTTTGCATCTGCAACCAGTGACAGGGCTAAGCGGCGCCCCTTGGCGGTAAGAAAAACCCTCACCCTGCGCCGATCATTCGCATCTGATTTACGACGTACCAGGCCTCTCATGTCCATCTGATCGATGATTCTGGTCAGCCGGGATTGTTCAATCAGTGCAAAGTCGGCTAAGCGGGTAATCATTGCGCCGTCTCGACCAACCAGGATGGCTAGCACTCGCCACTCGGGTACTCGAAGCCCCCGCTCGCGAACTTTGACATGAAACTGCGCACTGGCTTTGTCCGATGCCGCAGCCAGCAAATACAACAAGTAAGACCCGACAAACCGATCGCTTTGATCTGACGCACCGGGATGGACCTTAAAGTCTGCTGCACTGCTATCGATCTGCTTTACAGCCCTTTTATTAGTAGATGTGATTGGACCCTCCGCTCAATTTTTTCGAGGCAACTTTTATGGCTGTCTTTAATGAAAACGCTTGACAAAGATTATATGAAATTTCATATTGTTTCCAGCATTGCATTGGAATTCCCATGAGCCTGACTCTGAAAGTCGAGAATATTCGACAGTGCACATCAAAAATTCGTCTCATTGAGCTGGTCGGAGAACAGGGTGAAGCCCTGCCTGACTACACAGCTGGAGCCCATATCAAGGTTGATGTCGGCGATAAGGGTCAACGAGCCTACTCGCTCATCCAATGGTCTGGAGCCCTCTCATCACCTAGTAGATACATCATCGCCGTACAGCGCGAAGATGCTGGCGAGGGCGGATCTGCTTTCATGCACACCCTGACCATTGGACAGACTCTGACTGCTTCAAAACCAGATAATGACTTTGAATTATGTGAGCATAAGGATCCTGTTGTGCTTATCGCAGGCGGCATTGGTATAACGCCAATAATTACAATGGCTGCAACACTATTAGACCAAGGCCGCATATTTCATTGCCACTACACGGGAAGAACCCGATCAAGCATGGCACTGCTTACCGAACTGGAGCAGCATATTGGCTCTTGTCTCAGCATATACACCGATGATGAGGCACCCTTGGATATAAACACTCTAATAGATAACTGCGATGCCTCCTCGCACCTTTTCATCTGCGGGCCAAAGGGCATGATCGACGCTGTGCGTTCAAAGGCCGTTGCTGCGAACTTTATGCCCGAACAGATTCACATAGAGTTGTTCAATTCGCCAGAAGCCGAGAACTCGGATCGCAATTTTGAGGTTGAAGTCTCAAGCACGGGTCAGGTATATGTCATACCCGTTGGCCAATCAATTATTGATGTTCTGAACGCAGAAGGTATTGATCTTGTTTTTGATTGCCAACGGGGTGATTGCGGTATCTGCCAGGTGGATGTGCTTAGTGGTATACCTGATCACCGTGATGTTGTCCTTTCTGATGAGGAGCGCAGTAGTGGCAACGTCATGCAAATATGTGTTAGCCGGGCAAAATCTGACCGGCTTGTACTGGACATCTAGGCAGGATAACCTGACATGAATAATCCCTCTGTGAGTGCTGAGTATATAGAAAGTCTCTTTAATGGCCATCAGGTTCATCGTGATGTCTACACCAGTGCAGAGATCTACAGGCTCGAAATGCAGCACCTGTTCAGCAATACCTGGGTGTTTGTCGGCCACGAAAGCCAAACGCCTGACAAAGGCGACTACTTCACCACACAAATTGGTAACCAACCAGTTATTCAGGTACGCCACTCAGACGATCAGATCCATGTCCTGCACAACCGTTGCCCGCACAAAGGAACTAAAATAGCCATTGATCGCGAAGGCAACACCGGTAAATTCTTTCGTTGTCCCTATCATGCCTGGTCATTCAAAACTGACGGTTGCCTGCTAGCCATACCATTAAAAAAAGGCTACGAAGGCACAGGGTTGGATAAAACCGAAAATGTTAAAGGCATAAAATCGGTTGGCGCTGTCAAAAACTATCGCGGTTTTGTCTTTGCCCGACTAACAGAAGACGGGATAGGCTTCAGCGACTATTTCGGTGATAGCTTGTCGTCGATTGATAATATGGTCGAGCGTTCACCAGAGGGCCGGTTAGAGGTCTCAGGTCCGCCTCTTCGTTATATGCATAAATGCAACTGGAAAATGCTCGTAGAGAACCAGACGGACACTTGCCACCCCATGGTTGCCCATGAAAGCAGTGCAGGCACGGCGGTAAAGCTCTGGGATGAACTGGGCAATCCCGAACCCAAACCAGCAGCGATGCAGATCATCGCACCTTTTATGTCGCCCTACAGCTTCTTCGAAGAAATGGGAATCCGCACCTGGCCCAATGGACATGGCCATACCGGCGTGCATCATTCAATACACTCAGACTATTCAGCGATAGAGGGTTACTTTGAAGCGATGGTCAGAAGTTACGGTGAAGAAAAAGCCAAACGTATACTTGATGAAAATCGACACAATACTGTGTATTTCCCCAACATCATGGTCAAAGGGCCCATTCAACAACTGAGAAATTTCATTCCGCTCGGGCCAGATAAAACGCTGGTCGAAAGTTATATCTATCGTCTAGTCGGCGCGCCTGACGAACTACTTGCCCGCACTGCAATGTACAACCGCATGATTAACGCACCCACGTCAATTGTTGGCCACGACGACCTGGAGATGTATGAGCGAGCGCAGGAAGGCCTGCTATCCGACGCTCTTGAGTGGGTCAATATTCAACGCCTGTACGCCGACAACGAGGATTTGAATAGCGAAGCCGTTGAGAACGGCACAACTGAGCGACAGATGCGCAACCAATTCGGTGCATGGGTCAACTTTATGAAAAGCTCAATCGCTTCGGGCAGTGAAACATTAAAATGAGCAATGCCAACTCAGACAGTCAAATTCATGGTATCGACAAAAATGACATCATCGACTTCATCTATGCAGAAGCACGCATGCTCGACGAAGGCAACTATGAACAATGGCTTTCCTTGTGGCAGCCAGACGGACACTACTGGATGCCCTTGGATTACAAACAAACCGATCCACACCTGACTACATCTCTACTTTACGAGGACATGTTCATGCTCAAGCTACGAGTAGAGCGGCTGAGCGGCGCACGCACATTCAGTCAAAAACCTCGTAGCAGATGTCACCATGTCATTCAAAGACCATTCGTCGATGAAGCGGATTTTGATAAGGGTAAGTTTGTAACCAATACCTCTATGCACTATGTAGAGACGCGGCTTGATGAACAATTCCTGCTTGCCCTGACCGCTACACACGATCTGGTATTGGTAGACGGTGTATTGCGCATTGCGAACAAGCGAGTGGATTTACTCAACTGTGATGCAGCGTTCGGCAATATTCAATTATTACCGTGAGTAGCATCATGGCCAACTCAATCTATGAAGCCTTTGCGCAGACGGTAGATCGTTGGCCGCAGCGCGATATGCTGCAAGTACTACCTGCTACTGCAAACGTGTATGACATAGAGGCCGGAACACTCAGCTATAGACACGTGCATGAACAGGTCATCAGCTACTCTCATCGTTTCGAAGGAGCCGGGTATACACAGGGCATGCGTGTCGCGCTCTTGCTCGAAAACCGTCCCGTTTTTTTCCTCATCTGGTTGGCACTGAATCGCCTGGGCGTCTCAGTAGTGCCAATAAACCCGGATCTAAGAACAAACGAGCTTAGTTATCTGCTGAGCCACGCCGAGCCGGCACTTGTCATTTCAATTTCATCACGACTTATCGACTTAAGTAAAGCTGTTAAACAGGCAAGGTTTGCGGTACAGGTCATTTGCGTGGACGATCCCTTACCCTCACCCAGGGAGGATTCTATAGTTGCAGAACCACTGAGCGGTGGTGAGCAGGAAGCGGCGGTGCTGTATACCTCTGGAACCACGGGTAATCCAAAAGGTTGTGTTTTACCCAATAACTACTTTCTTCTAGCCGGTCAGTGGTACGCCAACGTAGGCGGTCTAGCCAGTCTAGACAACAACGGTGAGCGCATGATTACGCCTCTGCCCGTTTTTCATATGAATGCGATGGCTTACTCCTTTATGGCCATGGTAACTATCGGCGGATGCCTGTGTGTGCTCGATCGATTTCACCCTGGTAGCTGGTGGAGCAGCGTAAGAGCCTCAGACGCTACCTGTCTACATTACCTGGGAGTGATGCCAACGCTGCTGATGAATGCACCAGTATCGCCAGATGATCAGAACCACTGTGTGAAGTTTGGTTTTGGTGCGGGTATTGATCCTGAGCTACATGAAGCATTCGAAACACGATTTGGTTTTCCACTGGTTGAAGCATGGGCTATGACCGAAACGGGTGCAGGCGCAGTCGTTGCTGCCAGCGACAAACAGCGAATCGTTGGTCAGTCATGTCTAGGACGTCCGCAGCCATCTATTGATTGTAAGTTAGTTGATACCAATGGACTGCCGGTGAGCACAGACCAACCCGGTGAACTACTGGTACGACACAAAGGATCAAACCTTCGTTTTGGCTTTTTTTCAAAGTACTACAAAAACAAGAAAGCCACAGAGGATGCCTGGCGAGATGAATGGTTTCATACAGGTGACATCGTGAAACAAGACGCAGCGGGAAATCTATATTTTGTCGATAGAAAGAAAAATGTCATTCGTCGATCAGGCGAAAACATAGCAGCAATAGAGGTGGAGTCTGTTCTCATGCGTCATCCTGCTGTTAGCGCGGCGGCCGTAACAGCTGTTCCTGATCCGCTGCGAGGCGATGAAGTGTTTGCCTGCCTAAAAGTTGATAAGCCATCAACAAGCCTGGCCAATGACATAACCCAATGGTGCTTGTCTGAACTGGCCTACTACAAGGCACCAGGCTACATCGCTTTTGTGGACTCACTACCACTAACGGCAACTCAAAAAGTACAACGTGCGACACTCAAGGCACAGGCTGCTCAGCTGTTAGACGATCCGGCCACGGTAAACACAACCTCGTTAAAGAGACGGCAAGTTGCGATATGAGTGCCAGACAATCTTATGATGGCGCTGTATTGGTTGCTCCATTTACGATGCCATACGAACGTTACTCTGTAGAATCGGCACATTGGTGGATAGCCAAAGCTTTGAAGGGATCGCTGCAATCAGCAGCATTAAGGCCTTCAGATATTGATGGTTTTTCTGTTTCAAGCTTTTCCCTCGCGCCCGATACAGCCGTGGGTTTAACACAGCATCTTGGCTTGTGTCCGCGATGGCTCGATCATGTTCCCATGGGTGGGGCTAGCGGAGTTGTATCTCTACGCAGAGCAGCTCGTGCTGTGCAGGCCGGCGATGCGGATATCATTGCCTGTGTGGCTGGCGATACCAATCAGATTGACAGCTTCAGACGCATGCTCTCCAGCTTTTCGCGATTTGCTTCCGATGCTTCCTACCCCTATGGCTTCGGCGGACCTAATGCCAACTTTGCGCTGCTTACAGACCGTTATATGCAGGAATATGGCGTCACTCGAGAAGATTTTGGTCGACTCTGCGTTGCTCAGCGCTGCAATGCCTTAAGCAATCCTGGAGCGCTAATGAAAAAGCCTCTAACGATGGATGCATATTTAAACGCACGCCCGATCGCCGATCCGATTGCCTTGTTTGATTGTGTTATGCCTTGTGCAGGTTCGGAAGCTTTTCTAATGATGCGCGAGGATGATGCTATAAAACGCCAACTGCCCTTTGCTCGAATTGGTGGCACTATTGAGCGACACAATGCCTACGCAAACGATCCCATCCAACTGCGAGGAGGCTGGTCGATGGATATCGACGAACTCTACGCAATGGCCTTATGTACGCCAGCTGATATCAGTCTCTTGCAGACCTATGACGATTACCCTGTTATATCAATGATGCAAATCGAGGATTTGGGTTTTTGCGCAAAGGGAGAAGCGGCAGCCTTTGTTAAGGCCCATGATCTAACCATACACGGTGATTTTCCGCACAATACCTCGGGTGGGCAATTGTCGGCAGGCCAGGCAGGAGCAGCCGGCGGATTTATCGGTTTGGTCGAAGCGATTAGACAACTAACGCAAACAGCCGGTGCGACTCAGGTAAGCGATGCTAAACGAGCAATGGTTTCCGGGTTTGGCATGATCAACTATGACCGCGGTGTATGCTCCAGCGCGGCGATACTGGAGGCTGCATAAATATGCTACCGCTAAAGCCCCCACCTAAAAAGAATCCGCAACAGCGTACAACGTCGCCCACTCGACCACCCGAAGCACGCAGTCGATCAGCTATGGGACTGAGCGCCGCGGCTGCTATGGGTAGATTCGCATTGCAGATGTGTGCAGAGTGCAGTGTCATTCAGTACCCTCCCAGGGATGCCTGCCAGAATTGCCTTTGTACCGACCTTCCCTGGACGGATGTATCTCCCGAGGGCGAGATTCTCGCGCAAACAACCGTGCGCGCATCCACCAAACTGTATTTTCGAGAGCGAGTGCCTTGGCGTACTGGCAGCGTCAAGCTCGATGAAGGTCCAGTTATCATCTGCCACCTACATAGTGATTGCGAACGAAATGGTCGTGTGAAGCTGATCAACCGTCTTGATCTATCGGGTCAGGGTGTAATTTTGGCCTTACCTTGTGAGAACACGTTGAATATGGAAGATGATCCCCAATTGAGAGCCTTATCGTGCGACCCCAAGCATCGTAGAATCCTTATCAGCGATGCTAGAAATCCCAATGCGCACGCATTGGCTTCTTCGCTGTTAGAGGCCGGAGCCAGTTGCGTTTTCATTGGCGAGTCTGAAAACTGGCGACCCAATTCTCAGCGCGAAACGTTGCAAAACATGGCAAATGTTCACGTGCTTCCACTGGATGTCACTGACACCCGCTCCGTTCAAAAACTCGCGGCTCAGATTGGCGGAAAAACGGACATCCTGGTTAACAATGCACGCTTTATGCGACCAGGCGGTGTTCTAGCAAGAACAGATACGGGATTTGCACATGATGAAATCGACGTCAACTACCTGGGCTTGATGCGATTAGCTCAGTCGTTTGGCCCAGGGATGTGTTCGCGCACCGCTGATGGCATAAATTCAGCGGTAGCCTGGGTTAACATTCTCTCGGTACATAGCTTATCCAATACGCCCGAGTATGGTTGCTTTTCAGCGTCCAATGCAGCTGCAAGATCCTTGAGCCAAAGTATGCGTGCCGAATTTCGCGCATCCGGCCTTCGCGTCATGAATGTATATACAGGTCCCACCGACGATGACTGGTATCAGTCTGTCCCACCGCCCAAGGTTCTACCAAAAGCATTGGCCAACACCATAGTCGATGGATTGCAGCGCGGACTGGAAGAAACGTGTTGTGGTGATGTAGCCAAAGATCTCTACTACCGATTCAGTCAGAATCCAGCCATTCTGGAACGCGAGTCAACCCTGGCTGGAGATGGCCCTTGAGTAGTTCAGACTTGAGTAGTTCAAACTTGGGTAGTTCAACGTTAACCAGCCTGGCCAGGCAAATTGCCAGCAACGACATTCGGATCGTTGATCTGACTCACACGCTTGATCCTGATTTTCCTGTCATCATCCTGCCACCGGAGTTTGGCCAATGCGCTCGATTTCGCATGGAAGAGATCAGTGCCTACGATCATCGCGGGCCCGCCTGGAAGTGGCACAATCTAACGCTATCGGAACACACCGGTACTCACTTTGATGCACCCTCGCATTGGGTGTCAGGTAAAGATCTGCCCGATAACTCGGTTGATGACATTCCAATGGATGCCTTTGTCGGACCAGTTGTCGTGATTGACTGTTCCAAGGGTGCATCGCAAAACGCCGACTTCGAATTAACCGCCGAGTTTATTCAACAGTGGGAGTTTGAACACGGGGCTATACCTGAGCATTCCTGGGTGTTGATGCGCACCGACTGGTCTAAAAAAAGCGGCGCAGACTACCTGAACATGCATGATGATGGCCCGCATTCTCCAGGCCCAACACCTGAGGGTATTCAGTACCTGATCAATCAAAGAAATATTCGAGGTTTTGGTACCGAGACTGTCGGTACCGATGCCGGGCAAGGGTCGCACTACTCACCTCCCTACCCTGCCCATCACTTCCTGCACGGAGCGGGTAAGTACGGTCTTCAGTGCCTGGCTAACCTTGATCAGCTGCCAGCCACTGGCGCTATATTAATTGCAGCTCCACTTAAAATTAAAAACGGTACCGGCAGCCCACTGAGAGTGATGGCGCTGGTTTCCGGAGAATGCACATGAGCAAGTATACGGCGGTGATTACTGGCGGTAACAAAGGTATCGGTGCTGATCTGAGCGAGCGCTTACTCGAGAAGAACTACACCGTCATATCAGTGGCCAGACATTCGCCACAGTTATCACATCCCAATCTCTTCTCAGTCGAAGCAGACTTACTTGATCCAGCCGCCGTTGAAAAGGCAGCTAAGGAAATAGCGGCCAACTATTCAGTCACACATCTTATTCACAACGCAGGACTCATCTGGCCCAATCTTATCGAAGAAGCCAAGCCTTACGATATAAGCGCTCTGGCACAGCTTCACCTGGGCTCAGCACTGACACTGTTGCAAGCTGTACTACCTTCCATGAAAGCCGCGCAGTTTGGGCGAGTCATGTTCAATGCCTCCAGAGCTGCCTTGGGTGTTCCCACGCGTACCGCTTACAGCGCTACCAAAGCAGGTATGATTGGCATGGCTAGAACTTGGGCACTTGAGCTGGCACAGCACGGCATTACCGTGAACGTTGTTGCACCAGGCCCGGTACTTACCGATAATTTCTGGGGCATAATCGAAAAAGACAGCGAGCAGGAAGCTGCCTTAGCCAAGCGGATACCCGTAGGACGCTTGGGTACAGTCGCCGATGTCAGCAACGCATTTGTGTTTTTTTGTGACCCTGCAAACAGCTTTGTTACCGGACAAACCCTGTATGTATGCGGAGGTTCGAGCGTAGGTACACTGAGTATCTGAGCGCAAGCTATCAGAAAGTTTTCAGTTCACCTAGTTTATTCAGGTAAGGCAATGCAGCTGTATATAGAGTTTTGTATGTACTATTCATTGCCAGATCATTGACTGTGGAATCTTTGCTGATCAATGAGTCACCCGGTGAAAAAGCGGGTTTGCGCAGATCAGGTGTAGACCAGATAGCTATTAGGCAGATAAGGCCTCCGGCAATGGCCATGAATAGTGCTGACAGGGCTGATACGCGGTAACGTAAAAAACGTTGTAGCTCCATTCGGGCCCAAAATGCAATGAGGATCAATACACTGAGTATTACCCCGACAGCTAACGGTATAGCATGTACAGTGGCAACCTGTTTGACGGTGTCGATCGGATTTTCGGTCGCCAGCAAAAGATCAATGTCCGGACGAAGGCCCTGAGTATCCACATACCAAGGCGTAATGAGCTCAAGCACAAGAATCAACAACAAACCTAACAACAGAAACGCCACGATTACAAACTTAGCCAACCCTCTGGTTGCCGAAGTCATTGACAGCAAAGAACCCAAAACAACAGGAATCAGGCAGATAAGCCCTATCAAGGCTAGATCAAATCGTAGACCTTGAACAAACAAAGGGATGAGAGCATCTGCCTCCTCCAGTTTGGGAAATTGCCATAAACCATAAGCCGCGCGCATCAGAGTCAATAAAAAAACGCACGTTAACAAAAACAGTAGAAACTGACGTAAAAGGTGTGTCGCTGGCAGGGTGGACTTCATAGCTGTTCAACAGGCTAGACCAATTCGCAGCTGAGTATAACAGCGACTCAAGCGCTAAGTCTCAGAACCACAACTGAATGAGCTGGACAGCACTGATTGTTTGCAATTGCTGAATTATTGTGTTCTGCATCAGACGAATCAATTTCCAATATCCAGTTTGCCCCGGCTACGTGTGGCGTATTCAATGGAAACTGAATGGTTTCGCCACCGCTGTTAAACAATAATAGCAAGGTGTCTGAAGGTGCAATATTTTGCTCCGCTGGAATAGCATCACCCATCAACTGAAGACCAACAAAGCCTCCGCCGGGAACATGCCAGTCTGCCTCAGTCATCAACAGGGCATCGCCATTAAGCCAACTGACATCCGGCAGGCCAGTACTTAGCGAAAAACAGTCTCCGTGCAAATACCACGGACGTCTAAGTACAGGCTGTGCCGCACGAAACTGGATAAGACGTTGGGTGAATTGCCGCAATTGACGCGCATCTTTTTCGTCGTGCCAATCAATCCAGGTGGTTTTGTTATCCTGACAATAAGCGTTGTTATTACCTAATTGAGTTCGATCTCGCTCGTCCCCGCCAAGCAGCATGGGCGTACCCTGGGACAGGAACAAAGAGCACAACAGATTACGCTGCTGCCGCATCCTGATAGCCTTTATTTTTGGATCGTTTGTTTTACCTTCAACGCCATAGTTGTTTGAGTGGTTACTGCCGTGGCCATCGGCATTGTTCTCACCATTAGCTTCGTTGTGCTTATAGGCATAGCTAACTAAATCTTTTAAGGTGAATCCATCGTGGGCAGTAATCAGATTAATACTTGCTGAGGGCGACCTGCCCTGCCATTCGAACAAGGCACTGCTACCCAGTAATTTTTTGGCAAATTCTGGTAACACATCAGCATCGGAGTTCCAGAAACGTCTGACAGTGTCACGAAACTGATCGTTCCACTCTGACCATCGGCGCGGATATTGACCTAGTTGATACCCCCCCGGACCAATATCCCAGGGCTCTGCGATTAGTCGCACATCAGCCAATTGTGGATCCTGGGCAATGGCGTCGAAGAAACCGGCACCACGATCAAAGCCTTTGTCTTCGCGCCCCAATATGCTGGCCAGATCAAACCTGAATCCGTCGACCTGCATGGTACCAGCCCAATATCTAAGGCTATCCATTATTAACTGCAACACAGGTGGATTCTGAGCAGCCAAGGTGTTGCCCGTACCGCTATCATTAATGTAATAACGAGGATTCCGATCGAGACGGTAGTAGGATAAGTTATCGATTCCACGGAAGCTCAATGTCGGGCCTAGTTCATTGCCTTCAGCCGTGTGGTTGTAAACCACATCAAGTAAAACCTCTATGCCTGCTTTATGAAGAGCTTTGACCATCTCCCGAAACTCTCCGATCACATCCTGCGTGGCGGCATAGCGAGAATCAGGGGCCATGAAACTTAACGACTGGTAGCCCCAGTAATTAACCAGACCCTGAGCAACCAGAAAATCGTCATCGATGAAACCATGTACAGGCAATAGTTCAAGTGCGGTTACACCCAGCGAGTTCAAATAGCTACAAACGGCCTTAGAACCGGCTGCGCTGTAAGTCCCGCGCCGCTTGGTGGAAATCTGAGTCAGTTGAGCGCTAAGACCCTTGACATGTGCCTCATAGATGACGCTATCCAGTTGTGATGGCCGCTGTATAGGAGCCTGTCCTTTGTTTATATGTGGCGCGTGCTTGACACTGCTCGTCGCAGGTTTAACTACCACACACTTGGGCACATAAGGTGCGCTATCGCGTTTATCAAAAGATAGATCTGCATCTGCGTGGCCGCGGATGTACCCATAGTTGGCATCGTTCCACGTTAATGAACCAAGCAGTTTTTTGGCGTAGGGATCAAGCAGCAGTTTGTGCGGATTGAATCGGTGTCCGTTGTTGGGGTCGTAAGGGCCATGGACACGATACCCATAGACAAGTCCAGGTTTTGCATCCGGCAGGAAGCCATGCCACACACCATGAGTATGTTCTGGAAGTTCGAGACGCGTAGTTTCATTACAGCCTGTATCATCAAACAGGCAAAGCTCAACTCGGGTTGCGTGCTGCGAGAACAGGGCAAAATTAACTCCATTCGACTCATAGCTGGAACCCATTGGCCAGCTGCGGCCGGCTAATAGAGTCACGCTTGATTCTTCCTCAGTGAACTATCCGAATCTGACTCAGTAGTTGTCATATCAATGGCATCCAATTTCCAGATATCCGCGTTGTAGTCACGCATAGTGCGATCTGTTGAAAATCTGGCGCTGTTTGCCGTATTGAGAATGCTCATGCGGCACCACTGCTGTTTGTCATTCCAGGCTTTGCCAACGGCTTCCTGAGCATCTAGATAGTCAGGCAAATCTGCCACTGTCAACCAGGGATCGTGAGGGCTGCGTGCTGCATCAATTACACTGCGAATCAAATCAGCTTCAGCCCCATCGAACAGTCCACTATCGAATGCTTCAAATATAGCCCGCAGTCTTGCATCCCCCGCAATGAAACTTGTCGGAGAATACTCCGCTCGCACCGCATCAACCTCATCAACGCTCAAACCAAATTTGAAGAAATTCTGTTTGCCCACGGCCTCCAGTATTTCAACGTTAGCACCATCAAGTGTGCCGATGGTTATAGCGCCATTCATCATAAATTTCATATTGCCGGTTCCGGAGGCCTCCTTACCCGCAGTTGAAATCTGTTCTGACAGATCAGCTGCTGGACAAATCACCTCCATCGACGACACGTTGTAATCCGGCAGAAATATCAGCTTCAGTTTTTCCGCAGTTCTGCGATCGTTATTGATGACATCAGCCACATTGTTGATCAGCTTGATGATCGCCTTGGCCATGTGGTAGCCAGGTGCGGCCTTACCGGCAATAAGAACGAACCGTGGCACATGATGATTTTTGCCGTCAAGAAGATCCAGATAGATATGTACTGCATTCAATACACAGAGCAATTGCCGTTTGTATTCATGCATACGTTTTACTTGAACATCGAACAACATCGCTGAATCAACTTTGATGCCGGTTCTTTCACTCACCAAAGAGCTGAGAGCAATTTTGTTCGTTTGCTTTATGTTGTGCCACTGTTCTTGCATCAATGGATCATCAGCCAGCGCACTCAGTTGCTCTAGCCTATCCATATCATGCACCCAATCAGTGCCTAGACGCTCATCGAGCAAGCATCGCAGTCCAGGATTACAGTGGGCCAACCAGCGCCGCTGAGTGACACCGTTGGTCTTGTTGTTAAAACGTTCCGGCCAGATTTCATTGAAGTGTCTGAACAAACCGCTTCTAAGCAATTCAGAGTGCAATGCGGCAACGCCATTTATCGAATAGCTCCCCACAATAGCGAGATGCGCCATCCGCACAACAGGTACCGAATCAAACGAGATTATCGACATCTCCGCCTGCTGTTGCACTGCAGCAGGTGTATTTTGCGCGATATGTTCGAGAAAACGCCGGTTGATTTCCTGAATAATTTCGGTTGGCCTGGGAAGTAAAGCGCCTATCATGTTGAGTGACCAACACTCCAATGCTTCAGGCAGCAAGGTGTGGTTTGTATAGGCCATTACACGGGTTGTAATGCTCCAGGCTTCATCCCATGACAAGGCGTGTTCATCTATCAACAAACGCATCAATTCAGGCACGGCCAGACTGGGATGCGTATCGTTTAATTGAAAACAATGTGCTTCGGCGAATCCTTCCAGACTGCTTGCACTGCGAAACCAGATTCGCAGCGCATCCTGCAAACTGGCTGATACCAGAAAGTACTGCTGACGTAGTCTCAATACCTTACCGTTTTCACTGCTGTCATTGGGGTACAACACCATGGTGATGTTCTCAGCGGCGTTTTTGGCAGCAACAGACTCGGTGTAGCCTCCCGCATTGAACTCGCTAAGGTTAAATTCATCAGTGGCCGTGGCTTTCCATAGTCGCAGTGTATTAACCACGCCATTGCCATGACCGGGGATCGGCACATCGTATGGAACTGCAAGCACATCATCTGTATTGACCCATCGATGGGTTAGCTTGCCTTGTATATCCGTGATCACATCTACATGACCACCAAAGCGAATTCTGCAGGCCAATTCGGGGCGTTCGAGTTCCCACACATGCCCTTCAGACAACCAATTGTCCGGTTTTTCTACTTGCCAGCCATGATCGATACCTTGTTTGAACATACCGTATCGATAGCGCAATCCATAACCTGTGACTGGCAATGCAAGTGATGCGCAGCTATCAAGAAAACAGGCTGCCAGTCTTCCCAGGCCGCCATTCCCCAATCCTGCATCATGTTCAAGCGCCTCTATTTGCTCTAGTCTGATTCCCAAGTCAGAGAGTGCCTGATGAAGTGCCTTGTCGAGTTCAAGATTGTGCACAGCATTGCCCAGAGCACGCCCCATTAAATACTCCATGGACAAATAACAGGTACGACGCACAGTCGGCGACTCAACTGCCTTGCGCGTTGCACGCCAGTTAGACATCAGTTGATCGCGCACTGTCATAGCCACGGCTTTGTACAAAAAGTGTGCAGACGCATGATCGATATCGCGGCCCAGCGTATGCGAGAAGTTATTCTCTATAGAACACCGCAACGACTCTGGATCGTTACTCGTCACCACCGGTTCTGATACCCAGTCTGCTCTGGGATCTACAAGTTTTCGTGCTTTAAGCATGAGTCAGTTGAATATTGCGAGAGGGATTAAATAGACAGGTAGTTATAACGTGTTGCACGCTGCAATGGGTCGCCGGAAATGTGAAGTACTGCAAGGACGAGACATCAAACCGTACTACCTCTTCTTCACATTCACAAGTGCTTTGCCAATTCCGATTGTTATGGGTAAGCTACTAACACGCCCCTACCAAATTGTCGTTGTATGAGCACCGTAGACGAAAGGCATATATCAAGATTAACGCGAGATACCCTGGCTCTAATTCTAGCTGGAGGACAAGGCAGCCGTCTGCATGAATTAACCGAGTGGCGTGCTAAACCTGCTGTGCCTTTTGGCGGTAAGTTCAGGATCATCGATTTTGCCCTTTCCAATTGCATCAACTCCGGCATCCGTCGCGTTGGCGTGGCGACCCAGTACAAGGCACACTCTCTGGTTCGCCATATTAGCCGCGGCTGGTCGGGCTTCAAAGCTGAATTCGGCGAGTTTGTGGAAATTCTTCCAGCCTCCAAACGCGTCGATGAGGGCTGGTATAAGGGAACAGCTGATGCAGTGTTTCAGAATCTGGACATTATTCGTACACACTCTCCGAAATTTGTACTTGTTCTAGGTGGTGACCACATATACAAGATGGATTACGGCCCGCTCATATCCTCGCATGTTCAACGAGACTCTGATATGACGCTGTGTTGCGTGGAAGTCTCTGTAGAAGAAGCTGCCGGCGCGTTTGGAGTTGTTAAGGTAGATGAGTCTGGTCGCGTGTTGGAGTTCCAGGAAAAGCCTGCTCAGCCTGCAGAGATTCCGGGTAAACCCGGCAGAGTGCTGGCCTCTATGGGCAACTACGTTTTCAACACTGAATTTCTCTACGAACAATTAATCCGCGACGCTGATACACCTAATAGCACACATGATTTCGGCAAAGACATACTGCCCCACATCGTGGACAAATATGTGGTTCATGCATTTCGACTGGGTGACGATCAGCCTGAGAACAAAGGCCAACCTTACTGGCGAGATGTTGGAACTATCGATGCTTTCTGGGAAGCAAATATGGAATTGGTCGACTTTCAACCGGAGTTCGACCTATACGACAAGGAATGGCCCATTTACACCTATCAGATGCAGCTACCCTCAGCCAAATTTGTTCACAACACCGCCGACAGGCGGGGTATGGCGCTGAACTGCATTGTCTCTGGCGGCTGCATCGTCTCAGGCGGCGCAGTTAATCGCTCCTTGCTGTTTTCAAACGTTCGAGTCCGTTCTTACAGCGATATTGAAGATTCGGTTATCATGCCTAACGTGGAGGTTGGCAGAAATTGCATCGTAAAAAGAGCCATTATTGATTCGGGTACGGTGTTGCCGGAAGGCACCGATGTCGGCATTGATCAAGAACGTGACAAAGCGCGTGGGTTTCGGATTACAGAAAATGGCATCACTCTTGTTACACCGAGTCATTTTGGTCAATTGCTGCATAGAATGCGCTGATAAACCCTGTGTTCGGGGTTTACCTTCTTTGTAGGCTTTGAGCCAACTGAGGTTCCGGCTTAAATAATGCGTTCAGGCGCTTGGCTGACGGATCTGCTGGATTACTAACGGACAAACGACTGAACCATGTCATCGAAGCTTCACGTCTGCATGCTGGCAGCCGAAAATGATGTTATCCCCGGCGCAAAAGTGGGTGGTATCGGAGACGTGGTTCGCGATATCCCTACAGCCCTTGCCTCTCAGGATGTTGAGATAACAGTCATCATACCTGCCTACGGTGCGTTTCACTTACTTCCCGATGCAAAACTGGTTGGAGCCTGCAGCACCCTTTTTAGAGGCAAAACCGAACGTGTCGAAATCTACGAACTTTACGCTGATAGTATTCCAGGCGTTCGATATCTCGTTTTGCACAACCCTGTCTTCGCTGCGTGTGGCAAAGGGCATGTTTACTGCGATGATGACCCTTCGCAACCCTTCGCCACCGATGCCAACAAGTTCGCATTCTTTTGCGTGGCAGGCCTATCAGTCATTTCTCAAGATTTGATTGGCCAGGTTGATGTACTTCATCTTCACGATTGGCACACCGGCCTGGCAAGCGCGTTAATCAAATACGATCCTGCATTTGAATCACTAAAAGCACTGCGATGCGTGTTCAGTATTCATAACATTGCTCTGCAAGGTATCAGACCGCTTGCTGAAAACACCTCATCGTTGCAAACCTGGTTTCCCCACCTGCATTACAACCCAGATGATCTAAGCGATCCGCGATGGCCACACTGCGTCAATCCGATCGCAACAGCAATAAGACTTGCTGATAGCGTGCACACTGTATCGCCAACGTATGCCCGGGAGATTATCGAGAGTAACGATGCAAGTAAGGGGTTTCATGGTGGCGAAGGTTTGGAGGGTGATTTACAGAATGCAGCGCATCAGGGAAAACTAGTCGGGATTCTGAACGGCATAGACTACTCAAGCTCTGGGGGCGACGCGCTAAGCTGGCCGCAGTTCATCCAACAAACCAGCGATGAACTACTAAACATCATGGCACGCAAACCAGAGCTGATCTCCATTGACTATCTCGCCCACCAACGGCTGATGCGCTGGCAGAACTTGACCCGTCCAAAACACATCATCACTGGTGTAGGACGACTAACCGGGCAGAAAATGGCACTGCTACTAAACCCCGTGGAAGATGGATCAATTCCGCTGGAAACCATGCTCGAATCACTTGATGAACGGGGTTTGTTCATACTACTGGGCTCCGGAGACAGCGAACTTGAAAATCAATGTCGTCTCATAGCCACACGGAACACACAATTTCTATTCCTCAACCTGTATTCGGATCGTCTTGCAAATTTGCTGTTTGCTAATGGAGATCTGTTTCTCATGCCCAGCTCGTTTGAACCTTGTGGCATCAGTCAGATGTTATCCATGCGTGAGGGACAGCCCTGTCTGGCGCATGCAGTTGGAGGTTTGCGTGACACCATCAATGATAACGAAGACGGTTTTCTGTTCGCCGGAGATTCGATGGAAGCGCAAAGTGCGGCTTTGCAAAGCCGCTTTGAGGAAATTCTCTTGATGCGTGAGCAGCGACCCGATAAATTCCGTGAAATTTCTAATAATGCACGAAAGCAACGGTTTGAATGGCGCAGCAGCGCCGAGCGCTATATCTCGGAGTTATACCAATGAGTCTGACCATCGACGCCGCTACGATCGAGTCCATAGTATGTGCCCGGCACCCCGAACCTTTTTCTATTCTTGGCCAGCATATTGATTCAGACGCCGAAGCAGGTACCGCGGCGGTTATCCGTAGCTTCCAACCGCACGCCGAGTCGGTCACGTTGTTAACCGATAAAGGTGACAAAATCGCACTGGAAAGAATTCACCGGGATGGATTGTTTGAAGTAAAGACTGAACAAGCCGTAGGCCCCTACAGACTGGAACTCACACAAGGCGAGCATCGTTGGCAGATCATTGATGCCTATTCTTTGAGTTCTGTTATAGGTGACCTGGACCGGCATCTGTTCAATGAAGGCACTCACCAGGAACTCTACAAAACCTTAGGTTCTCACTGGATGGAGTTTGATGGTGTAGAGGGTGTTCATTTCGCCGTCTGGGCACCCAATGCCACTCGCGTGAGCGTGGTCGGAGATTTCAACGATTGGGATGGTCGTCGACATGCCATGCGCTCTCATCCTGGCAGCGGCGTATGGGATATTTTCATTCCGCAAGTAGGTCAGGGTGCGTTGTATAAATTTGAAATAGCTGCACAGGACGGGCATCTGCTGCCACTCAAGAATGACCCCTACGCTCCCTATTTCGAGCAACCCCCGGGCAATGCCTCCATCGTATTCAAAAGTAAATTTATTTGGAGCGATACGGACTACCTGAATCGCAAACGGGGCTTGGACATGCGCCAGCAACCTATCTCCATTTACGAAATGCATGCAGGATCATGGCGGCACAACCTGCACGGAGATTCACTAAGCTATGTCGAGCTGGCAGCGACTCTTATTCCTTACTTGTTGGAAAATGGCTTTACCCATGTTGAACTGATGCCCATCACCGAGCACCCCTTTGATGGTTCCTGGGGTTATCAACCGATCGGCTTGTTCGCACCGACCTCACGATTCGGTAGCCCTGATGATTTTCGACATTTTGTTGATGCCTGCCACGCAGTGGATATAGGCGTGATTATGGATTGGGTGCCTGCACATTTCCCAACCGATGAGCACGGCCTCGGCCAGTTTGACGGCACCCACCTCTACGAACATGCTGACCCTCGTCAGGGGATGCATCAGGATTGGCAAACTTTAATTTACAACTTTGGTCGACGTGAGGTAGCTAATTATCTTCTCAGCAATGCGCTTTACTGGATCAAAGAATTTCATCTTGACGGATTGCGCGTGGATGCTGTTGCCTCGATGTTGTATCTGGACTATTCAAGAGAAGCCGGGCAGTGGATCCCAAACCGCCATGGCGGGAGGGAAAACCTTGAAGCCATAGAATTTCTCAAGCAAATGAATATTCTGGTACATGAACAGGGGGCAATGACGCTGGCAGAAGAATCTACCTCCTTCCCGTCAGTGAGCCGTCCTACCTATGATGGAGGTCTGGGGTTTACCTTCAAATGGAATATGGGTTGGATGCATGACATTCTAGAGTTCATGAGTAAAGACTCTGCCTACCGAAAATACCATCACAACAGCCTGACCTTTGGCATGATCTACGCGTTTAGCGAGAATTTTACCCTGCCCTTTTCCCACGATGAGGTGGTTTACGGCAAAGGCTCTATGATTAACAAGATGCCTGGCGATGACTGGCAGAAGTTTGCGAACCTGCGTGCGCTGTACACAATGATGTTCAGCTATCCCGGTAAGAAGCTCAATTTTATGGGCAGCGAGATTGCGCAATACAGCGAGTGGCAACATGATGGCAGCATTCAGTGGCATCTGTTAGAAGAACCCAAGCATAGAGGCATGCAATTTCTGGTAAGAGATCTAAACAAACTCTATACCAGCCATCCTGCGCTGCATGAAACGGACTGCAACGCCTTGGGTTTCGAATGGATCGACTGTGATGATGTGGAGCAAAGCGTGATTTCCTACTACCGTTACTCCGCAGACAGAGACCGAAGCGTTATTACGATCTGCAATTTCACGCCTGTCATTCGAAATAACTACCGGATTGGCGTTAACGAGCCGGGCAACTACGTCGAGCTGCTTAATTCTGACGATGAAATCTATGGCGGTAGTGGGCAGGGAAATGGCCTGAAAAGCGGCGAACGAGATAGGAAACCCATCGCTGCAGAGGACATCAGTGCACATGACAGACCTGCATCATTGAGCCTCACCCTGCCCCCGCTAGCAGTACTGATGATAGAACTGGCTGGTAAGAGTCCTAAGGCCTGATATACACTTCGTACCTGTATGTCTGATCTATGGAATTGGCGCTTTAAACTATGAAGAAACTGCTAGTACTTGCTCTTTTGGGACTTGTCCTTGGGGGTGGTGTGTGGAAACTACAGAATCCGCAGGGAACTGTAGACGATCTGCGAACGCAGGCTGAAGGCGTAGCCGCACGGCTTAACACTGGCATCCAGGCGGGCGTACAGTCGATAAGCGGCACGGAAACGGCAACGGCCGGACAGTCATCGCAGCAGCAGCAGGCGCTGCTGACTCGTCTGGAAGGCCTGGAGGCTAACACGGCAGAACAACAGGCGATCAGCGATCGCCTTGCCAGTCTCGAGACTTCGTTATCAGCACAGCAGGCTGCCGCTGAAAGCACCGCCAGTGATGTGGATACGAATGGTGATCTGACAGATTTAACCGCCCGCCTAGCGCAGCTCGAAGACTCGCTTTCGTCGCAGCAGGCAATGACAGCGCGCCTGGAGGATCTGGAAAAACGCCTTAGTGAATATGCGGAGGCGGCTTCAACGGACAACCAGAGCGGCGAGGAGCTGGCTGCGATAAGCAGCTTGGTGAGTGGCTCGGAAACAAGGCTGAATACTGTCGATCAGCGTCTCAGCGCCCAGGATGAGGCTTTGACGGCCGCCAACAGCTCGGTTGAACAGGTCCGGGAAGAACTAGCCTCGGTTGGCACCTCGGTCAGGGATATCTCAGCCGGAAACGATGCAGGTATCGTGCGTCTGGATGCTATTGACAGCCGACTCGACTTACTGGTTAGACGACTAGATGAGCAAACCACTGTCGCAGACTTGAAATCCATCAACGACAATGTCAATAGTATTAGCACGCAATTATCGAGTCTCGCAGACGATCAGACAGCGCTGGAGAAGTCAGTCTCGGAGAATGTTTCCGAAATGAACGATCGTGCCGATGCGCTCAGTCTCAGGCTAAATACCCTGGCTTCACAAAACAGGTCGCAAATTGAAAACCCTGAAACCAGTGGCGATGATACCAGTGCTTCTGATGGCTCCAGCAACCAATCCGCCGAAGACACGGTACAGGCTGTATCTGCTTTCAATGCCGGACTCGACGAACGTTTTTCTGCCATCGAGTCGCGTCTTACTACAGTCAATTCTGATTCCCGTCGAATTTCAACGCTCAATGAACAGTTAGAGGCAGCGCGAAAGAAAATTACGCAGCTCGAGGCACGTGATGCACTCACTCTACAATCATTTGAAGAGATCAACGGATCCATCTCCGAGCTGAAAACTGCCAGCGATTCGCTTTCGATAGATACAGTTCAAGCAGAAGTTCGCGATCAATTAGCTCTGGTGCAGGCGCAGCTGGAAAGTAATATTGAGGCCAACAACACCGACGCATTGGAAGAATTACTTGATTCCACACGTGGTCAGATTCAGAGCCTTGAGCAACGCGTGCTGGAACTCCCGGCCGCTTCATCTGAAGCAGACAATGCCCAACAGATTCAAAGTGCCCTTGAATCGCAGATCGCCGCGTTAGAACGTCGCCTCGAAACTGCCAGCAACGCTGACCCGGCGCTGATCAGTAAATTGAGCACTGTAAAAGAGCAAGTGGATCAATTAGCGGCTAAAGGATTCATCACACAAGATGATCTCAGAGCCCGGCAGGAAGGCAAAGCAGTTGAATACAAAATCTACTTTGATCGCAACAGTGCCGAGGTTACCGAAGATGCAGCCAAAGTACTCAGCTCGTTCATAGCTCAAGAGAAAAACCGTACTACCGGCGTATCGATTTTTGGTTTTACCGACCGACGTGGTCCGGCGATCTACAATCAACAGCTCGCTCTACAACGTGCGACCAATGTGCGTTCTTTCCTGATTCAAAACGGACTCGACTACACCAAAATTAAAACAATCAGTGGATTGGGTGAGGACGCTGCAGCAGCGGTTTTACCTGACAATGCTGATGATGCTCAACAGCGTGTTGTCGTGTTGTACGCCGCTCAACAATAGCTCGTGAGCATTTTTAGCGCAAAGGCGAACGACTGCCTGGTTATTATCGATGTGCAAAACGATTTCTGCACGGGTGGGTCACTCGCCGTGCCCGATGCAGAAGCCATACTTCCGCTCATCAACGATTTGATACCCACGTTTGAGACAGTCGTCTTTACGCAAGACTGGCACCCTGCCGGACATTCAAGTTTTGCAAGTGAGCATGCCGGCAAGCAACCATTCGACAGCATTACCCTGGCCTATGGTGAGCAAACCCTTTGGCCGGATCATTGTATTCAAGGCTCCAGCGGTGCCGAGTTTCACCCGCAATTGAACGCTGATAGCGCGCAACTTGTCATTCGCAAGGGGTTTAGACGGTCAATAGATTCGTACTCGGCTTTTTTCGAGAATGACCATTCAACGGTCACCGGTCTGGGTGGTTACCTCCGAGAACGTGCGGTAAAAAGAGTAGTTTGCGTGGGCCTGGCTCTGGATTATTGCGTCAGATTTTCTGCCATTGATGCGCGCCGACAAGGCTTCGAGGCCGTTGTACTTGAAGCTGGCTGCCGCGGCATAGATGTCAACGGATCCAATGATGACGCAAGAGCAGCCATGCGTGCAGAAGGCGTTGTTATAGCCGACAACTAGCTCAATGCGTCGAGCACATCGCTGAGACCAGGCATATCTGCACCGTGGCGAGTACAAGTTATAGCGGCCGCAGTTGCTGCAAAATCAGCTAGTTCCTGTAATGAAGCCTCGGAGGTATTCAGTTCTCCCGCATGAACGCAACCGTTAGCGTTTAACCAATGTAGACAGGCAGCCTGAAACGTATCTCCGGCCCCCACCGTGTCCTTGACAGATACCGAAATAGGTTTTGATCTGGCTTGATCACCAGATTTCGAATATAGGGTCGCCCCCTTGCTGCCTTCCGTAATAGCTACCAGGGATGCACCTGCTGCCAGAACATCAGTGGCGAAACTTTCGAATGATTTGTCCGGGCCAAACAGCAACCCGATATCTTCATCACTGGCTTTGATAAAATCTGCCGCCGTTGAAAAACCAGCAAACTTGTCTCTCCAGATTGCTGAATCCGGTTCAATGGTTGGACGGATATTGGGATCATATGACACAAGCATGCGACCAGATTCCCGTTGAGCCAAGGTGAGCAGGCTCTTACTGGTCGGATCAACGGCCGTTGAATAAGATCCAAAATGCAACACCTGCATTGCATCTGGAAATTCTGCGGGCAATTCAGAAACCTGAAGAGACAAATCCGCTGAATTGTCTGTATAAAAAGCATAGTTTGCTGAGCCATCAGCATTAGTCTGAATCATGGCAAGCGTGCTATTAAGCTCAGAAGGTACAACCCAGTCGGTGTTTACATTGTTGCTGCTCAGATACTCGACGATGCGCTTGCCCATGATATCTGTCGAGTTTTTACACAAATAGGCACTCTCGTTACCAAATCGCGATAGACCAATGGCTACATTGAGTGGAGAGCCGCCAACATGTCCTTGTAGGGATACTGAGCCGGCTGAGGCCGCTGGTTGGCAGAAGAGATCGACGAGCGCGTCACCGCAACAAATGAACACAAGCTGTTTTATTTCCTGAAAAATACGGGAGCAGTATAACAATCAGTCGTAGACAAGCTCGAAACGAATTACATCAATGTCTTCGTCAGAAGGAGGTGCGCCCAGGCAGATCAGACCTCGCCCATCGAGCACAATTGAGTCTCGTCGAACCAGAAAAGGTAACAGACTATCTTTTTGCACATAGGTCCCGTTGGTACTGTCGTCATGCAACACGAATTGACCTCGCCTGAACGCGATACGCGCATGATGCCTGCTTGCCTCGTCGTTAAGTACTGCAATATCGTTATCCTCAGCTCGGCCCAGGGATACATCGCGCAGGCTGGCACCCGCATTTAAATTGATGCTGCCATGCTCCAAGCGCAGTCGGCTGTTGGCCAGATCCACGCTTACTGCCGGCTCCGACGACGCTAACTGCGTTACGGCGCTGGCCTGCTCTTGCCATTGTAAACGATGAATTTCTATGGCATCGGGCACACCACGTACATCAATGGTGCTGCTTTGTGACGCAAAAACCCGGTATTTGGCTGAAAGCTGAGCAACTGCAGCCGCCGTTGCCATCACCTCATCGATCCGTGCAAAGGCCGCCACCCGGGCAGCGACGTTAACAGCATGGCCGTAGATATCGCCCCCATCAGGAATAACCGGACCGGGATGAAAGCCCACCCTGATAGACAGAGGCAAATCCAGATGACCACGTTGAATATCCCGGGCTCCAAGAAACGCATCATCGGTGTTGATAAAACTTGCCAACACCGAATCTCCGACCGTCCTCAGCACCTCTCCGCCATGACGCTCGATGGCGGCTTTCATCAGTGTCAGGCTCGCTGCTACCAATCGGTAGCCCTCTGCGTCGCCCACCCGCTCATAAAGCGCAGCACTGCCACCTATATCAGCAAAGAGAATCGTCAATTGACGAGGCGTGGCGCTCATGGAGTTTGCGAAAAAGTCATGTTGCTATAACCGGCATGGTAGCGCACGCAAACGCAGAAGGTGGCCCCAGCGCTAAAATCATCTGACTTGAACTGCTATCATGGCCGAACCTTCGCGTTTTTTATCAGGTTTTTCTCATGGCAGAGCTTGCCGCAGTCGACTTCCAGGCGCCTGACGCCGAGACCCTGTTTGTTCAATCTTTGAGAGAAACGGGATTTGGCGTACTTCGAAATCACCCTATTGCGGAGTCTACAGTCACCCACATTTATCAAAATTGGTCCAATTTTTTCAACAGCACTGATAAAGACGACTTCCTGTTTGACCCGGAGAAATACGATGGGTTTTTTCCGAGAGCAATGGCAGAAACGGCCAAAGGCGGAGCGGTAAGAGACATCAAGGAGTACTTTCACTTCTACCCTTGGGGCAGATGTCCGGATAGTTTGAAAGCGGAGCTTGATGCTTACTACAAATCGGCTGTGGATTTTGCTGCAACCTTGCTCGGCTGGGTTGAAAACCAGACACCTGCCGATGTGGCCAAGCTCTATCAAGAGCCCCTGTCAGACATGATAAAAGACAGCACACAATCATTACTCAGAGTTCTGCATTATCCGCCCATCGACGATGATGTTGAAACGGGCGCTATCAGGGCCGCAGCGCACGAAGATATCAACCTACTCACCTTGCTGCCTGCTGCTAATGAGCCTGGACTCCAGGTTAAAGCAAGAGATGGCAGCTGGCTGGATGTTCCCTGCGATTTTGGCAATCTGATAATTAACATTGGCGATATGCTTCAGGAAGCATCGGGTGGCTATTTTCCTTCAACGACGCACAGGGTCATCAATCCTGAAGGTCATGACTCACGCCGTGCCCGCATCAGCCTGCCGCTGTTTTTACATCCGCGTCCTGATGTTATTTTGTCAGATCGCTATAGTGCCGGGTCCTATCTGCAGGAACGCCTGGCAGAGCTGCGCAAATCCGAAAAAACCTAGATAAAAATTTTTATGACTCACATTGCACTAGTTACCGGAGCTGGATCAGGTATTGGCCAAAAAAGCGCTATCGCTTTGGCTGCAAATGGATTCCACGTGGTGCTGACAGGCCGTCGGGCATCAGCCCTGGAAGAAACTCGGCAACTGTCAGATTTCGCTGAACGCATGTCAGTTATACCTTGCGATGTTACGAAAGAGAGCTCAGTGGATGCGCTGTTTGCGCAGATTGAATCAGAGCATGGTCGGATTGATTCGGTGTTCAACAATGCCGGCACCAATGTGCCCGCCATGCCAATTGACGAACTTGATGTAGAGCAATGGAAGCAGGTAATCGATGTAAACCTGCATGGTGCTTTTTTAATAGCGCGAGCCGCCTTTGCATTGATGAGAAAACAATCCCCACAAGGCGGGCGGATCATTAACAACGGTTCTATATCCGCCTATGTACCTCGACCGGGATCCGTTCCCTATACCGTATCAAAGCATGCGATTACCGGTCTGACCCGCACTCTATCGCTCGATGGCCGCGCTTTCAATATAGCCTGTGGGCAGATCGATATTGGCAATACGGCGTCAAACATGACTGAACAAATGAGCGCGGGCGTGCCGCAGGCGGACGGTAGCATTAAACCCGAACCCACCATGGATACAAGTCACGTAGCGGATGCTGTGGTGAACATGGCGTCGCTTCCGTTGTCTGCCAATGTTCAGTTCATGACCATCATGGCCAGCAGTATGCCTTTTATTGGTCGCGGCTAGCTCAACAGCAATTACGAGTCAGATCTTACATCAGGGTCACTCTTACTCATGAAACGCTCGAGTGTGTGGTTTGCAAAGTCGCGGCCGACTTCCTGATAACGATAGAAGGTCTTGCAGCCTAGCTTTTCGAGGTCTTCTTTCTCATCGGGAAAACGAGTAGCCACGATGAGCGTGTTTTGAAAGTTAACTGCCTGAGCTAATTCTGCGACTCTGACATTCTCGCTGTGGTTGCTCAGACTCACCATGATCAATTCGCAATTGGCAAGCCCGGTACGATCCCAGAAATCTCTATCAGACGCATCACCATGCACGCAGAACCACCCGTTTTCGTTAAGCTCCAGCGTGCGCGGATAACTCTCCTCCACACCCACAATGTTTTGATGACCTGAGTCTCGTAAAGCATCAAACGCGCCTCGGCCAATTCGGCCCATACCTAAGATAGCAATGTTGGCACCTCCCAGTGATCCAATAACCTCCTCGGGCAAGCGCTCAGCTCTTTCGTGTTTGCTAAGGCTCTTTGAATAACGAATGTACAACTCGTGTGCCTTGCGATTAATCGGAGTTGCAAACACGAAAGACAATGCCATGGATAACGCGATGGTTGTTAACCACTGTTCGCCGAGTATCCCGGCCTCTTGGGCGATAGCCGCCACAATTAAACCGAACTCGCTATAGTTAAACAGGCTTAATCCGGATAACCATCCAGTTCTTGCCCGCAAGCCAAACCGCGTTAGCAGTGCAAAATAAATGATGGGGCGCAACGTTATCAGTGCTCCCAACACCAGAGCGACGTACAAAAGCCCAATCTCGGGAATACCGTAGTAACCAATCTGCAGAAAGAAACCAATCAGCAACAGGTTTTTTAAACCTATCAGCTGTTCATATAATTCCTTTGCTTTTGCATGACTACTTTGCGCTATGAGCATCCCCATAACCAGCGCACCCAGACCTCCTTTTAAATCCACCGATTCAAATATTTGCGCAGCACCAAACGCAAACAGAATCCCCGAGAGCAGCAGCAATTCTCCATGACCTATCATGGGTAGAAAGCGCTTTAACAACGGTCTAAGCAGCGGTATCCCCAACAACAGCAAGGCCCACGGGGATGGAAGATGCCCCGAAGTCAGCACCAGATATATGACTGCCAGAACATCCTGTACAACCAGTATTCCTATGGCAATCGATGCATAGAATGAGGTAGTTTCGCCGCGTTCCTCAAACAATTTAATCGCCAGCACCGTGCTTGAAAAAGATAAGGCAAATGCCAGAGTCCAGGGCGCCGCTGGATGATCGAATGCCAATGGTGGATACACCATGCCCACCACATAGATAACAGCCGCGGTCATCGGTATGACCATCGCCATATGCAGGATCGCCGAACCCCAAACATAGCGAGGCTGCAGGTCTTTCGGGTTCAGTTTGAGACCGATAGTAAATAGAAGAAGTAGAATGCCGGCGTCAGCCAATGGAGCTAAAGCGTCGCCTGAACCGATACCTATGCCATGCGCGATGAAACCTGCCAGTAAATACCCCAGCAGAGGGGGATAGCCAATCTGTCGAAACGCAAATCCAGCCAAGAAGGCGAAGGCTAAAACAAGCGGTTCCATGATTTATGTGACCTGGCTATGTATCGATAAGCGATCTATGCTAAAGGCAATGCCGCGGTAGCAAGATTAATCCAGTAATGGCAGCCATGACGGATAGCTTCGTCATCAAAATCGTACTCCGGGTGATGGAGCATGGCAGAGTCCCCATTGCCTATAAACATAAACGCTCCCGGGCGTTCATTAAGCATATAAGAAAAATCTTCGGCACCCATCATTGGGGGTTTATCCGAATCCACCTTGTGCATTCCAACCTGCTCGCCCGCTACATTAACAACAAAATCCGTTTGCTCACTATGATTGACGGTAGGCGGATAGCCATCACGGTAGTCGACGTCTGCACTTGCACTAAATGCAAGCGCTGTCTGTGTAGCGATCAGGCCAATCCTCTCTTTGGCATCCAAGCGAACAGTTTCGTCGAATGCGCGCAAAGTGCCACGCATACGCACTTGTTGAGGAATCACGTTGTAGGCTCCGCCCTCCACTTCCAGGGTAGTTACGGTTATGACCAGAGGATCTGTCGGTTTAACTCCGCGCGACACAATGCTTTGCAGAGCCAATACAATATGTGATGCAACCACAACAGGGTCTACACAGACATGCGGCATTGCTGCATGCCCGCCTCGTCCGCTAACGACAATATCAAATTCATCTGCGCAGGCCATCAAAGGCCCCGGGCGAATCGCGAACTCTCCCACTGGCAGACCAGGCATATTGTGTAAGCCATACACCTCTTGAATGCCGAAGCGCTCCATCATTCCATCTTTGACCATGGCCAGGCCACCACCACCTCCTTCTTCCGCTGGCTGAAAGATCACAGCCACAGTGCCATCAAAATCCCTGGAATCAGCCAATGCTCGAGCTGCGCCTAACAGCATTGCCGTGTGACCATCATGCCCACAAGCGTGCATCGACCCTTCAGTTGTGGAAGACCACTCTGCATCTGTGGCTTCAACAATGGGCAGCGCATCCATATCCGCCCGGAGACCTATCACCTTGCCAGAAGAATCACTTCGGCCCTTGATCAATGCAACGACGCCGGTCTTTCCAATACCTTCTACTATTTCATCTGCACCAAACTCGCGCAGTTTGTTCGCCACGAAGGCTGCTGTGCGATGCACTTCGTAGCCTATCTCAGGGTGCTGATGAATATCGCGACGCCAGGCAATGATCTCGGGGAGTAGGTTGTCAAGTCTGTCCGTTGCACGCATCGCGTTGTACCTGAAAGTTAGTGGTTGGTCTTGGCTCGTCTATGCCTTGGGTTGGTAATTTCCGCCGTTTGCAGCTGACCATTCGACTGGATCATTCAAAAAGGCCTCGACCTGCTCATGCGTCTCATCACTAAAGTGACCTGCCCTGCGTGATTCTGACAAGACATCCCACCACGTTACTAGGTAATGCAGTTTTAAACCAGCTTTATCCAGATTATCCGGAGTCTGCTTGAATATATCGTAGTAGAAAACGACCAGAGTATGATCAACTTGTGCACCCGCCTCTCGTATAGCCTCGGCAAAACTCAACTTGGAACCTCCGTCAGTGGTTAGATCTTCCACCAGCAGAACCCGTTGCCCGTCTCTTATATCACCTTCGATTCTTGCATCGCGACCAAACCCCTTGGGTTTCTTACGAACATACTGCATCGGCAACTGCATACGATCGGCAATCCAGGCTGCAAAGGGTATACCGGCTGTTTCACCACCTGCGACTGCATCAAACGCTTCGAACCCAACATCTCTTACTAACGTGGATACGGCAAAATCCATTAGCGTTGAACGAATGCGAGGATAGGAAATCAGTTTGCGGCAGTCAATGTAAACAGGGCTCGCCAGTCCAGATGTAAAAATATACGGTTCGTCGGGGCGAAAATGCACCGCCTTTATTTCCAGCAACATTCGCGCAGCGATGGCGGCCATCTCGTCTCGCGATGCATATGATGTGTTAAACATGGATAGTTGTTTTTTCGTTCCGGTTACTTGGCTATAGATTAACTAGACTACCTGCCAATAAACGGATCGGGCAGGATCAAAAGGGATTACTGTGTCTTCGCTAAGCACAATCTGATCGGGTAAAGGCGATGCTACTTCAGACTTTCTAAGCGTAAGCGTATCCTTGTTTGGTTCCAGACCGTACCATCGACAGCCGTTAGTGGAGGTAAACGATTCGAGCTTGTCCAGCGCATTTTGCTCTTCAAATACCGTAGCCAGACAAACCATGGTATTGGCTGCGTTAAAAACCCCGGCACAGCCACAATCGCTTTCTTTACTCGAGCGTGTGTGTGGTGCGCTGTCAGTACCCAGAAAGAAACGGTGATCTCCACTGCACGCAGCCTTGACCAATGCCTGACGATGAGATTCACGCTTAGCTATGGGCAAGCAATAATAATGTGGGCGTATTCCACCCACCAGCATATGATTGCGATTGATCATGAGATGGTGAGGCGTAATGGTTGCCGCCAAACGACTATCACTCCGGGCTACATAGTCCACTCCTTGGCTGGTAGTCACATGCTCCATCACCACGCGTAGTTCAGGTAGTGCCTGACGCAAGGGTTCGAGTACAGTCTCGATAAACCGGGCTTCTCTATCGAAGATATCAACCTCAGCAGTAGTAACTTCGCCATGCACACACAACACGATGTCATGAGCCGCCATGGCCTCAAGCACAGGCATAACCCTACTGAGGTTATGAACACCCGATGCCGAATTGGTCGTTGCCCCGGCCGGATATAACTTCACGGCCAGAATAGTGCCACTGGCAGCCGCTTCTACGACATCATCTGCTTGTGTATCTTCTGTGAGATACAAGGTCATCATGGGTGCAAACTCAGATCTGGCGTTCATAGCACTCTGCGCCTCAAGGATGCGTTGCCGGTAACGCAAGGCATCTTGTGCAGTTACAACAGGCGGGACAAGATTAGGCATGATCAACGCTCGTCCGAAATGCTCTGCACTGGCTGTGATAACTGCCCGCAGCATTTCTCCGTCACGTAAGTGCAGATGCCAATCATCCGGCCTTGTCAGCGTGATCTCCATAGAACGATTCCAGTGTAAGTGAATATCAGGTTTTGCCCAATGCGGCCTGACTATCAATGATGCGTTGAAAAGCCCTGAGCGTTTCCTCGGACACATGATGCTCCACCCCTTCAGAATCAACTTTTGCAGTTGCCTCCGAAACGCCGATAGAGAGCAGGAACTGATAAACCACATCATGGCGCGCACGACTGGCATCAGCCAGTTGCTTGCCTTTATCTGTTAGAAAAATCGAGCGGTAGGGTTCGCTGGTAACGAAACCTTCTCGCTGAAGCCGTGCCAGGGTCTTGGAGGCACTAGGTTGAGATATTCCCAAACGTTCTGCAACCTCTACAAGTCTTGCCTCACCCTGGGAAACGATCAGATCATCAATCAACTCGACATAGTCCTCTGTTGATTCCATCTGATGCGCCTGCCGCACCACAGCAAATACCTCAGCCTGCGCATCGGCGTTCTGCAGCGGACGCTCCGGAGTGGATTTGGAAGGATCAGAACTCATGCAGTGCTCACTGGAAGCGCATTACGACAGCATCGTTGTCGACAGCAATTATGCCATGAACTTGTAATTTTATTCGAGTAGTATAAACTAAGCCATGGCTAAATTTATGTCTCTAAGTATAATTCCGTTCAAAATCAGCGAATGGCGGACAAAATCGCAGCATTTGTTAAAACTCGCTGCACTTTCGCTCCCTCTTTGCGCAGCCTTCTATTCCACCACGTCCATAGCGGCTGAAAAGCTACAAGTGGTTACCACCTTCACCATTCTTGCGGATATGGCAAAGAACGTGGCTGGTGATGCTGCCGATGTTTTGTCGGTGACCAAACCCGGTGCTGAAATCCACAACTACCAGCCAACCCCGAAAGATATAGGGCGCACACGTGGGGCTGACCTTATCCTATGGAATGGTCTCAACCTGGAACTCTGGTTCGAAAAATTCCTGTCAAGACTAAGTGGCGTTGACAGTGCGGTGCTAAGTGATGGCGTAGAACCGATGAGCATAAGTTCAGGCCCCTATGATGGCAAACCCAATCCACACGTCTGGATGAGCCCCAGTGACGCGCTCGTCTACATCGACAACATCAAAAAGGCGCTTGCAAAAGCAGATCCAGACAATGCGTCGATCTATGAAAAAAATGCCAGCGTCTATAAAGACAAGATAAGGGCACTAAGCGATCCGCTGCGTGAGAAAATCAGCAGATTGCCAGAAAACTCACGATGGTTGGCAAGTAGTGAAGGCGCGTTTAGCTACCTCGCCCGAGACTTCGGATTAAAAGAGCTATTTCTATGGCCGATAAACGCTGACTCGCAAGGCACACCACAACAAGTGCGACAGTTAATCGATGGTATGAAACAAAACAACGTGCCTGTCATATTCAGTGAAAGTACTGTGTCACCCAAACCCGCCCAACAGGTCGCCCGTGAAACCGGCGCGCATTATGGTGGTGTTCTCTACGTCGACTCACTGAGCGCAAGTGACGGTCCTGTGCCTACCTACCTGGAATTACTGCAAGTAACAATAGAGACCGTGGTAGCCGGTATCGAAAAAGGCCTGGAGCTACAGCAGTGAAAGAGGGACCCAGCCCCATATCTGCTGACGTCTCACAACATACACAAGCAACGGATGCGAGCGCACTGCTGCAGGAACGTCGCGATCTGCGCGCACGACAAAACACGCAACCGGCTGGCAGTGGCATAAAGGCTTCAGGATTGAGCGTGGTCTATCGCAACGGCACGGTTGCACTGGCAGATGCCACATTTGACATACCGACGTCCTCTATCTGCGCGTTGGTCGGGATTAACGGCTCCGGCAAATCCACGTTGTTCAAAGCCATCATGGGATTGGTTCCACTGGCTCGCGGTGAAGTATCAATTCTGGGTGAGTCAGCCGGTAAAACCCTGGCTCGCAATACTATCGCCTATGTTCCACAAAACGAAGAGGTTGATTGGAATTTCCCGGTCCTGGTTGAAGACGTTGTCATGATGGGTCGGTATGGCCATATGGGTTTTTTAAGGCGTGCATCTAAGCAGGACAAACTAAAAGTGCATGACGCATTAGAACGCGTCAATATGATGGACTATCGGCACCGGCAAATTGGTGAGTTATCGGGCGGTCAGAAAAAACGGGTCTTCCTGGCAAGGGCACTGGCACAGGAAGGCAAAGTCATTTTGCTGGACGAACCCTTTACAGGTGTTGACGTCACCACCGAAGACGCCATCATTGAGTTATTAAAAAGTCTACGAGACGAAGGGCGTGTCATGTTGGTATCCACGCACAACCTCGGTAGTGTGCCGAATTTTTGCGATCAAGTTGTACTGGTAAATCGCCGGGTTCTGGATGCCGGCCCAACCGAAACCGTTTTTACCCAGCAAAATCTTCAGCAGGCCTTTGGCGGCACGCTGCGCTTTCATGTTCTGGGCAGTCGTGAGCTTCATGATGATGACGACCAGCGCCAGGTCACAGTCATTTCTGATGATGAACGACCGTTCGTACTCTATGGCGATGGAGAATCTGAACAAGGTGATTGACGCTATGCTGGAGCCTTTTGGGTACGGCTATATGGTAAATGCCATCTGGTGCAGCGCGTTGGTCGGCGTAATCTGCGCTTTCCTCAGTGCCTACCTTATGCTCAAAGGCTGGTCTCTGATAGGAGATGCCTTATCTCACTCGGTTGTACCCGGTGTTGCGGGCGCCTATATGCTAGGTATTCCCTATTCAATGGGCGCATTTATATCAGGTGGCTTGGCAGCTGCCGCTATGTTGTTTATCTCGCAACACTCAGCCTTGCGTACAGATGCGATCATCGGCCTGATATTCACAGGCTTCTTTGGCCTCGGTTTGTTCATGGCTTCACTCTCGCCAACATCAGTCAACATCGAAACCATCGTTTTTGGCAACATCCTCGCTGTTACACCATTTGATGCTCTACAACTGGCTATCATCGGTTTCATTACGCTGATTTGCCTACTGGTTTTCTGGAAAGATTTTCTGGTGGTGTTTTTTGACGAAACACATGCACACTCCATTGGTCTGAAGACAGCACGGCTAAAAATCCTGTTCTTTACACTGCTCAGCGCATCCACAGTTGCCGCCTTGCAGACGGTCGGTGCCTTTCTGGTTATTGCGATGGTCGTTACCCCGGGGGCAACCGCCTATCTTCTAACTGACAGGTTCGATCGTCTTTTACAAATTAGCGTGGCACTGGGCATGCTAACGGCTGGCATTGGCGCTTACCTGAGCTACTTTCTGGATGGGGCCACTGGCGCTGTCATTGTATTGTTGCAAACCACAGTATTTCTAATGGCCTTCATCGCAGGACCCAAGCATGGAGTCTTGGCAAATCGCCGTCGTGCAACTCGGCGGTTGAGACAATACGAACTTCAAACTGCCAAAATGCGTGGGCAAGTTAAGTGAATTGGCTCATTGTGCTGTTTGAGCCTTTTACGTTCGATTTCATGCAACAGGCACTGATCATTGCACTATTGGTATCGGTATCAGCTTCAGTCCTGTCTTGTCTATTGGTATTAAAAGGTTGGTCGCTTATGGGCGATGCCGTATCTCATGCCGTGCTCCCCGGGCTTGTAATTGCGTATTTACTCAATATTCCTTATCTGATCGGCGCATTTGCAACAGGCATGCTTTGCGCACTATCAACAGGCTACTTGACCGAAAACAGTCGTCTAAAAGAAGATACGGTCATGGGCGTTGTGTTTAGCGGACTATTCGCACTGGGCATTGCCCTGTTCACCAAACTGGATACTGGCCTACATCTACACATGGTGCTGTTTGGAGACATGCTTGGTGTCAATTGGATGGATATTCTGCTCACCGCCTCACTCACTGTTCCCGCATTTTTACTGGTGATCATCAAGCGCAGGGATTTGCTGGTGTTCGCTTTCGATCCGCAACACGCTCGCGTGGTTGGGATTAACACGAAAGTACTGCACTACGGACTGCTGGCCGTCCTGTCGCTGGTTATCGTAGCCGCCATAAAAGCCGTTGGCATTATTCTGGTGATTGCCGTGCTGATAGCGCCCGGCGCAATCAGTTTCCAGTTGACCAATCGCTTTGAAAACATGATGTGGTTTTCTATTGCCATAGCAATTGGCTCCACGGTGGCAGGAATCACTCTCAGCTACCATATCGATAGCGCGCCAGCCCCCACCATAGTGGTACTGATGAGCGTGATTTTTATTCTGGTCTTTTTGTTCGCCCCACAGCGTGGACTACTCAGAAACGTAGATAATCGAGAACAGGACCTAAGAATACCCGAGTAAATTACTAGGATATATCCTTAGAAAATTTGTGGTTGTTAATAAGAATGATTCGTATTACGCTCTGCAACAACAAACTACCTAGGAAAAGTACCGTCATGCCCTCGACGTGTTCAGCAAAAATCCCTTTCATTCGCGCAGCGATGTCTTCGGCACTTGCATTGGGTCTACTGATTACGACGCACACCATTGCGGCGGCCGATGAGGTTAATGTCTACTCCTATCGCCAGCCATTTCTGACCGATCCTATATTCGACGCATTCACTGAAGAAACAGGCATAAAGATCAATACGGTATTTGCCAAGAGTGGACTGATAGAGCGGCTTGCGAATGAAGGCGCCAACAGCCCCGCCGATCTTGTTCTGGTTGCAAATGTGGGTAACCTGGATGCAGCGGTCAAGGCAGGCGTAACGCAAGCCGTAGAAAGCAAGGTACTCACTAGCAACATCCCTGAGAGTTTTCGCGATCAATCAGGACACTGGTTTGGGCTCACCTCGCGAGGCAGGATAATCGTCACCTCCAAAGAACGGGTTGCACCAGGACTCATCGAAACCTATGGTGATTTAGCCAAACCAGAGCTTAAGGGACGAATATGCACACGCAGCGGTAAGCACGGTTATATGGTCGAACTAATCGCTTCGATCATTGCTCACGAAGGAGAAACAGCTACCCAAACCTGGCTTGAAGGTGTGAAGGCCAACCTTGCGCGCAAACCGCAGGGCAATGATCGCGCACAAGTGAAGGCAATTTCTCAAGGAGAATGCGACGTTGCTATTATCAATACCTACTATATGGGTGCAATGATGAGCGATGCTGAACAGCAGGCCTGGGCCGAAGCCGTTAACGTTGTATTCCCCAATCAGGATGATCGCGGTACGCATATGAACATCAGTGGTGTACTGCTCAGCAAGGCATCCCCTAATCGCGACAATGCAATCAAACTGTTAGAGTATCTTGCCTCGAACAAAGCCCAGTCAATGTATGCCGAAAACAACCACGAGTATCCCATCAAAACCGATGTGCCCGCCTCTGAGCTGGTCAGCAGTTGGGGTGCGTTTAAAATTGACGAACTTTCACTGAGCCAAATAGCCACCCACCGTGCACAGGCCAGCCGTATGGTTGATGCCGTAGACTATGACGGATAAGGAAAGCACAGATAATACAAGCCTGGGTAGTTCTGGAAAAACGCCGGCAGTACCCAGGCTACCCAAACTGGGCGGTACCGTCACGGGGCGAGTCAAGACTCGATGGGGTTCCTCTGCGGCGTATCAATCGGCAACACCCAGCGCTGTTAGCTGGCCCGGCGGAAAACTCGATTCTGCGCCTGCGCAAATCAACGCTCGGTTTGGACCTTTAAAAAACACCGCAGTTCATTCGTCACGACTGGATGAAAGCGCACCCGCAATCCAGTATCGCAGGCGTTTACCGGAATCCCGGCAACACGTATCCACAGCTATTCGTGTTCGACAGAACTTAAGTCGCTGGTCATTAGCGGCAATACTAGTGGCTCTGCTCGTATGCCTACCCGTTTTGTCTGTCATCTGGCTTGCTTTTAATCCAGATGAAAACATCTGGCCCCACCTGCTTGATACAGTACTGGCTAGTTACATACTTAATACACTGGGTTTGATGCTGGGTGTTGCCGTCGGTACATTACTAATAGGAATCAGCTCAGCCTGGTTAGTAACCCACTATGAATTCCCCTATCGCTCAATTCTAAATTGGGCATTGTTACTGCCTTTTGCAGTACCTGCTTATGTCATCGCATACATATACACCGACCTACTGGAATTTGCGGGTCCAGTGCAAAGCACGCTACGCAGCCTATTTGGTTGGAAGCTTGCCAGCGATTACTGGTTCCCGAGTATTAGATCACTAGCAGGCGCCACCATCATGATGGTGCTTGTGCTCTATCCCTACGTCTATTTGCTCGCACGCGCAGCGTTTCTGGAACAATCAGCTTCCGTGCTTGAAGCAGCCCAATTACTAAGTGGTCAACGCCGCAGCCGTTTCTTTAAGGTAGCCTTACCCATGGCTCGCCCTGCCATTGCGGTTGGACTTGCCATGGCATTGATGGAAACGCTGAATGATTTTGGCACGGTAGATTACTTTGCGGTCCGTACCCTCACAGCTGGTCTGTATGATGTCTGGTTGGGCATGAACAATCTCGGCGGAGGTGCTCAAATAGCATCGCTGCTTCTTGTGTTCGTCATGATTCTTATTGGGCTGGAAAAAACAAGCAGACGACACCGTGAAAATTTTCAACCCTCCGCTACCCGATACAAGGGTGTCGCCCGTGTACGTTTAACAGGAGTGAAAGGCACCTTTGCGTGTATCACATGCCTGGCACCCGTGGTATTTGGTTTTTTGATTCCAGCATGGATACTACTTCGTTACTCTATTCAGTATTTCGATCAATCATGGAATGCAGATTTTCGACTCATTGCTTTCAATTCAGCGAGCCTGTCAGCGATTGCAGCAATCAGCGCAGTTGCCATAGGCATATTGCTTAGCTACAGCCAGCGCTTACATGCGGGCCGACTCTTGAACACCAGCGTCAACATCGCCAGCATGGGTTATGCAATACCCGGAGCTGTTTTAGCAATAGGGGTGATCATACCCTTTGCCGCTATAGATAACGGCTTGGATGCGATTATGCGTCGGCATTTCGATATCTCAACCGGTTTGCTACTAAGCGGGACCGTATTCGCGCTGGTTTTTGCCTACACAGTGCGATTTCTTGCGGTTGCATATGGCTCAGTTAATTCAAGTATGAAGAAAATTAGTCCTCATATGGATGATGCAGCGCGATCTTTAGGGCATTCATCAGCCACCATACTAACGCGTATCCATTTGCCGTTAATGAAAAGCGGTGTATTGACAGCAGCATTGGTTGTGTTTGTGGATTGCATGAAAGAGCTTCCAGCTACTTTGGTCCTTAGACCCTTTAACTTTGATACGCTTGCCACTCATGTGTATCAATTCGCCTCTGACGAGATGATTGGTGAGGCAGCGCTTGGTTCATTGTTTATAGTCCTTGTAGGATTAGCACCTGTGATCTTGTTGACAGCAACCATAGATCGATCACGTGAACTCAAAACAGTAGATTCAACATTGTCAAAACAATTGTTAGCTCGCTGAGATTCTTCATAGAATACCAATCCAAGGCGTATTGCTCCCCTTACGGTTAGCGCATTAAACTCTTATCGTTAGTATACGAAAGGATCCAATCAATCAAACAGCGACATAGTTAAATGTCAATCTGCTGTTGGTATAGATTTGATAGGTATAGCGATAATCAATATCAAATCTTCTAGTCAGTAAATCTGCGTATAGGCATTTTTCGTATATTCTAATACTATGAATTTGTATTGGACGAGTACGTCCATGGGAAGATTGTGTCGGCGAGATGGATCTCGTAATTGTTTTTTGCTCATTTCCCATCAAAACGCAGGCATCAGAAGCATGCTAAAAAAACGTGAAAGGTTGTTTTCGCAAAACCTATTAAAACCTGTTAGTCCTGTTAATAGAGAACAGACCCGACAACAAGGTCCGGCTTATAAAATCGGTATAGTCACTAATACCTTCCAATCTGGCTACCATGGCCGTCTAGTAGACAGCGCTGTCAAACAACTCAACAGTTTGGGTCATTGCGAAATCGTACAATCCAACTCCAGATCACGCGAGGGAGAACTGGCAGCCTGGGAATCTCTTTTGAGTGTGAGTTGTGACGGTGTCATTTTGCACACTGACAGGATATCTGACAACGAACTCAACAATCTAATGGCGCAGCAAGCGAATTCAGTACTCATGAATCGCCGCCTCAAGAGTTTCGAAACACGCAGCGTCTACTTTGATAACGAAAAAGGCGGTGCACTGGCAGCCTCGCATCTGCTCGACCTTGGTCATCGAAGCGTTGCAATGGTCACAGGCCCGAGCAGTTTCTTTGAAGTTGCGGACAGGAGCAAAGGCTTCAAAGACCAACTCGCTGCGCATTCGAGCGAAGCTAAGGTGGCAATTGAAATTGAAAGTGACTTTACGGCTGAAGGGGGTGCGTTGGCAATGGACAATCTCACCACACTGGAAGAACACGTGACCGCCGTTTTTTTCCAAAACGATGCTATGGCTATTGGCGCGATGGATTGGTGCAGAAGACATGGCATTCGAGTACCCGAAGATATGTCAATAATCGGGTTCGATGATGTACCAGAGTGTCTCTATTCAAGCCCTCAACTTAGTTCTATAAGGCAACCACTGGCGCAGATAGGCAGGGCCTCTGTTGTACGCCTGTTAAACTTACTAGGTAGCCCAGACTCATCCGAAGACATTCAGAACTCACAATGTTTTCTTCCACAATTGGCTAGCCGTTCTTCCGTTGCCAAATTGACTGACGATCACACTAACCATCAGACAAAAAGCTCGACCTTGAGCATAAGAGAACGAAGCTGCATCTACTGGGCCGCCCGGGGTAAAACATCTTGGGAGATTTCTTTGATTCTTAATCTTGCAGAGAGCACCGTTGTTTTTTATCTTCGCAACGCCGGAAAAAAACTACGAACGGTCAATCGCACACATACCGTTGCCGCAGCTATTAAACTAGGGGTAATCTCATAAATTTAACCTTTAATACGCTGCTCCGAACTGACACTTTGTAGAACGCATCGGGTGGCATTCATTAGCGGGGCATGGGTCTCTTTTAGTATTGCCACTCGATCAAACCTGTTGCCATCGCTGTTAATTGAATTTCTTAAGGCCTGACCAAAAACCTTTCTTAACTCTGTACCCACGTTCCACTTGCATATACTCGTAGTTCGAGACAACCTTAGTCTCTGATCTTCAGGTACGCCAGATCCGCCGTGTATAACCAAGGGCACATCAGTTACAGATTCTATAGCTGAGATCTGTTGCTCATCTAAACCCACCTGTTTATTCTCTTGCAAGTGGACATTACCGACAGATATAGCCATTGCATCAACCTTGGTTTCAAGCGCAAATCGAGAGGCTTCCTCAGCGTTGGTGCCTGTCGAGTCTTCACCTTCAGCATAGCCAACAAACCCGATTTCACCTTCGCATGAAACTCCCGACGCATGAGCAAGCGCAACGATAGCTGCTGTTTCATCAATATTCTGAAGCAGTGGTTTACGCGAGCCATCGTACATCACAGATGTAAAACCACAATCGACTGCTTGCTTACATTCAGCATAAGAGTAACCGTGGTCCAGGTGCGCTACTACAGGCACACTGGCAGATTCTGCAAGGTGCTGGAACATCTTGCCTATAATTGGCAGAGGCGTATGTTCGCGACACCCTGGCCCCGCCTGTAAGATGACTGGCGCATTTTCAGCCTCGGCCGCCGCCACAACGGCGCGCATATCTTCCCATCCCAACGTCACCAGCCCGGCGACTGCATAGTGCCCACTTAGAGCCGGTTGCAAAACCTCAGCAAGCGTTGCAACCGTCATTTGAATTTGGCGATCATATCTTTGATACCGGGAATAGTTTCTATCTGATAGGCATGAGTAGGCTGGAAATACTGCACCAGTGAACGCTGACTCAAACCGCCCAGGATGGTGAAGTAGTACATCTCATACCCCGGCAAGGCAGCACAGGGGTGATAGCCCTTATCCAGACAGATAGTAGATCCATCGACAATGTGATATGCATCACCGGGCTCATTATCAACTCGCTGCAACATTTGTACACCCGAGCCATGATTCGGTTTAAATCGAAAGTTGTAAGTTTCATCGTGTCTGGATTCGTCAGGCAATCGGTCGGTGTCATGCTTGTGCGATGGAAAGCCCGACCAACCTCCCTGACCTACCGTAAACAATTCGCTAACCAGCAATCGACCTACCTTGTCATGTTGTTTTTGTCCCAATATGTGTTTGATCTTGCGGTGCGTTTTCGTGTCGTCCGATCCGTATTGCACGAGATCAAGTTCTGCTTGTCTAACATCAAACGGTTCTAGTACTTTGTCGTACCTGGCTCCTGCAACAAATATTTCAGCGTTGTCAGAAAGACAAACCATCGTCGTTTTTGCACCCACAGGAACATATACCCCTTCTGGCTCGCCACCCCATACATCAACTGTGCGATTGCCTAACGATGTAAAAGATGCACCTTCGATGTCTACATCGATAGTGCCGGTGGCCGGTACGATGCATGTCTCATAGGCAGGCACCTGGTATTCAAAGGCCTGCCCTTTTGACAGTTTGACTATATTGAAATAATTCAACGGAACCAGCTTATCGTTGGTGTCGACGATAGGCTGGTTCTTGTTGTCATAAGGAGCTATATGCACAGGACAAATACCTTTTAGTTAATGATCGGATCAGGGTGTGATGACAAAAACTCATCCAATTCGGCAGGTGTTGGCATGGCTGGCGCACATCCAACGCGCGACACGACGATCGAGGCACTGGCCGATCCGCGTAGCACTGATTCCTTAAGCGATCTGCCCGCCGCCAAGGATGCAATCAAACCACCCATGAAGCTGTCGCCAGCACCGGTTGGTTTCAAGGCTGTGACAGGATAAATTCCGGTTCTAAATTCTTCTTCAGGTGTGATCGTGATAGAACCCTGTTCACCCATTTTATAAACGACGATACTGGCAGACGTTCGAGCAAGCTGCCGGGCTTTTTCCAGACCCTGCTCATAGGCTCCTGCCATAAAACCAAATTCAACATCGTTGCCGATTATGACGTCGCACTGAGCGGCTGCCCGAGAGTAGACGATAGCAGCCTCCTCTGCAGATGCCCAGCTGTACGGTCTGTAGTCCACATCAAATATGAGCGGTAACCCAACGGCTTTTGCCTGCGTAAACGCATGAAACGTGGCACTTCTGGAGGGTTCTGCAGCGAATACTGTACCCGTCGTGATTAAAGCCCCATAGCTTGCATAGTCCACAGAGCTGACATCATCGATGTTCATTTGAAAATCGGCCGCGCCGTTTCGGTAGATCACGGTCTGGTGATCTTCGATACGGCTCTCTGATACTGCGAGTGAATTGCGCGCTTCACCTCCCTCAAGATAAACCTGACTGCGATCAACGCCGTATCCATCCAACTGCTTGAGGCAAAAACGACCTACCGAATCATCAGAAACACGTGTAAGCAGCGCAGCACGGCCACCTTGTCGGGTGATGGCAACACAAATGTTGGCAGAGGAGCCGCCCAGGTTTGCTGAGAAATGGGTCGCCTCTTCAGTTTTTGTACCAGGGGGTTCGGGATAGAAGTCCATGCCAGCGCGCCCAATTACAATGAAGTTGTTTTGGCTTAATCGCGTGAAATCCATCACTGCCTAAACACCCTTTCGCTGTTTTTGTCTACTCGACTCCCACTCGGCATGTGCATCTCGAACTTCGGGTGTTTCTGAGGTGTGCGGGGTACCAATCTCCCACCAGGTATGCCCTTCGTTGGTCCATCCTTCATAGGCATCCACTTTCATTACGATCACATAGGTGTTGCTCGCTTCTTGCGCACGCTTGAAAGCATCTGACAACTCAGATGCATTCTCAACGGTTTCGGCGGTAGCCCCCATGGCCTGTGCATGGGCAGCAAAATCCACCGCAAAAGGTTCGCTGGAAACTGTCGGCGTGTCTTTAATCAAATTGTTGAAACTCTGATTACCCGTGTTGTTCTGCAACTTGTTTATAACGGCAAACCCACCATTGTCGAGTAATAGGATAATGAGTTTTTTCTGCGTCAACACGGCAGAGTAAATATCAGAATTCAACATGAGATAGGAGCCGTCACCACAAAAGACTATGGTGTCTCTTTCGGGTTCACTTTCAGATTGTGCAATACGTGCCCCCCAACCGCCTGCAATCTCATAACCCATGCAGGAAAAACCAAACTCTATATCCACTGTACCCGTTGCCAGCGTGCGCCAGTTAGCACATACCTCAGCAGGTAACCCCCCAGCCGCAGCAACCACTCGGTCATTTGGATCGCAGAGTTCATTGACCACGCCTATGGCCTGTGCATAGGAATTTGGCCGATTTCCGTAGGATACATTCTGGGCTACATAGATATCCCACTGCTTTCGTTCCTCCTGCGCCTTGCTCGTCCATCCATCGGGGGCCTTATAGGATTCAATCGAGCTGTGTAAAGCCAACAACCCCAGTTTGGCATCACATACCATCGACAGGGAATTATGTTTACTGGCATCGTAGCGTCCAGCGTTTAATGAAATAAACCTGGCTCCTTTCGAGAATGCAGTCCAGGAACCTGTGGTGAAATCCTGCAAGCGTGTACCCACAGCCAAAACTACATCAGCCTCTGCAGCCAGAGTATTAGCGCAATTTGAACCGGTAACGCCTATCGGGCCGATGTTTAATGGATGAGTTGCGATCATATTTGCGCGACCTGCAATAGTTTCGACCACCGGAATTTGATGCGCTTCGGCAAATTGCGTTAGCTCATTCACAGCTTGCGAATACTGCACACCTCCACCGGCGATAATCAATGGCTGCCTGGCTGATAATAAAAGGGCTGCAGCATCAGCAACCTCATTGTCGTCCGGGCCACTGCGCCGAATACGATGAATCGTTTTTTCAAAAAATGAAAGGGGGTAATCGTAAGTCCATCCCTGCACATCTTGAGGTAGACCTAAAAAAGCCGGGCCACAGTCTGCCGGATCTAGCATAGTGGCTATAGCGTGCGGCAAAGACTGAATAATCTGAGCCGGATGAGTAATGCGATCCCAATAGCGGGTAACGGGTTTAAACGCATCATTGACACCATAGGTTGGGTCATTGAAATTTTCCATCTGCTGCAAAACAGGATCTGGCAGACGCGTCAGAAAGGTATCTCCACATAACAGCAACATGGGCAAGCGATTCGCGTTAGCCAGAGCTGCAGATGTGAGTAGATTGGACGTGCCAGGTCCTGCAGAGGCAGTACAGAACATGATACGCCGCCGCAAATGATACTTGGCGTATGCAGCTGCCGCGAAGCCCATGCTCTGCTCGTTTTGTCCCCTGAACAGCGGCAACTCTTCGCGATGATTGAACAGTGCTTCGCCCAGGCAAGTAACGTTGCCATGGCCAAAAATACCAAACCCACCGCCGAACAGTCTTTGCTCCTGACCATCGTTAACGATAAATTGATTTGACATCCAGCGGATGATTGCCTGAGCTGTTGTCAGACAAACCGTCTGCTCTGCAGTATTCATAGTCAGTGTCATCTCCACGCGCAATGAGCATTGTTCATCAAAACAATGTTGACGAATAATCAAGACCGAGGATACAATAAATGCAACCGGTTGCAAAGAACTATTGCGATCAGCTTCTACACTGACAAGGCCTGCGCTCTAACCGGTCACTCCATAGTCTGCATGCTCGACCCATCCACACATGAATCCGTACATTTAAGGCGAATAACGATGAGTATCACCATAGGTAATGCACCCTGTTCATGGGGTGTTGAGTTTGCACAGGATGAGCGCAACCCCCATTGGCAAACCGTATTAAAGGAATGTGCAGACGCAGGCTATACAGGTATTGAACTAGGTCCCGTTGGTTATATGCCTGAAGACCCGGTTGAACTTGCAGAGGCACTTGATCAACATGGATTAACGTTAATTGGCGGGGTTGTTTTCCGCGCTTTCCATGACGCAGCACAATGGGATGACGTTTTGGATGGCGCTAAACGAACGTGCAAAGCACTCAGTGCACATGGTGCTAAACACTTTGTTCTGATCGATTCCATTTCGCCCCGGCGAGCTCCTACTGCAGGCCGGGCCAGCGAGGCGGAACAAATGGACTCAGCAGAGTGGGCAGCCTATCGGGATCGGCTTGTTACGATCGCAAAGATGGGGGCTGAGGAATACGGACTCATACCGGAACTTCACCCGCATGCAGGTGGGTTCATGGATTTCGAACCAGAGATAGAACGCTTTCTGCAAGAGGTTGATGCGCAGACCATGAAGCTATGCATTGACACGGGCCACTGCACCTATGCGGGTTTTGATCCGGTTGCTTTCATGAAGCGACACATTGATCGAATAAGCTACGTTCATTTTAAAGACACTGACCCAAAGATAAAGGCACGAGCGATCGCTAATCGCACAGGATTCTATGAAGCCTGTGGACAAGGTATTTTTTGCAATCTTGCCGATGGCGAAGTGGATTTCCCAAGCGTAAGACAACTATTGATCGACGCCGACTACCAGGGCTGGTGCACGATAGAACAAGACTGCGACCCGACTCTTGATCCTGATCCGCTTGGCGACGCAAGAGCCAACCGCGAGTATCTTCAATCGATAGGCTTCGCCTAATTCACCCGAACGAGAACAACAAGCTTATGAGTAAATTGACCTGGGGCATGATCGGTGGCGGCGAAGGCAGTCAGATAGGTCCGGCCCATCGCTTGGGTTCAGGCTTGGACGGTTTGTTCGAATTCACAGCTGGCGCACTGGATCACAGGCCTGAAGAAGGCAGGCAATATGCACAGCGACTCGGTCTTGCTAAAGAGCGCTCTTACGGTGACTGGCAGGAAATGCTTGCGGCCGAACGCAAGCGTGCGGACAAGGTTGATCTTGTAACTGTTGCCACGCCCAACTCGACCCACTTTGAAATAACCAAAGCCTTTCTTGAAGCAGGATTCCATGTGCTTTGTGAAAAACCCATGACCATGACGGTTGAAGAGGGTGAGGAAATCGTCAAGATCAGTCGCGCGAGCGGGCAAATTTGTGCAGTCAACTACGGCTATAGCGGCTACTCGCTTGTGCGTCATATGCGAGCAATGATTGCACGTGGTGATCTGGGTGCAATTCGTCTTATCAAAGCGGAATTTTCACACGGACACCACGCGGATGCAGCTGATGCTGACAACCCACGCGTACGTTGGCGTTATGATCCGGCACAGGCGGGTGTCTCTGCCCAATTTGCTGATTGCGGAATTCACGCTTTGCATATGGCAAGTTTTGTTAGCGGCCAGGAAGTTACCAGTCTCTCTGCAGATATCGTTTCTTGCATAGCATCCAGAGAATTGGAAGACGACGCTATGGTAAATTTTCGAATGAGTGGCGGCGTTGTCGGGCGGCTTTGGACATCATCAATAGCCATTGGCCGGCAGCACGGTTTAACCATTCAAGTATTTGGAGAAAATGGCGGACTAAGATGGGCGCAAGAACAGCCTAATCAATTGCACTGGATGCCTCTTAACGAGAGGTTGCAAATAATAGAGCGTGGCGAAGCCAACCTGTCCCCAGAGGCTGATCGAAGTACACGCGTAACCATTGGACATGCTGAAGGTATGCCTTTAGCGTTTGCCAATATCTACACCGATTTGTATGAGGCAATTTCTGCTCATAAGCAAGGTCGCAGTATCGACCCGGCTGCTGATCTATATCCACGAGCTACGGATGGCTTGCGATCAATGGCAGCCGTTGCTGCGGTGGCTGAATCCGGCGCATCAAACTCTGCCTGGGTGGATGCCCGTCCTCCCATGTTTCGCTAACGATGCCGCTTGAGCGCTGCCGGGTAATTCTCATTACACCGGCCTACGCTTAATGCCGTAGTCTTGGTTTGAGCGTACTACGCTCTATCACCGAGCTTGGAAACAGTCGGGCTTCCGGATATCGATCAGGTTCTTCTAGCATTGCAACAATAAGCTCTATGGAAGAGCTAATGATCTGTTGAATGGGTTGGCGGATAGTTGTAAGACTAATATTCTCCCAACCAGCCATTTGCATATCGTTTAATCCCAGCAGTCCGATATCTTCAGGCACGCATAACCCTGCATCCCGGACAGCGCTCAAAGCGCCAATCGATAGAACATCATCACCACAGAAATAGGCTTCAGCTGGTTTTTTTTCTAATAGGCACAGCATTTCTTTTCGACCGGCCTCAAAGGAGTAAGCGCCGGCAAAGCTATGCTCTACCTCTATGGTTGGGTGGAATTCAAGCTCCGACATAAAGCCTGCAAAACGATCCTGCGTCGATGTGGCCGTTTTAGGTCCACCTAAAAAACCAACGCGTTTGTAGCCTCTTGCCACAAGCTCGCGCGCAGCCATTCTTCCACACTCGACATTGTCTATTCCTACCACGTGAACCTGGGGAGTACTGGAATGCCTGCCAAAGGAATGCACGACGGGTAAGCGCGCATCTTTAAAGGCTTGAGAAAATGCCGGTGTGAGTGTGGAAGATGCAACGACGACTCCATCAACAGAGTATTGCTGCAGCATCTTTACCGATTGTGCAGGATCGGTTTCATCAGTCAGGTTTACCAGCAACGGCCTTAAACCCCGTTCTTGTAACCCTCGAGTAAAAAGGTCAAAGACTTCCAGAAAGATCGGGTGATGGAAATTGTTTGAAACCAGCCCGATCAGGCGCGTGCGGCCAGTGGTTAGACTCGATGCTAAAGCATTAGGGGTATAGCCTAGTTCAGCCGCTGCATTCTCAACACGAAGACGCATTTTATCCGATACTGAAGCACCATCAGTAAACGTTCTGGATACTGCTGAGCGGGATACTCCAGCTCGCTCTGCAACTTCTTTGAGTGTAACGGGCAAAGCGATTGCTCCTTAGTCTTGCTGATCATTTTCTTGCTGACTGTTTTCCGGCCACCCACTAAACAGTAGCTGCCAGGCTGCAAATGCGCCGATGGCAACAAAGACAAACGCCCAGGAAGGCGAGTCATTTGCGAATTCGACAATCGACCAGGCAAGGCAACACGCTATAACGGCAACTCGCCGCCACAAGGGTATAAAAAACGGCACCTGTAGATCAAAGAAGCTATTTTTATTAGTGGCCATTTATCTTGCAACCGGTTGCATAGTATGAGTTTACTTCAGTATCATGCGTTCTGCAAACAACCCCGCATTGACAGCATCGAGGCTTAACAATCGACATGACAGAGTTAAAAGTTGCGTGTGCGGGTGCTGGCTATTTCAGTACCTTTCACTATGAAGCCTGGGCGCGTATCGAGAACACATGTGTTGTCGGTTCAATGGCCAAAGAACATGTATCACCTGCATGCCAATTGCTGCCAGGCTACTCTGACCTGGATGTCATGCTGCAGGAAACTAACCCGGATATTCTGGACATCATCACCCCGCCAGTCACTCATGCAAACTTCATCAACAAGGCACTAGAGCACAACATCAACACTATCACTTGCCAAAAGCCGTTTTGCACCACTCTCGAAGAAGCTCAAAAAATAGTAGCCGATTGTCAAGAAGCCAAAACCCGTTTGGTGATTCATGAAAACTTTAGATTTCAACCCTGGTTTCGCTGTATAAAGCAGGCCATCGATGAAGGCCTTGTCGGAGACCTACATCAAATAGTTTTTCGCCTTCGTACCGGCGATGGACAAGGTCCAGATGCCTATCTAGACAGACAACCCTACTTCCAGACTATGCCCAGGTTTCTGATTCATGAAACGGGCATTCACTACATTGATACGTTTCGCTATCTGATGGGTGAGCCTACTGCTGTGTACGCCGATTTACGCACCATGAATCCAGCTATCAAGGGTGAGGATGCCGGCTACTTTATTTTCGACTTTGATAGAGATAAACGTGCGCTCTTTGATGGGAATAGATGTTTGGATCACTGTGCAGATAATCAACGCACGACTTTAGGTGAATGCCTTGTTGAGGGAAACAAAGGCTCACTAACACTATATGGCGATGGCAGTGTTCACCATCGACCCTTTGGGCACTCTGACAGCAAAGTTCTATTGGCAGCGCAGATCTGGTCTGGTTTCGCTGGTGATTGTGTATTCAATTTTCAACAGCATGTTGTCGATGCACTTAAAGGCACAACCAAACTTGAGAACAGCGGGCAGGAATACCTGAGGAATCTTGCCGTAGAGTCGGCACTGTATCTATCTGCACAAAAACGAATGAAAATCGATATCTGATCTAGAGAAAGAGCGCAGCAAGATAGATCGGACGATGCTCAGAATCAAAAAAAGAACAGGAAACTGAGCATCGACCTTGCAACGCGTTAAATCAAGAATAAATGGGGAACCTACCGGTTAACGCCAGCACTTCGGATTCGACCGATTTTTCGACGGCACCGTTACCCTCCTCTCCATTGTCTGCAAGCCCGTCAATGACGCGCAGAATCAGTTCACCCACAAGCTTAAATTCCTGTTCTCCAAAACCACGAGTCGTGGTTGCCGGTGTACCCAGCCGCACACCCGAGGTGACGAACGGTGAAGCAGGATCAAACGGAATACTGTTCTTGTTGCAAGTGATGCCCGCCCTGCCCAGTGCAGACTCTGCAGCTTTACCGGTCACGCCTTTAGGACGAAGATCGACCAGCATGACATGGGTATCCGTGCCACCGGAAACCATGTCGAGCCCACCTGCTGTGAGGGTGTCTGCCAAAGTGCGGGCATTGTCCACAACCGCCTGCTGATAGATTTTAAATGAGGGGTCTAAAGCCTCGCCAAACGCTACGGCCTTCGCGGCAATCACATGCATCAAAGGGCCGCCTTGCAATCCGGGAAACACGGCAGAATTGAATTTTTTACCTAAACTTTCATCCCGGGTCAAAATCATTCCGCCCCGAGGTCCCCGCAGGGTTTTGTGCGTAGTAGTCGTGACTACATGAGCGTGATCCAAGGGATTAGGATGTACGCCTGCGGCCACGAGCCCTGAGAAGTGCGCCATGTCGACCATGAAATACGCACCAACTTCATCCGCAATAGCCCGGAATCGCGCAAAGTCGATAAATCTGGGGTAGGCAGATCCACCGGCAATTATGAGCGCTGGTTTGCAGTTACGAGCCTGCTCTTCCATTGCATCGTAATCAATGAGGTGCGTGCTTTCATCAACACCGTAAGTGACGGCATTAAACCATTTACCAGACAGGTTGACCGGCGAGCCATGCGTCAGATGGCCACCTGCTGCCAAATCCATCCCCATGAATGTATCACCGGGCTTGATCAATGCCAGGAACACTGCCTGGTTGGCCTGGGCACCGGAATGTGGCTGCACATTGACGAAATCACATCCGTACAATTTGCAGGCTCTTTCTATGGCAAGGGATTCTGCCGTATCGACGTGCTCACAACCACCATAATAACGCTTACCCGGATAGCCTTCCGCGTATTTGTTGGTCATGACAGAACCTTGAGCCTCCATCACAGCTGCGGATACAATGTTTTCTGACGCGATCAGCTCGATTTCATGCTGCTGTCTGCCCAATTCATTATCGATCGAGGATTTTATGGCGGGATCACTCTGCGCCAGGGAGGCAGAGAAAAAATCGACAGGCTTGACCACTGGGGCGCTAGAGTCGGCATTGCTCATGGAAACGGTCTCAAAAGGTTATAGATTTGGTGGAATACTGATACGCTCCATTATGCCTGTTGCAAAGAGAATCTGCCGCCTGGGCAAAGATTGGTCTAAAGGATTCTCTGAGCGTTTCGGCGAAGTTTCAAATGCCTTGCAAATAATGAGGATCAGTAATCGGTTATGGCGCGTGCAGTGAAAAACAAGCAGTCAGTGAGAAGGCATGATGAAACGCAAAGCGCCAAGGGTATGGTATTGCCCAGCTGGAAGCGAATCAATGACACACTGAACACCCTGACTGATGAGCAGATCATTCTCAGACAGGCAGATATTGCCAGACAGCTGCGCGCCAACGGCATCGCATACAGTCCGATGTCTGACGCGGATCAATCGCAAAGGCCCTGGAGTCTGGATCTGGCGCCCTTTGTCATTGAGCCTGAGGATTGGGCCACTCTCAGCGCAGGCCTGGAACAGCGTGCGCGATTAAAACAGGCCTTGTTGGCTGATATCTATGGTGAACAGTCTCTGCTCAAACGTGGCTTGATACCACCAAGTCTGGTCTACTCCCATAGAGGGTATCTGCGTGACGCCGTGAACCTGCATGATACGCCGGAGCTGCCTTTATTCTCAGCAGACGTGTCGCGATCACCATCAGGCAAGTGGTATGTGGTCGATGATATATGCCAGTACCCAGTGGGCATCGGCTACACACTGGAAAACCGTCTGGTGCTATCGCGCACCCTGCCGAAACTGTTTCGTACAACACGGGTAGTGCGGATTGCAAACTACTTCAAGCAGCTTCAGCTGCACATCAGCGATCTCTCAGATACGGATGGGCGCTGCGTGATGTTGGCACACGGGCCGAGCCATCCGCACTACTTCGAGTTTGCGTACTTGGCAAAGTATCTGGGATACACCCTGGTGCAAGTGGGAGATCTGACGGTTCGCGACAACCGAGTATTTCTGAAGACTGTTTCAGGACTACAGCGCGTGTCTGTGATATTCCGTTTTATCAATGACACGGAACTGGATCCACTGGCGATTGGACAGGCCGGTGTCAAAGGCATTACCGGGCTTTTCCAGGCGGTACGATCAGGCGGAGTAAAAATTCTCAACCCTCTGGGTTCCGGCGTATTGGACAATCCTGCGTTGAACATTTGCCTACCGGCACTTTGCGAGGCGCTTCTTGGAGAGCCTTTGACAATGAGGGGGCCTCCCACCTATTGGCTGGGCAACAAGGATGATCTTGCGCACGTCCTGCAAAACACGCTGGATCTGCTATTCAGAGACATCGATTCGCAAGGCCAATTGCTAGACCCCCGATTGATGTCTGGCACTGATTTGGAAGCCTTGCTTAACGCGATAAAACTCAGCCCGCAACGGTATGTTGCGCAAGAACGAATTGATCGTTCAATTGCGCCGGGATATAGAGGTCACCACCGAGTTGCACGACAAATAACCGTGCGCACATTTTCAGTAAAAACCGGGGCAAGTTACGATGTCTTGCCTGGCGGTCTCTGCCTGCTCGACACCGTTGAAGATGGGCGCCGACCCGCCTTTGATTCTCTGATTGGCAGTAAAGATACCTGGGTTATCGCGGAAGGCCCTGTCAAACCGACATCATTGCTGAATACCCAATCGGATGATGCACAATACGCAGTTGTTTCTGGCGAACTACCCAGTCGGGTGGCAGAAAATCTATTCTGGATGGGTCGCAATGCAGAACGATGTGAAACCTGTATCCGCTTGCTGCGCTCTGTTTTTCACACCCTGCAAAATGAAAATACAGCATCCATGGATGCCAGCAACAATCCCGTCTTGACGGCAATCCTGCGCGCGACCTCACAGGCCACCAGCACACTGCCGGGCTTCATCGGTCGAGGTGCCAATAGACGCCTGAAGAATCCGCAAAAAGAACTTCTTTCGCTATTGCATGACCCCGATAGAGTAGGCACCTTGCCCTCAGCGTTGAAGCAGCTACGTAATAGTGCATCCTCTGTTAGAGATCGCGTGTCTGATGAACTTCTACAGGTGCTCAACCGGCTCGATGACGGTCGCGTGCAGCTCGTCAACAATGTTTCAGCCAACAAATTTCTAGACGATTCAAACTTACTCGAACAAATGAGCGATCAGCTTGACAACTCGCTCATGACGCTATCAGCGTTTGCCGGTTTAGCGCACGATAACTTTACGCATGGCGACGGCTGGCGTTTCATGATGCTGGGTAGACATCTGGAGCGTATTCGAAGCTCGGTCATCATCGTTAACACGATGCTGTCTAAAAACCAGACTGATACGTTGCTATTGGAAACACTGCTGCGACAATTCGATAGTGTTATGACTTACCGTAGCAGGTATCGAAGCCAGATCGATGCACGCCTGGTTTTACAACTGTTATTGCTCGACGAACGAAATCCGCGTTCTCTGGCGTTTCAATTCCTGGAGGTTGAGAGGAAAATAAGTGAACTACCCGGACGTCGGCTACTCTCGCAAGCCGATCCTTTAAGTCGACTTGCCATATCCGGACTCAGTCGAGTGCGTCTTGCTGATCCAGATGCGCTGTTGATGGCGAAAAAAGACTCGAGACAGAATCTACCGAAATTTCTTGGCGTACTGGAAAGCCTGCCAGACAATATGGCCGAGCTACTCAGTGCTACCTATTTCTCACATGTAGAAACCAGTCAGCAGTTGTCAGACCTCGCACCCACTATGCAACCAGTGGGAAAATTATGAAGCTGCACGTTAGGCATCGCACTCACTATGGCTACGCCCGTGCTGCCAGTCAATCGCATAACCATATCTGTCTACAACCACGCGATACGCCTCATCAACGCTGTCTGGAGAGTCAAATACAAGTGATTCCAGAACCGGATCAGATTCAATATGACCACGATGTCTATGGCAATACAACAGCGAGATTCTCTTTAAGCCAAAGACATAAAGAATGCGACATCATCGTCAGTTCATTGATCGATACACAGGATGATATCAGCCCCCTACCCAGCTCACTGTCTATACCCGCTAATCAACAGGCACTTAATCAATTAGCAGACAAGGAGGCTCTAATGGCACACGATTGTCTACTGCCTTCTCCTTACGTGCCATTCTCCCCGACGCTGGACAAACTGATATCAGAACTACCCTTAACGTCGCAAAGTGTTATTGAATATGCCCAACAACTCATGATGCATATCTTTACCACTTTTGAATACAGTTCGGGGTTCTCCACTTTGGTTACACCGCTTAGCGAAATCTACAGTGCCCGAAAAGGGGTTTGCCAGGATTTTGCTCATCTTGCTATCGGAGTTCTTCGGCGTCAGGGTATACCTGCTCGCTATGTCAGTGGATATCTGGAGACATTGCCACCACCTGGGCAAAAAAAATTACAGGGTGCTGATGCCTCCCACGCCTGGTATGCGGTTTTCGACGCCAATCATGGCTGGTATGATTTTGACCCAACCAATAACAAGAGACCCGACAAACAATACATCACAACAGCGTGGGGCCGAGACTATGGTGATGTGACACCCATCAAAGGTGTCGTGTATGGTGGTGGCAAGCATGCGCTGACTGTCGAGGTTGACGTCATGCGCAGTGGAGAATCATCTCTAAGACTAACGGAGGCTTGAGCCTATGCAAAACCGCTGGAAGCACTATGACAGCCCAGGCTATGACGAGCTAATCAAACCCGATGGCGAGCCGAGAAATGCAGCACGTAGCTTGACGCAGTGGCTTGATTCCTTAAGTGATGATGAATTAGCTCATAGAGAACAGGCGGCCCGTCTCTCTATCCAGCAAATGGGTATTACCTTCACTGTTTATTCTGATAAGGGAAATATAGATAGAGAATGGCCGCTGGATATCGTTCCACGCGTTATAGATGCACAGGAATGGTGCACAATAGAAAAAGGGTTGAAGCAGCGCTTACAAGCCCTGAACATGTTTATCAACGATCTATACAACGAACAACGTATCCTGGAAGACGGCATAGTCCCGCGCGCACTCATCGAGTCTTCAAGTAATTTTCGCCAGGAATGTATCGGTATACAGCCCAAGCATGGCGTTTGGGCGCACATATGCGGCAGCGATCTTATAAGAGGTAAAGACGGCACTGTGTATGTGCTCGAAGACAACCTTCGCGTACCTTCCGGCGTATCTTATATGATCGAGAACCGTGAGGTCATGAAACGAGCGATGCCAGAGGTCTTCAGGCGTTGCCATATTCTGCCAGTTGATAGTTATACCCAAAATCTGCAGCAGATGTTGACCTCCTTGACTGATGTAAAAGATCCCACACTCTGTGTGCTTACTCCTGGCGTATTCAACTCTGCGTATTTCGAACACAGCTTTCTTGCACAGGAAATTGGAGCTGAACTGGTTGAAGGGCGAGATCTTTCGGTAGGCACTGATGGCAGAGTATATATGCGCAACATAGATGGCTTACAGGCCGTTGATGTGATCTACCGGCGTGTTGATGATGAGTTCATCGATCCTGAGTGCTTCAATCCCGAGTCAACTCTGGGAGTACCCGGCCTGATGCAGGCCTGGAAAGACAAAAAGGTCGCCATTGCGAATGCGCCAGGTGCAGGTGTTGCGGATGATAAAGTGATTTATTCCTACGTACCTCAGATAATTGAATACTATCTGAAGGAAAAACCCCTGTTGGCCAACGTGCCCACCTATCGCTGCGAAAATGAATCGGATCGAGACTATGTGCTTGCCAATCTTGACTCCCTGGTTGTAAAACCTGCCAATGAATCGGGAGGCTACGGCATGTTGATAGGCCCTCAGAGTACTGAAGAAGAACGCGCCACTATGGCCGAAAATGTTAGAGCCAATCCACGTAACTATATTGGCCAACCCACCTTAACCTTGTCCACCACTCCCACTATAAGCGGCAGCGAATTTTCCGCACGGCATATTGATCTTCGCCCGTTTATTCTCCAGGGTGAAGAAATCAAGGTAACCACAGGCGGACTAACGCGCGTTGCGCTGATCGAAGGTTCTCTGGTTGTTAACTCGTCTCAAGGTGGAGGCAGCAAGGACACCTGGGTAGTTGACCATAATAAACCTGCCAAACATTCCGAATTACCACCCCTTGCGGATACCGCAGAGCCAGCATCAACTGATCAGATTGACGAACAATCCAGTCAGCATCAAATTCAGGAGTAGTCACTTGCTTGCCCGAGTCGCAGAGAATGTTTATTGGTTGAGCCGCTACCTGGAGCGGGCTGTCAATACCGTACGAATAGTTAATGTTCACAGCAATTTGCTGATGGATTTACCGGCCATTGACGATCACGATGGGTGGATTCCTTTGATCGCAATCAATGGACTGGATGAAGAGTTTACAGCGACCCACTCTCGAGCCAATGAACAAACCGTGTGTCATTTTCTACTGGCCGATAAAGAAAACACAAGTTCACTACTCAGTGCATTCATGGCCATCAGCAACAATCTACGCAGCTGTCGGGATGTGATGCCCAAAGATAGCTATGAAGCTATTAACGGTCTGTGTCGTTTCGTTATTGAAAACATAGATAGCAATCACCGGCAGCCAGCTCTGCGTCAAAGCTTCCTGCGCACCATTGAAAATCGACTGCTGTCTATAGATGCCAGCCTTAACAACGGCATGTGCCACAACCTGGGTTATGTGATCATGCGCATTGGCTGCTACCTTGAACGTGCCGACATGACTTCTCGTATCATTGACGTTCAATCCACTCGGCTATCTCTTAACAGCTCTACAAGCGAAATCATGGCCATCCAGGCTCAACGATGGGTTTCGGTTTTACGTTCTCTATCAGCGCATCAAATGTATCGACAACACATAAGACGTCCTGTCAATGGGCCGGACACTCTGGCGTTTTTGCTCACCAACAAGCAGTTGCCAAGATCCTACAACTTCTGCCTGGAACATCTAGATGGCTGCCTGGCCAAAATGAAAAACAATACCGAGCCGCGCAATGCCATCACAACACTGCAGCATCAGCTGGAACAGGCAGATCTTCCCAATCTTGCCCGTAACCCGATTGAGCTGCACAACTTTCTCGATGAGTTGCAATTAGGCATGCTCAATGTGGGTGCAGCTATTACGGCTACCTATTTCACACCAGCGCAGGAATCTGCATGAGTATTAAAGTCGCGCTGGATCATACGACTGTTTACACATACGAGAAGCCGGTTTCGCTTAGCCCTCACATTATAAGGCTAAGACCAGCACCTCATTGTCGTACACCTATTCTAAGCTACAGCCTGAGCATTGAACCAAAACAACATTTTTTAAACTGGCAGCAAGATCCATTTGGTAACTATTTGGCCAGACTGGTATTTCCTGAGAAGTGTACCCAACTGTCGGTTACAGTAGATCTCATTGCCGAGTTAACTGTTATAAATCCATTTGATTTTTTTGTTGAAGAATCGGCAGAGAATTTTCCCTTTAGCTATAGCGATGTAAACAAAGGGGAACTTGCACCTTATCTCGTTGTTGAAAATACATCAGATGCTCTGAAGCAATGGCTCGTACACAATACTCCCAAAGACATGCGCATCATTGATGCTCTGGTTGCCATTAATCAAGCAGTGCATCGAGACGTAGCGTATCAACTGCGTATGGAACCCGGTGTGCAGACAAGCGAACAAACATTGACCTTGGCACGCGGTTCATGCCGCGACAGTGGGTGGCTACTCGTAGAAATCATGCGCTGCCTTGGCTTAGCAGCACGTTTTGTTTCAGGGTACCTGGTTCAACTTACACCCGATATCAAAGCCATCGATGGGCCAGTGGGTGCGAATGAAGATTTCACCGATCTGCATGCCTGGGCCGAGGTCTATATTCCCGGCGCAGGATGGGTAGGTCTTGATCCCACTTCAGGTCTCTTTGCCGGAGAAGGACACATCCCGCTGGCCTGCACGCCAAAACCAACCAGTGCCGCTCCTATTACAGGGGTAGCCAGCAGTCAGGCTAAGGATTTCTATTTTCATAACAAGGTTAGCCGATTTGACGAAAGACCTCGAGTGACACTTCCCTACAGTGATTCAGAATGGCAACGCGTATTGAACCTCGGCGCACGGGTCGATGATCAACTTGTTAATCAGGATGTCCGTTTGACCATGGGTGGAGAGCCCACGTTTGTCTCGATTGACGATATGGAAAGCGCACAGTGGAATACTGCTGCACTGGGTGAAGAAAAATTAGAACGTGCAGGTGTCTTACTCGAAAAACTCAGAGATGCTTTTGCACCACAGGGCATAGTGGCATACGCACAGGGCAAGTGGTATCCCGGAGAACCCACTCCACGTTGGGCTCTGATCAGCCATTGGCGTACAGATGGCCAACCCATATGGCATGACACCAGCCGTTTAGCGACTCCAGGTGAACACGAAGCACAAGCTTCCGCTGCCTCGTCTTTTATGCAATGCCTATGTGAGGAGTTGAAGCTATCGCCTGAGTACATTCGGGCACTTCATGAAGATCCGTTGCATCACTTGCACCTTGAAGCATTATTGCCTGAGGGTGTAGATCTATCGTCTCTTGAGTTAAAAGACAGCCGATCACGAAAGAGACTGCTTGAGCAGTTGTCTGCTGGAATTGATGAGCCTGTAGGATTCATGTTGCCACTTGCCTATGATCGCGGAAGCTGGGCAAGCGGAACCTGGCCATTGCGCCGCTCTGAAGTTTTTCTGGTACCCGGTGATTCACCTGCTGGTTTAAGACTACCCTTGGACTCATTGCCGCAAGACACATCTGTCGATAGTGATGCCCAATCCATATTAAGTGACACTTTCAACCCGATAGACGCTTTACCAGTGCCACTCGCGCCAGAGCTCTACTGGGAACAACAGAGCGCCGAGCCTAAAGCCGGTAGTGTCACTATTAAGGACGCCGCAGGTTCAAACACAGAACAAAGACTGATCCGCACAACGCTGTGTGCAGAGATCAGAGACGGTTCGCTCTTTTTATTCATGCCTCCGCTGACCAGTGCTATCAGTTGGGTTGAACTAATGGCCTGTATTGAGCGTGCCAGTATCAAGGCAGATGTTCATCCAGTGATCGAAGGCTACGAACCCCCTCGCGATGCCCGGCTGCAGTCATTTCGTATCACACCCGATCCAGGCGTCATAGAGGTCAATATTCACCCATCGGGAAGCTTCAAGGAGATAGTCGAAAAAACAGAAACGATCTATGAGGCAGCACGTGAATCAAGACTGGGTGCCGAAAAATTTATGGTCGATGGTAGACATACGGGAACCGGTGGCGGCAATCATGTAACGATGGGCGGTTACACGCCAGCTGATAGCCCATTCTTGCGACGCCCGGATTTACTCCGCAGCCTGATTACCTTCTGGCAGCACCACCCGAGTTTGTCTTATCTGTTCTCAGGCATGTTTGTCGGTCCAACCAGTCAGGCTCCCAGGATAGACGAGGCGCGAAATGAATCACTCTACGAATTGGAAATGGCTCTGAGCCGTTTACCAAGTGGCGATAGCGACAAGCCATGGCTGGTTGATCGCCTCTTACGTAATCTACTGATAGATGTAACCGGCAACACTCACCGTACCGAAATTTGCATAGACAAACTGTATTCTCCTGATGGTCCTGCGGGCCGATTAGGCATTGTTGAACTCAGGGCTTTTGAAATGCCTCCCCATGCCCGTATGAGTATTGTGCAGGCCCTTTTAATCAGATGTTTGATCAGCCGGTTTTGGGACAAGCCCTACAGCGGCACCCTGATTCGATGGGGAACCGAACTACACGACAAGTTCATGCTTCCCCACTATTTGTGGCAAGACATCACTGATGTCATAAAAGATCTTAACCAGCATGGCTTTGATTTTGATGCGCAATGGCTTGATGCTTTCTGGGAATTTCGCTTCCCGGTATTTGGTGTCCGTCAAATAGATGATATATCTCTCGAACTTCGAGCGGGTATCGAACCCTGGCATGTACTGGGTGAAGAGGCAGCGGCTGGTGGTATGGCTCGCTACGTTGACTCATCACTGGAGCGGGTGCAGCTCAAAGTATCAGGCCTGACTCAAGATCGTCACAAAATTGTTTGCAATGGCTGTTTGCTGCCACTTCGCCCAACCGGCAAGGCTGGTGAGTATGTGGTCGGCATTCGCTATAGAGCCTGGCAACCTACCTTTGCCCTGCACCCGGATTTGCCAGTAGATACACCGCTCGTATTTGATGTAATTGACACCTGGTCTAACCGAAGTCTTGGAGGGTGTTCGTACCACGTATCCGACCCGGGTGGTAGAAACTACGACGATGTTCCGGTTAATGCCAACGTGGCCGAAGCACGCCGCCTGGCACGCTTCGATCCAGACCACCATACCCCTGCCAAGGCTTCCATCATGGCACCCACTACCGCGGGAGCTGCGCGTTTTGAAAACACAGAGGCATCTGTTGAGGTCATGATCGATGGAGTGCTGCGCGAAAGTGTCGAGTATCCCTGTACAGCAGACATGCGGCAAAGGGTTCGTTCATAGCAGTTTTTTACTCACTGCCGTAACTTATAACCACTTCTGAACATTGCCCAGACAATCAACATACAGGCAAGCATAAAGAATAAGATCATTGCCAGGCTAACAGTAACACTTACATCAGACACCTCAAAAAAGCTCCATCGAAAACCGCTAATCAAATACAGAACAGGATTAAGCAACGTTACTTTCTGCCAGAACTCGGGGAGCATATTGACCGAGTAAAAACTGCCTCCCAGAAAAACCAGTGGTGTGATCACCAGCAGCGGTATTAACTGAAGTTTCTCGAAATTGTCAGCCCACAACCCAATAATAAATCCAAACAAGCTGAAGGAGATGCACGTCATAAGCAAGAAGGCCACCATCCACACAGGGTGCGCAATATGCAGTTCTACAAAGAAGGAGGCTGTAATCAAAATGATGGTACCAATAATCAGCGACTTGGTAGCGGCAGCTCCCACATAGCCCAAAACCAGTTCAAACGAAGAGACGGGGGCTGACATTAACTCATAGACAGTGCCGGTAAATTTGGGGAAGAAGATACCAAACGAAGCATTGGAGATGCTTTGCGTCAACAAAGAAAGCATGATCAGACCGGGAACAATGAACGATCCATAACTCACCCCCTCGATTGCTTGAATTCGGGAACCGATTGCAGACCCAAACACGACAAAATACAAAACAGTAGAGATAACTGGTGATGCAATACTTTGCATTAACGTCTTTCGGGCACGACGCATCTCGGTGATATAGATTGCCTTGACCGCTTCAACGTTCATCTTTGTTCTGTACCAGATTGACGAATATATCCTCCAGAGAACTCTGAGAGGTGTTTAGATCTTTCAGGCTCAGCCCTGCGTCATTGAGTGCCTGAAGTAAAGCGGTAATCCCGGTGCGCTCACTTTGTGTATCGAATGTGTAGGTAATTTGTTGACCGCTATTCGATAGTTCAATATCGAACTCTGACAGCGAGGAAGGTATTTTCTCGATGGATGATTTGAGATCTATGATCAGTTGTTTGCGCCCGAGCGATACCATCAGATTAGCCTTTTCATCGATGACCAACAAACGCCCATCACTGATAACTCCGACCCTATCGGCGATTTCCTCAGCCTCTTCTATGTAGTGTGTGGTTAAAATAATGGTGACCCCATCCTGTCTTAATTTGTCCACCAGTGCCCACATATCTTTTCTCAATTCAACGTCGACACCTGCTGTCGGTTCATCGAGAAAGAGCACCCGGGGTTCGTGGGCCAGCGCCTTGGCAATTAATACACGACGTTTCATGCCTCCTGACAAGCGACTCACTATATCGCCTCGCTTATCCATTAGTGAGAGGTCCGATAACAGCTTCTCAATTTTTGCATCGTCAGCTTTCAGGCCGAACAAGCCCCGACTGAACCGCACTGTGTCCATGACAATATCAAACGCACCCAAAGTGAGTTCTTGAGGTACCAATCCAATGAGTTTTCTGGTGGCACGATAGTCTTTAATGATGTCATTCCCCCCCACGGTGACTGTGCCTGCAGTGGGCGTTACCAAGCCGCAAATGGTTGAGATAAGAGTCGTCTTGCCGGCACCGTTAGGGCCGAGTAACGCCAGAATTTCACCTTCTTTGATATCCAAATCAATTCCCTTGAGCGCCTGATGCCCACCCTCATAGGTTTTGGTCAGACCGCGAATTGAAATGATAGGTTTTTGTGTATCAGCCATGGCCTATTGTCTCACGAGTCACACTCGGGCTGCAGCTTGAACTCACGGCTGTCTTACATTACGGGCAATTTGATTCCGACGAAAACACCTGAATCTCGATTTTCAGCAAAAACCGATCCTTCATGCGCTTCGGCAATCATGCGCACAATATAGAGACCCAACCCAAGATGTAAATCGTCACTACCGTGTGGGCGATTCGAGTACATCGGATCAAACAACTGATCTAACGCAGCCTCATCGATAGGTGAGCCACCATTCTCTACCGCCAGAACAACTTGGCGAGAGTAGCCTTTAGCTGTTCCGTCAGTTTCATCAAAAAACATGTGTAATACCAGTTTCTTATCAATCGCAAATCCAACTGCATTTTCGACCAGTTTGTCAAAAGCCTGCTGCAATAACTCTGGCGACGCATTCACGCTTATCGATTGTGGAGCCGATGAGCTAAGGACAAATTCATGCTCGGTATATACCTGTTGATAACGCAGCCGCGAGCCTTCCAGCCATTCAAGAAGATTAACCGGCTGCATTTGCGCCATCTGCACGGTTTGCTCCAATCGGGTAGATTCCACCAGCGCCTGAATAATGGATTTTAACTGCTCTGCACCTCCACTAGCCCGATCAATTAGCATGCGAGACTGCGTATCCAGGCTCTCTCGATCCAGGTTCTCAATGGACGTGCGCACAACTGATAGCGGAGTACGCAGCTCGTGCGACAAGCGCCCTGACAAGGCTTCAAGATACTGCGTGTAAGCCGCTGATCGAGACAGCAGCGCCGATAGTTTTCGGGATAAATCGCCTATCTCATCCCGGGCGTCACTACCGGGCAATCCTCGCACCCTGCCATCTGCCGCAATTGCATGCTGGGCTTGGCGCGACAACCTGCGTATTCGTGCGGACAAGACGGTCGCAAACACTAAAAGCCCACTGCCAGCAAGCAGGCTCACCAATAATAGAAGACTGAACAACTGTGCCAACTGACTACCCGCATAAGCACTAGAGTGCTCTTCATTGGCTTCGATCAGCAAGTATCCACGCAGGGATTCAACTCCTAAGGGTGCAAGGGTTCCCAATACTCGATCATTGTCCTCAGTAACATAACGCGATGTAACGGGCGAATCACCAACAACAGTTGCACGCCGCTGCTCATCCAGTTTCAGCGTTGATGATTTTTGATAACTCTCCGGCAACAAGGGTAGATCACCTGCAATAAAAAATGCGAACACGCGATGCAGAAGCGCACTGAGCAAACCTCGGCTGGTTGCAGCCTGAGCGTCGGCTTCATCCTGAAACTCGTTGACCGTATTTAGCTTGTTAACGTCAGCTATAAGTCTGCCGTTCACATCAAACAACCTGGCACGAACACCGGGCGTGGTCCATGTAAGCAATCTATTTCTAACTGCTTCATTTTCATAAAACAGCAAACCCAGGTGATCAGATACCGTCAGGTGATTATCAGCATGTGTTTCTGACATGGCTTGAGGACTTATGTTGCCGACAAAATGATGTCGAGAGCCGGACTGACTATCGACATCGACAACCGACACTCCTACCGGGCTGGCCATCGGTGGCAGTGGTAAACTAACCTCAAGCTGATAACCGGTTTGGGTCTGCACCCAAACAGCCTGCCATTGATCTATCTGCCTGCCCGCAGGGATCATTCGCCTCTGGTCCAAAACGCCTTTTGATGCCGTCAATGCACGGAGTGGTCCGGGTGCTATCGCACGAAACAAAGCATGCTGCCAACGACCAGCAGGTGATTGCACCAGGAGCTCTACAGCATCTCCATTGACAAGCCGTGTTTGAAAATCTGGTAACTCACCCTCACCCGCATCAGATTTTAAGATGGGTGGCTGATGATATATGACGTTATTATCCTCGATTGAAATCATCAGAAATAAACGCTCACCCCTCCGGCTCATACGAATTGATGTGCTGACTTTATCCATCGGGCTCTGAGCAGCCAAGGATGCATGCTTGTACTGCTTAGCAGGAGCAATCAGCGTTTGCCAATCATCAGCATAACCATCAACAAACAACGGGAATTTGGCTGATTCAGCAAACCAGTCGTTGACCGACTCACTTATTTGCCTTACTTCTAATGCCCGATCAACTTGCGCTGCTTCCGACATAGCCAACCGCATATTGGCTACCTTAAGCGTTTGCTCATCAATTCTGGTTTGCTGTAATGAGCTATAAAGCTGCTTAACACTCTGCCAACCAACCAATGGCACAGCCAGTGTTAGCGTGCCCGCCAACAACATCTGCGATCGAAGTTTCATCGAATGGCCGGGGTGTTAGGCATTTGTCCAATACTAAGCATCACAAGACTAGTAGAGTAATGTGTCCATCCAGCGATAGCCCAACCCATAGACGGTCTGTATTGCTGCAAAAGAATCATCCATCGCTACAAACTTAGCTCGAATTCGTTTTATGTGTGCAGTGATGGTCTGATCATCTAAAACAAGGTTAGCAGCGTCCATCAATTGCTGACGACTTCTCACCTGCCCGGGGTTCTTTGCCATGCAATCCACCAGCCAGTACTCGGTTACTGTCAGATCAACAGCCTGTTCACGCCATTTGGCAACCAACCGAGGTTGATTGAGTTCCAGCAGACCTATGGTCCGTATAGCCTCGGCTGCATCCGCCTGAGCAAACGCCTCCACTCTGCGTAACACTGTATTCACACGCGCAACCAATTGGGCCAGACTGATATCCTTGGTTAGATAATCGTCGGCACCCAGACGTAACCCTGAAATCACGTCCAGCTCACTGTCTCTGGCCGTTAGAAACAAGATGGGGAGACGAGAAGACACCTCCCTGAGCGCTCTGCACAATTCGAAACCGGCCTCACCATCATGGCCCAATCCAATATCGATAATCGCGACATCCGGCAAACGCTGTTGAACAGAGCCAAGCGCAGTAGCCGCATCGCCAAACCCCAGGACATCAAAGCCCGCTTTGCTCAAAGCCAGTGTGTAATTGTCTCGTAGCGCTGGTTCGTCTTCTACCAGCACAACTCTGCGACGTGTGTTTTGCTCAGTCATGTTTCATCAGAATTTGTCGGGATTAAGCCCTATTCAATAACAGCAATGTCCTTTCACTGGATTCTACTGTAGCTAATCACTGGCCATTTTACTGTGTTCGATATGCATGATACCTATACCGACCTCACATCACAGAGTTCACGACGTCTAAACGATCAATACCACACAATAACAAGTCGCCCCAGACTCTTATCCTGCCTGTTCAACAGCTGGGCTTTTACAAGTCTTCTGATTCTGGCACTACAGATCGCTACCGGGATACGCACAGGCCATGCCGAGAACAGCCAACCTGGCAGTGGCGTTTTTTTGCTACACCACCCAACTGGCAAGACAGAAGCTGTTCAGCTTGATGCTGAAATCGAGCTATCCGTACATGGGTTTCTGGCTGAAATGACACTCATACAGACATTCCGGAATACCAGTGATCAATGGCTTGAAGGGAGTTATCTGTTCCCTCTGCCTGAGGAGTCTGCAATACGCGGCCTGATGTTGCAGATAGGTGATAGAACTATTCATGGCAACGTTGAAACACGGGAAGAGGCGCGATCAACCTACACGACTGCCAAGGAAGCAGGCCAGATCGCAGGTCTGATTGAACAGCAAAGACCAAATCTGTTCACGATGAAAGTAGCTTCAATCGCGCCAGGAGATCTAATCGAAGTAAAACTGGATATCCTGATTCCAGTCAACTACGAAAATGATAGATTCTCTATAACACTACCTACAACATTAACGCCGCGCTACGGCGGGCTTGCAGCAGGACACGCAGCAGAACATGCAGCAGATGTACAAACACCGTTTGGTCAGACTCAGCATATTCGTGGCCCTCGACTAAGTCTCAACGCTCACATTGCACCGATCAAAGATTATGCTTCAGTCAGCAGCACTACTCACGTACTGCATAAAGACAATGAATCAATCTCTTTAAGCAATGTACCTATGGATAGAGATATCGAGCTGTCCTGGGACAACTCTGTAGCAGATAAAGAGCAAATACATGCCTTTGTCAGCTCCCACAAAGAGCATCGTTATGTACAGATTTTACTAAGTCCACCTGGCATCAAAGTGCAGAAGACACGTCAGAGTCGCGAACTAATAATGGTCATCGATAAATCCGGATCCATGGCGGGTGTATCCATGGATGCGGCTAAGGAAGCACTACACTATGCGATTGACGGACTACAGGATAATGACTACGTCAACATAATCGCCTTTGATGATAACAGCTACTCGATGTACCCATCCTCACGGATAGCCGATGAACAAACCAAACGGCATGCAAGACAATTTATACAGCAGTTAGATGCAGATGGCGGAACTGAAATGCAAAGCGCACTATCGCTAGCCTTAACGCCAAGTTCTAATGATCAACCTCTACGACAGGTTGTTTTTCTAACAGATGGCAGTGTGGCTTATGAAGACGCAATGCTTGCGCAAATCACTCGTCGGGTAGGCGACAGCCGCTTATTTACCATTGGTATCGGACCAGCACCTAATACCTGGTTTCTGGAGAAAGCTGCACAAGCCGGTCGAGGTATAGCTTTGAGCATTCAGGATTCTCACAACGTCGCTGCTTCGATGACGGATTTGCTCTCGAATCTTGCCCATCCCGTGCTCACCGACATATCAATACAATATCCCTCAGGCAATGGCGAACTCTATCCCAGACCCATTCCCGATCTCTATGCCAACAAACCGAATATGCTGGTGGCTCGCATTAGCGACACCGTTGAGCAGCTCGAGCTCACAGGCAAACGAGATGGCGAACGTTGGCGACACACCATCAATCTGAAACAAATAGACAAGCAGAGTAATGATGAGATGGCAAATAGGCACGATGCTGAACCTAGGCGACAACAACAAAAATCGGCAGAGGCCTCGATTGCGCCTCAAGAGATCGCACCAGCAGTTGCGATGCATTGGTCGCGCTTAAAAATTGCCAGCTTGATGGACGAACAACGCAATGCCGTGGATACTGATCTTCACAAGAGCAGCATAACGGAACTTGCATTGGAGGTAGGTCTCGTGTCCCGTTACACAAGCTTTGTCGCAGTCGATTCAACCCAGGTAGTGTCTGCTCCTGCAAACCAGGCAACTGCAAGAGTTTCCAATCTCATACCTGCCGGAAATCAGATGATGAGTATCGCGATGCCTCAAGGCGCTGCTGGCTCAGATACCTTGGCGGCAATCAGCCTCCTGTTGGGCTTATCAGGCTTTGGGCTCTGCGTACTTGCCAGGTCAAAAAAAGCATGATTGCCAAGCACTCAAAATCCCTGATGGGGATCATAGGCTTGTTAATGGCGTTTTCAGTTTTAACAGGCGTAGAGGCTGCCTGGATCATGGGCAAGGCAAAAGTTGCTCAGTACTTGCTAGCCGCATCCTGGAAAGACAGCCTTGAACAAGGCCATACAAAAAAACCATGGGCCTGGGCGGATGTTCAAACAATAGCGAAAATCAGCATCCCTGCAGCACGCAAAACACTTATTGTGCTAAACGATGCATCCGGAGAGGCAATGGCCTTTGGTCCAGGGCTAGTTGCCGGTAGTCCAGAGCATGCAATGAGCAGCACCTTGGCCATTGGCGGTCATCGCGATACACATATGCGCTTTCTCGAACACCTACCGCTGGATTCCATTATAAGCCTGGACACTATTGAGCATCGTAACCTTCACTACAGGTTGCTCGACAAACAAATAGTGGATACGCGTAAACAGACTCTCGCCATTTCGCAACAACTACCCGGGCTTGTTTTGATTACCTGCTACCCCTTCAATGCAGCCCAGACTGGTGGGCCATTGCGACTGGTTGCGCGTGCAATTCTGACAAACCCTACCATCGACGAACAGGATGTAATATTCCAAAGTAAACCTGAAGATAAATCAGCCGGACAGTGGTTGTGATTGTTTGTTTGTCATAAGAGTTGCTCTACACTAGGCAGATGAAATTTTCCTCACTGACCCAGCGCCTTGTTAATGAAAGTCCCAGTGAACGCCCGGCGATAGATCCCTGGGCGGTCCACAATATGGCTATTAACCGGCAAAATCAGGGTGAGAACATCACCCTGCTTAGTATTGGACAGGAGTCCGATGAGAGCACACCCGACGTAGTGGTATCGGCCGCTGTCGAGAGTCTGCTCGCAGGCAGACATCACTATGCTGACGTCAAGGGAGAGTTGGCCTTGAGAACTGCTGTTGCAAATTACCACAATCGTCTTACTGGCCAAGCCTACAATGCAGACGCCATTACCATTTTTACTGGTGCACAGAACGCTCTGTTCGCTCTAGCACAAGTTTTGTTGGATATCGGCGACGAGGTCATCCTCGTAGCCCCGTTTTATACAACCTATGAAGCGACCTTTGGAGCGCCAGGTCCCACGATTGTGACAGTAGAGGTTGAGGCTAGCGATGGATACCAGCTGGATGTGGAGAAACTACTGGCCGCGATTTCACCCAAAACGCAAGCCGTCGTGCTCAATGCACCCAACAATCCGCTGGGCAGCCGATACTCTCAAGATCAACTCGAACAAATAGTCAATGCATGTGTATCGCAGGGGATATGGCTAATTCTCGATGCAGTTTATCTTGATATAGTGAACCCGGAATCGATAGCACTGCCGCACCACATCGAAGGTGCAAAAGATATTTTAATCACGGTTGGCAGTCTGTCTAAGTCGCACCGAATGACCGGGTGGAGAGTTGGCTGGGCAGTAGGTCCTCCTCCCCTTTCAACGCATTTGGCCAACCTGTCTGTGTGCATGCATTATGGATTGCCACCGTTCATTATGGATGCAGCCACAGTAGCCATCGAGCAATCCACGCAAACTCCGCTCCTAGTGCGTTCCGTCATGCAAGAGAGACGAAACCTTGCGGTAGGATCACTTCAAGATGTCGCACCGGCAAACTTGATCGACCCGGGCGAAGGCATGTTTGTGCTTCTGGATGTCGAACCCCTCGGTACCCTGGCTTACGACTTCGCTGTAGCGCTTTTAGCCAACGAGAACGTGTCAGTGTTGCCCTGCGATGGCTTCGGGCCCGGTGGTCGTTATCTAGTGCGAATTGGACTGTGCATCGATGGTGAAGCACTGAGCGACGCATGTCAGCGTGTTAGCCAATTTATCCAGCTAAATTACGGATAGGCAAATTACTGAGTAATTGATAGAACCTGCGACACAGACAATGAGCTTGCCCCGACTTATGAGCAGAGCTATACAGGTCTGGGAACACGACCTTCCAGCCAGCGAAAGAGCAGTACAATCATGGCTGTCAGTACAATATAGATACCCGCTACAAACAAAAGTGGTTCATACACGCGATAGGTCTCTTGTCTGACTATCGTACCAACGCCGTACACATCGAACACAGTGATTGTTGCCGCAAGAGGCGTTGATTTAAGCGTGAGCACAAACTCTCCAGCTAGCGTAGGCAAAACATTTTGCAAAGCCCTGGGCAACCAGATTCTTCTTAGCAGTGTAAAACGCCCCATGCCGAATGCGCGTGCAGCCTCAAGCTCACCTTTAGGAACACTTTTAAAAGCACCCCTCATGACTTCGCCCTCGTAGCCTGCAACACTCAGTGAAAATGCGAGCACAGCATAGGGGAAAGCATCACGCAAAATGGGCCACAGGAAGGATTCCCTGATTTCAGGCATCAACGGAAATAAAGAACCCAAACCATAGTAGAGCAGCCAGAGCTGTATGAGTAGAGGCGTTCCACGAATAACGGTACAAAAAGCACGCGCCGGAATCGCCAACCAGCGCGGCCCTGTTACCTGCACTAATCCGATGGGGATGGCGAGCAGCATGCCCAACACAATGGACATGCCCAGCAGTTGCAATGTGATAATGATGCCATCAATAAACTTTGGCAAATACTCGGATACCCAGTACCACTGCATGATTAGGTAAGTTCCGGTTGACCACGCCTGGAACGACGCTCAAGTACGCGAAAGATCTGGTTCGACACTAATGTTACGCATAAATACAAAATGGCGGCTGCGAGAAAGAACATGAAATATGCCCGCGTAGCGCCTGATGCCTGCCTGGTGGCCAAAGCAAGTTCAGAGAAGCCAACAACAGCCAGCAACGCTGTGTCCTTAGTCACAATCAACCAGAGATTAGACATTCCCGGCAATGCAAAAGGCAACATGGCTGGTACGGTAATACGTCTGAATATTTTCCAACGCGACATGCCAAAGGCAGTTGCAGCTTCGATCTGTCCTCTGGGTATAGCTAGCATCGCGCCGCGTATCACTTCTGTCGCGTAGGCGCCTTGAACAATCCCTAACACCACTATGCCAGCGACAAGACCGCTTATATCGATTGGGCGGTAGCCCAACAATTCAAGAATCTGGTTGATCGCACCCGTTCCGGCGTAATACAACAACAGAATTAGCACCAACTCGGGAACAGCCCGAATCAAGGTCGTATAAATTTCGAGCATCCAGCGAGTAAAAACCGAACCATTCAGCTTTCCCAACGCGCCACCCAGACCAATCACCAAACCCAAAGCATAAGCACCAATGGCAATTTGCAATGTGTTGGCCAAACCTCGTAACAAATTCCAACCCCAGCCACCGTCTGAGAACGACAAGTAATGGAAATTGGCAAACAAATCGCTCATCTTATGGCATCAATCTGTGTGCAACAGCCGACCCTCGATCGAGGATCGGCTGCTGGAACAAAACAATCGCTTGGAAGAAAAGATTCCCACAGATGCATGATCGACTATGAATCGTTCAGTAGCTCGCTGTAAATCAATCAATTACTACCGTAGATGTCAAAGTCAAAGTACTTGGACGATATTTCGTCGTAGGTGCCATCCTCTCGGATCTGCTTGATTGCGGCATTGAATTTTTCAACAAGATCCGAATCTTCTTTTCTTATTCCTGCACCGACACCCAAACCAAAAATAGCCTCGTTGGATAAGGTACCTTTAATCTCGAAATTTTCACCTTCAGAGCTGTTGAGAAAATCGGAAAAAGCCAGTGAGTCGCCAACTACAGCGTCGACTCTGCCTGCTATCAAGTCTTGATTGTGTTCGTTGAAATCCTGATAAGTCTTGACACTATCTGCCATTGATTGATATGTGGCCTCAACATAATTCTGATGAGTGGTAGATACCTGTACACCAATTATCTTGCCTTTGATGCTCTCAGGCGAGCCGTCGATGTCCATCGACTTAGCAGCTACAATCGCAGCCGGTGTGTTGTAGTACTTGTCAGAAAAAGAAATTGTTTTTAATCGCTCTTCGGTAATCGACATTGATCCCACAATGGCATCGATCTTCTTGGCCAGGAGTGCGGGTATGATGCCGTCCCAGGCAACGCCTACCCATTCACATTTCTCATTCATAGCTTCGCATAGAGCTTCCCCGATTTCGGTTTCCCAGCCAACAAACTTGCCAGAGGTATCGGCTTCATAGAAAGGCGGGTATGGCGCGGAATCAAGACCGAGACGAATATCTGCCGATGCCGGAACAACGGCAAATAAGCCAACACTTGCTGCGAAAGTTAACCATAGTTTTTTCATCGTATAAATTCTCCAGATGGTATTTAAAATTTCTAAGACTAGATGTAGTAGGAGTGCATTTAACCAATACACATTGGCAGCACTAATGGATTGATGATACAAATGCGCGGCATCGTTCGCTGGCGGGCTCGTAGAAAACTTGCTGAGGTGTCCCTAGCTCCTCCACCAATCCTTGATGCAGAAAGATAACCTGACTTGACACGTCTCTGGCAAATTTCATTTCATGGGTGACGAGAACCATCGTTCGACCTTCCTTCGCAAGATCGTGAATCACTTTCAGCACTTCCCCGACCAATTCAGGATCAAGCGCGGACGTCGGCTCATCAAACAGCATCACACGTGGCTCTATCGCCAGGGCTCGGGCTATTGCGGCACGCTGCTGCTGTCCGCCCGACAGAAAAGCAGGATATTGGTCTCGCTTATCCCAAAGACCTACACGATTGAGATAGTGTTCCGCGCGCTCTCGGGTCTCTGCTTTGGATACACCGAGCACGTGTATTGGAACCTCCATGACATTCTGTATGACGGTCATGTGTGACCACAGGTTGAATCCCTGGAACACCATGCCCAATTTTGTTCTTAAGCGTTCAACCTGTTTTTTATCGGATGGGTATCGTTGACCACGCCGCGTAGCAAAAGCAACTTGCTCGCCCCCGATGCGGATCTCTCCATCACTGGGTTGTTCGAGTAAATTGATACAGCGAAGGAACGTACTTTTTCCAGAACCGCTGGCACCAATTATCGAGAGTACATCACCTTCATTGGCAGTTAGTGACACGCCACGCAATACGTGTTCAGAACCAAATGTTTTGTGCAGATTTTCAACTGCCAGTGCCTCAACTGAAGAGCGGTGCAGTTCACTGGCACTCATGGGACCAGATACTCTGCGCGCAGACACATCGAGTAAGTGTCACCGTCGTTTGTTAAAGAATTTCTCATACCCATCACGGGAGTGTAATGAAGGGCCCCTTCCAAGTAAATAATTCTTACGATTGAATCGTCAAATGATGTGAATTATATGCCTACCGGAGGCCGGGCTGGCAATTCAATGGCAGCTACACCGAGCGCACAATTCCAGTTAAACGAGAGTCTGCAAATCCTGCCAACGAGTCACTTGAGTCAGCGATACCCAGACCCTGGGACAAAACTGCGCGATACAGCGCCCTGTAATCCATTGTGTGAGCGGGGTCACCATCCACAAGTTCACTCAGATCCGGCATAGAACCGTATACCCCTCCCCGAACCGCTCCCCCAAGCAATACATGAGGTGCAGCAGTGCCATGATCAGTCCCGGCGGATCGATTTTCAGCAGCACGTCGACCGAACTCTGAATAGCTCATCGTTAGTGTGTTGTTCCACTCACCCATACTTTTTAAGGCCTTGGTGAATGAGCCCAATCCATCCGCCAGAGTTGTCAGCAATCGGTCATGTCGACCCAGCTGCTGATCATGTGTATCGAAACCGTCGAGGCGAACCCTGTACACCGGGGTATCGATGCCTGCTGCTATGAACATGGCAACCTGCCTGAGCTGCTCACCAAACGATCCTCCCTTGAATCGCGGAACTTCTGGCACACTCGCCATCTTTTCTGCCAGTAACGAAAGTGTCGCATTAAGTGTTTGTGTGCGGCTTTGCACAACTGCCAGAGCCGGGTGGTCGACGTTCCGGGCAGACGGTAGTCCAAAACTGGATTTTGGTAGCTGGTTTCCATTGGCAATCGACAACCAACGTCCTGAGCTACTGGCAAAAATTGACAAATCTCCAGCCAGACTAATGCCGTGAGGATCAATTACATTGCGCGCCAGTTGATGCTCGATTGCATGAGTCAGCCATCCCCTGTCGCCGCGTTTGCTAATACCGTCACCTGCCGTTTCCCACAAAGCGATTGATTGAAAATGGCTACGGTTAGGTTTTGGGTAACCCAAACCCTGGACCCAGGCAAGTTCACCAGCGTTCCATAGCGCCTGAAGTGGTTGAAGTGAGCTGTGCATGGCTTGCTCATTGTCGAGCTTAATCAATTGCGACTCGCGCAAGCCCAGCGTGGGACGCAAGCGATAATAGAAATCATTGGTAAAAGGCACCAGAGTATTCAAGCCGTCATTAGCGCCAGCGAGTTCCACCATCACCAAACGACGATGCGGCTGGATCCGGCTGCCGGCCAATGTAGCCTGGTTGACAAACCCTACTGGCGAAATCAAGGCTGCGATGGCAGCTTTCAAAAACTGTCTTTTCTTATCCATAGATCCTCTACGTAGCGCTTAACCCACTACTTCACTTGAAACAAAGGATGATTAACGATGATATCTAGCTGTGCAGCTGCGCTAGTGTTGTAGTCAAGCGATAAATCGTTTAACCCGCTCACCTTTATATCCGGCACCAGTAGTTTCTTAAGGTTCAGCTGTTTAGACATCAGTTGCTCCTGCAAGCTCTGTGCATTGCCAACTTTAGGTACCGGTGCTGGCAGCATATGACGAGCAGCTTGTGGCGGAATATACTCGCTACCTAATACAATCAAACCGCCTTGATTTGTATAGGCTGTTTGGCTCATCGGAATCGAATTGCTTTTGATTCGAGCGCTAACCTTCTCCAGTCCAGTTAGAAACCGTTGTCCACGATTGCTTGATTTTAAGTGCTCAATCAGATCTGGAATGCTGCGCCAAAGGGTTGCGATCAGTTCACGCTCTGCAACGCGGATAGAATTGATAGGACACGCTTTTCCAGTGCCAGCGTTCAGATCAGCGATCTTTTTAGGTAGCCAGGCAAACGATATCGTTTTGGCGGCTGGAAAGTGCGGGTCGGTCCAGGCACACGGCGGCCACACCTCAAAACAATCTGGCCAGCAGTGATAGGAATTCAAACTCAACAGAGCTGGTTTATTGTCAGCAGGAAGCTTTAAACTGAACTGAAGCGCATGAAATAGAGAACCTGGAGTGGCGAGATGATCCAGTGTGATATGGGTCGTTAGCATCTTGTTGCGCGGGTTTTCATTAACCCAGTTGATATGTGCCGCAGATGCACGCCACGCCGGCAGCTCATCACCGGACCGATCTTTCACAGCGCTGTGATCAAAGGTCAACGTGCCTGCACAATGCAACTTCCAGGCATTAGAACTGACACGAGGGACACACTCGCTTTGCTGCCTGGCTCTGTTTCCAGGCAACCATAGCTCTCCGATTTGGATACCATCAATATAAAGATTTCGATCACCACCAGGACCTGCGGCATCGTTCAAATATCGAACTTCAATACGGGTACTTTGATTTACAACAGCCTCTGATACAGCTATAGGGATAAACTGCCAAGGGAGCTCGCTTTGATTGCTGATACGCCCATAAAGCTCAGTATCATGTCCGCCGTTAAGAACTAGCACATCACTTTTCCAAATCAGATTCTGGTTTTCATACAAGGCGACTTCATAATGAGCTGGCCCTTGATAATCCTCTGCCGCCATTTTTATATGCAAGCCTGGCACCGCTGATTGCGACATTCCTTGCGACATTCCTTGCGACATCTCCTCAGAACCTACAGCGGATTCCAGTTCACCCTGCATAGTGATGGATTGCGAACCACTGGTCGCAGCTACCGGAGTTGCCAATAGCGAATCAATCATTCGATAACGGTTCAGTAGTAACCCCGGTGTCACAAACGCTGCCCCCTCCTTCCAGCCCGCGACGTTAGGCGGCGCAAATAGATCCATGCCGAGTTCAGCTTGCCACAGAGCCATTTTTGCCCAATGAGTTTTCGGGTATTCCAGAGAGCGGGCAGTACCTGCAATCAAATCAACTGGAGATTTAATAATTGATCCACGATGCTGCTGATGCCAGAAAGCATCACTTTCTAAAACATCACGATACAGTTGGGCGATATCATAGTTACTATCGCGAAATCGTTTTGCTAAGCGGGACACCCATCTTTCATTTGCAGCGGTATCTGATACAAACGCCAACCAGAATCGGGACACTAGAAACCTTGCCGCTGCAGGCTGATTGAGCGCAAGTGTGATCAGCGCATTACCATCGTGATTACCAGTGACGCCAAACAGAGTCTTTTCGCCTCTATCCTGCGTCCAGGTCTTGAGCCGAAAGGCCAGGTTGTGTATGCGGCTCGTATCGTGGCCTGTCAGGCTTCTGGCAGCATTCCGAATATCGCTCTCGGTGTAGTTTCCTTCTCCGAGCACAAACAACTCCAACAGTTCACGCCCAAGGTTTTCATTAGGTGCATCCTTATGGTTGGATCCAGCATCCAGGAACTCCAACAAAGCAGGGTCACGAATCATTGCCCTTAGCAGCGCTTCCCAGGAACCCATTCCCAGCTGTCGAAAGGTAATGTTTTGTCTAGCCACAGCTTGTGACTGCCTGTTGAGGTCGTAGTAGCTTGTCGCGAAGAGATCGTGCCAGAACAGCACCATTCTCTCTGTTTGCGGTGAGTCGGTCTCAAGCATATTGAGCATCCACCACTGGCGAAGCTGCGATAGTTCAGTATCGCGTTCACTGTTAAAACGCGCGCGTTCATCATCGTCCATGTCCTGACGCGCATGAAAGTGAGGTACTGCCGAGTGAACCCAATCGGGCATTTTTACAGCAGGCTCAGTCTCGAACTCTGCCAAAATTCGATCGATAGCTTGCTGTCGCGTCTGATCCCTGAGCTTCACTACCTCACTGGCTGAAACTCCAATTCCCGTGCGCGCCAACAGATGCCGTGCATCTTCATCGGTCAATAACCGGGACAGCGCTGCGTTCTCTTGAGCCAAGGCAGAACTAATCGTCGTGCTCAGAACCAACGCACAGAACAACATACAGAGCATTCGACAGACTTTTTTTGCCTCTGCCATCTTCCGATTTCCTGCAGCTACCAGATGCTAAGCGTAACCCGATATTCACAGTCGAGCAGTCCAAATTGCTGCAATGACACGTAAAACAGTGTAATGCTAAGGTTTCTCAAGTAGCTAGTTCGCTATATCAAACAGGAGGCAACGGTGTCGAAGACATTACCGCATGTTAAAAAACAATCCTACGGTCGGTTATTGGGTGCGATGCTTGGCGCTCTTTTGGCCTTCGGCATGTCCGCTGCAAAAGCCGACACAAACGACTTTCAACCCAGTCCTGAGCTCAGTCCGGAACATGTTGTCAAAATAGTGATTGAGGCGCTAAGGAGCAACGACCCGACAAAGCAGGACAATGGAATCGCCACCGTTTTCGAATTTGCGTCCCCCGGTAATCGATCGAACACTGGTCCGCTTGAACGCTTTACGCGCATGATCAAACTGGGCTTTCCCGACATGCTCAATCATAGCGCAGCGCGTTACGATCCCATGGAAATAACAGGCGATACTGCAGTACAGGCAGTCTGGCTTCTCACCCCATCAGGACAAGAGGTGGGATACGCTTTCCAGATGGGCAAGCAGCAAGGTGGAGAATACAACGATATGTGGATGACCGAGGCGGTTGTACCGCTAGGGCCGGGTTCTCAAAGTGGGACCCGAATCTAAATTCATCTACCGATGAGCAAGCATATTCACGACCTTGCCCATCGGCCTTAACACTATTCTTTTCAGCTTATCGCTCTCTGCCTCTTAGCTTGCTGAACGGTATTGTGCAGCAGGCAGGCTATCGTCATGGGACCCACGCCGCCCGGTACAGGAGTTATGGCGCCAGCGACTGCACTGCAACTTTCATAGTCAACGTCGCCAACCAAACGATTCTTGCCATCTACCTCTATCCTGTTGATGCCGACATCAATAACGGTAGCGCCGGGTTTAACCCAACTGCCGGGTACCATCTCTGGCCGGCCCACCGCCGCAACCAGAATATCAGCGCGACTGCAAATACCTTGCAGATCCTGTGTTCTTGAATGAGCGATCGTAACGGTACAATTGGCCTGCAGCAGCAATGCTGCCATCGGCTTACCGACGATGTTAGAACGCCCCACTATGACTGCGTTCAGACCGCTTAGGTCACCCAATTGGGATTTGAGCATCATGAGACAACCTAATGGCGTACACGGCACCACACCTCCCCCATCGGTATTCAACCGGCCAACATTAACAAGATGAAAACCGTCTACATCTTTATCGTGACTCACCGAATTAATGACCTTTGCTTCATCGATGTGCTTGGGTAGAGGCAGCTGCACGAGAATTCCATGTACAGCATCATCATTGTTCAACTTATCTATGAGTGCCAGCAAAGTCGACTCATCGGTATCTACGTCTAAGCGATGTTCAAACGACTGCATACCGACTTCTACGGTCTGTTTCGCTTTGTTTCTAACATATACCTGGCTTGCTGGATCCTCACCCACCAGTACGACCGCCAGACCGGGTGTTAGATCATGATCAATCTTAAGTTGCGCTACAGTCTCGGCCAGCTCATCACGCAAAGACTGTGCTGTCGCCTTACCATCTATAATTGTCGCCATCAGTTGTCCTATTCCAACACGTTATAATCAGGGCAAGATTAGACCATCAGTTTGTTCACACCGCCAGTCTCAAAGCGATATAAAACAGCAACAGGTATCGTTTAATGTACAGACTGGCATTTCTGGCGTATCTTTATGGTAGATCAACCATTTGGTGATGTTTTTGATGAATCTAAAAACGTTAGTCAGGCTAGTTGCCTGTGTGGTAACTATTATGTTGATGAGCGCATGTAGTTCGTCATCAGACCCGGTTCCCGCAGACTCCGATGTTAACAATGGGCAACAGCTTGGTGATCAACCCGGTGAAGTGCCTCCAGAGACACCGGGCAACTCGGATATCGACATACCCGATCCGCAAGACCAAGACGACCCTGCCAACCAACCGCCCGAAAACGAGCAGAACCAAGATCCACTCGATCCGCAAGACCAAGGTGACCCCGTCAACCAACCGCCCCAAAACGAACAGAACCAGGATCCACCTCAAAACGAACAGAACCAAGATCCACTCGAATTACCGGATCAAGGCAATTCAAATGAGCCCGACGTGCTTGTGCCAGACGTCACACCGGGCAGCGATCTTGACAGACTGATTGAAGGTGTCAGCCAACAGGCTTCACGAACCATACTGGGCTTGAGCCAGTTACTCAGCGAAGGGGCGGATTTGAGCGATCAGCAAAGCGAATGTTTGGGCGCTTATGATCCCGGTTTGGGCGAAACCTTGACAGCAGTGTCATGTGAACGGCCGCTGGCTACTGGCGACATTGCATTGTATGTTGGCGAAGCGGCCTTCTTTAATACGAGCGCGTGCAGGTCTAGCCTGTTTAATGGTAGCGCCATGGATTGTCAGCTTCAGAGAGCTAGCGTCACCATACGAACTGAATGGATTATTCCAGACCCATCCTTACCGCCTCAACCTATCCCGGGTATGCAGATCAACTATGCACTAGAGGATGAGATTCTGCGTATCGAGAATACCGAAGACATGCTCTCAGGAGCATTTCGCTGTGATATCCAACTCACCACCGCACAAGTGGATATGAGTTTGGGGGCGCAATCGTGCGATTCCCTTATAGAGAGCGCAGCCAACAGACTAGAAACTTTGCTGGCTGGTTCTTAGGGACAGTTACCCGCCAACAAACTATGCTGGAACGGCCAATGATCATGCGGAGCTGTGCGACTTCATAAGCCCGGATAATTCTCGGCCAAGCCAGTTAGCCATCGGCTTCGCTGGCAAAGTTCTCTAAAGCAGATCCGGATAATCGATAGGAAATCCATTCCTCACGAGCAACGGCTCCAACTGCATTGTAGAGACCTATCGCAGGCAGATTCCAGTCGAGTACGCTCCATTCGAAGCGTCCACAATCTTCCTCAAGTGCAAGCCTGGCGAGATGACGAAGCATTTTTCTACCAGCGCCGATGCCCCTATGCTTGTCAGAAACATATAGATCCTCTAGATAAAGCCCGTTTTTTCCCAGCCAGGTTGAATAGTTAAAGAAATACACAGCCATGGCTATTGGCTGCTTATCCAGCTCGCCAATGATGGCCTTAGCAGTAGCCGACTCACTGAACATCGTGTTTTCAATCGCAGCAACGCTTGTCAACACCTCGTGTTCTGCTTTCTCGAACACTGCTAGTTCTGTAACAAAATCCAGGATAACTGACGCATCCTCTATGGCGGCTTGGCGGATTGAAAAGCTATTCATGGGGCTGGAGACCTCCTCCTCTTGACTTGTCTAAGTTGCACAACAGGAGCGAGCGTCTGCAGAATACGGGGTTTGCATAGACTCATCGCCGGTCACGGCATCAACTTGATGCAGCGTCGAAATACTTAACTCAGCAATTGAGCAGCTCCAATCAGGGCTGGATAAGGAGATTGAATAACATAACTTGGCACCTTTTCAAGATAGCCCTGCATGCGCCCCTTGGCTTCAAACTCCTGTCGAAATTCTGATTCAATAAAAAATTCACCCAAGCGTGGGACTATTCCGCCTCCAATATAGACACCGCCCTCAGCGCCCAAAGTCAGGACCAAATTGCCTGCGCAAGAGCCCAGCAACTGGCAGAAAATCTGTAATGCCTCTTCGCAACCAGCATCATCGGATTTGTCGTTTTCATCTGAAGTAGTGGCTGGCAGGCTTGAAGTTTGGTTATGACGACTAAGATAGGCATCCATTCCTTTCGAGGTGACATCCGCTGGTGAGAATTCACGCATAGGCAAACCATCCAGCTCGCGCAGCACAGTAACAATATTGACTAGGCCAGGGCCTGATAAAAAGCGCTCTGCAGATACATGCCTGAATTTTTGGGTTAATCGTTCATAGACTGCGAATTCTCTTGCAGTCCTTACACCGAGCGATACATGCCCTCCTTCTCCCTGCAGTGCCGTCCAGTGACTGCCACAGGGGACTAAGCCTGAGACCCCAAGCCCGGTACCCGGGCCTATTATCGCCTTTGCATGATTGGGTACTGCAACGCCACCACCTACTTTGATCAGCTCGCTCTCAGGCAGATGCGGAACAGACAATGCCAGGGCCGTAAAATCGTTAACCACATGCAGGCGATCAATACCGAGCTGCTGGCGTGTTTTGTCGATGGAGAAAGACCAGTGGTTATTGGTCAGTTTGACCTGATCGCCTACAACAGGTGTTGCTACCGCAATAGCTGCACTTGCAACATCTTCGATCTCATGCTCGGCTAAATAGGTACCAATGGCAGCGGATAAGCTTGGAAAGTCATCCGTGCGCAGAGTGCGCGATTGCTGTGGCAGATTATTGTCATCGAGCAAAGCGAATCTAGCGTTGGTGCCACCAACGTCGCCTACCAAACGTTCAGAACTCACAGCAGTGCACCTGGAAGCGAGAATTGATGGAAGAAAACATGCCTAGAATGCCCAACGCAAAGACGGTGTGTTGTGAATGGCGGAGAGAGAGGGATTCGAACCCTCGATACGCTTTAAAACGTATACTCCCTTAGCAGGGGAGCGCCTTCAGCCACTCGGCCACCTCTCCGAAACATTGCCTAGTCTCGCCCATCTAATAATGACACGACAGACAAACAACTATTATTGCGACTAGCTTGACTTGTTTCTAACCTGCATCTTAAGACTGCATTGGTTTAACCACTTAGGTATCGACCAGGTTGTATTCAAGTACGCGTGTATCAATCGATAGTTATTGTTACAAAAACTGGCGCGCCCGGAAGGATTCGAACCTCCGACCGCCTGGTTCGTAGCCAGGTACTCTATCCAACTGAGCTACGGGCGCGTGTTTTTGCGACTTGCGAAGTATGGTGCGTGAATTTGTCGGCGTCAAGCCACAGGGCCTTCTATTTATCACACAAACCAAAACTTAAGAGCAATCAGGGTCCGGGTGGGTCGGAGGGGTATTCTAACTTTCTACAGCAAATGTTTTTACCGCACTTAGATTTGACTCTGCTTCCTGCTCTTTCTTGATTCGATCATAAATTTCTTCTCGATGAACCGCTACCTCTTTAGGAGCATTAACACCAATCCGAACCTGGTTACCTTTAACACCCAGAACAGTGACTGTTACCTCGTCGCCGATCATCAGAGTTTCTCCAACTCTTCGCGTTAATATCAACATAAAAATCTCCCAAAATCTAACATCAGTTGGCCTTCTCTCTGGCCTGATTAATTCAAATGCCTGCTACCCACATTTTTGCCCAGTGGTTCACAAAACGCCTTTTCGCTTTTCGGCGCGAATTATGTCAGTTGTAAGGGCGATAATACTGCCTCGCGTCAAGTCTACGGTTAGATTTAACAGTTACGAAACGAAACTGCTTTTTTGCGCGATTTTCGGCTGAAAGCAATGCCATACAGGCCTTCCAGCGTGTCATGAACTCGACGTTACGTTAACAACTGCAACGCCGCGTTCACATTAATTTACGATTCAACAGCATCTTCTGCAGCTAATTGAAATTCTTCATGCAGCGCACGCACCCCTAGTTCAAGATATTTCTCATCGATAACGACACTAATCTTGATCTCAGAGGTGGTGATCAAGCGAAGATTGATTCCCGAATCCGACAAGCTGCGAAACATCCGGCTAGCGATTCCAGCATGCGAACGCATACCCACACCGACGATGGAAAGCTTCACAATTCGATCGTCACCGGCAATCGATAATGCACCCAGTTCATCCTTTCTCGATTGCAGAAAATCCATCACACGCTGATACTCATCACGGTGCACCGTAAAAGTAAAATCAGTGGTGTCATCAGCTCCTATGTTCTGGATGATCATGTCCACTTCGATATTGAGATCCGAGATCGGACCCAGGATGGCATAAGCCGTACCCGGTTTATCCGCCACACCAGTGACTGTAATTTGTGCCTCATCACGATTGAACGCGATACCTGACACAAGCGCTTGTTCCATTGTGTTTTCCTCGTCATCGTACGTTATCAGAGTTCCGTCACCCGGCTTGAAACTGGACAAGACGCGCAACGGAACATTGTATTTTCCGGCAAATTCTACTGCTCGAATTTGCAAAACCTTTGAGCCCAGACTCGCCATCTCCAGCATCTCCTCGAACGTTATTCTGTCCAGGCGCCGTGCGCGGCTCTCAACTCGAGGATCAGTGGTGTAAACACCATCCACATCAGTGAATATTTGGCACTCATCGCATTTAAGCGCAGCAGCCAGCGCCACTGCAGACGTGTCAGACCCTCCGCGGCCCAAGGTTGTGATATCACCCGACTCATCTACACCCTGAAATCCAGCTACCACTACCACTCGACCCGCCTTTATATCACCCATTATCCGGTCAGTGTCTATGTCTAGAATACGGGCTTTGCTGTGGCTTTGGTCAGTGAGAATCCTAACTTGCGAGCCAGTATATGAACGAGCGTCGACCCCCAATTCTTTTAATGCCATCGCCAACAGGGCTATCGTGACTTGTTCACCTGTAGAGAGCAGCACATCAAGTTCGCGTACATCAACGACTGCAGGCATCACTTCTCGAGCCATGGCCACAAGGCGATTGGTTTCACCCGACATGGCAGACACAACGACGACAATATCGTCACCGGCTTCTCGTGCCAGTTTCAGGCTTTGCGCAACGTGCTGAATTCTCTCAACACTTCCAACTGAAGTACCTCCGTACTTCTTTACTAAAAACGCCATTTCAAAAAACCAAAATCGATATCAAGAAGAAAACTGGGAAGCAATCCATGTACGCGTTTGCTCAAAAGCAGCATCGATGTTATCCAGCGACTCTGCACCACCTTGTGCCATATCGGCTCGACCACCACCTCGTCCTCCCAGGGGGGTTGTAACCTGCTTCAGTAAATCACCGGCCTTCAAGTGATCATGTAGCGATTCGTTCACCGTAGCGATCAGGGAGACCTTGCCGGCTTTTTCACTCGCAAGCACAATGGCGCTGCTACCCAGCTTTTGCCTCAGCTGATCCATCATAGAGCGCAGTGATTTGGCATCAGCGTCGTCGACCACCTGGAGCAACACGTTAACGCCGGCAATCGATTCGGCAGCGTCAGCCAGATCGCGTCCGGCAGAAGATGCTAGTTTTGCCTGCAACTGCTCAACCTGCCGACTCAATTCTTTGTTACGAGTCTGCAGCTGTTTTAACTTCGGCAGTAAATCGGATTTAGGTGCTTTTAAGGTCGCTGAAATTTCGTCCAGTTGATGTTCAAGCGACTGCGAGTAGTGCAAAGCGGCTGAGCCACTGACCGCTTCTATTCTTCGAATACCTGCGGCAACGCCCCCCTCGGTGAGTACCTTGACACCGCCCAGGTCTCCCGTTGCATTAACGTGTGTACCGCCGCACAACTCGATAGATCGATCGCCCAAGCGAACAACGCGCACCACGTCGCCGTACTTTTCTCCAAACAATGCCATCGCCCCGGCTGCAACTGCCTCGTCCATCGACATCTGTTCTGTCTTACACAAAGCGTTGGCTCGCACTTCATGATCAATCCATTGTTCGATCGCGACCATTTGTTGGCTTGTTATGGGTTCTCCATGCGAAAAGTCGAACCGCAAATTATCCTGATTAACCAACGATCCTTTCTGTTCCACATGCGTTCCAAGTACAGAACGTAAAGCGCCGTGCAAAAGATGGGTAGCCGAATGATGCTGCCTGATCTGGTCCCGACGAGTTGCATCCACCGATGCCGTAACCTTGTCACCAACACACAATTCAGAACCGCTCAACGACCCGGCATGCGCGAACGCCTTTCTCTGTTTCTGCGTATCCATCACTTCGAACACAGCGCCTTTGTCGCTGCGCAGACTCCCGGTATCCCCAACTTGTCCGCCTGATTCTGCATAAAAAGGTGTTTTGTCCAGGATCACCCAGGCAGCCTGCTCTGATGAAATCTTATCGACGGCTTTTCCATCGACAAATAATTCCATTACAGTTCCCTGAGCTTCAAGTTCGCTGTAGCCAAGAAACTCTGTAGGGGTGTCAGATTGAAAATCCAGGCCTTGGCTGGCAAAGTTGCTGGCAGCTCTCGCCCTGGATCGCTGCGCATCCATACTGGCTTCGAATCCTGGCATGTCCACATCAAGTTCACGTTCTCTTGCTATGTCGGCAGTCAGATCGGCAGGAAACCCATACGTATCGTATAGCTTGAAGATGACCTCACCCGGTATTGTCTTGCTATCCAGGCGGGACACCTCTTCATCAAGAATGGCCATGCCAGCAGACAAGGTAGTTGCAAACCGTTCTTCTTCCTTGAGAAGCTGCGTTTGCACCTCCTCTTTGCTCTCGATAAGCTCCGGATAAGCAGCACCCATTTCGCGGCTTAGCGACTTGACCAGCTTATGAAAAAAAGGCTCAGTCGCACCCAATTTGTTGCCATGGCGTAGTGCTCGCCGAATAATGCGACGCAGCACATAACCCCTGCCCTCATTACTGGGTACGACGCCATCCACTATCAGGAAAGAACACGATCTGAGGTGATCGGTAATTACCCGCAGTGACGGATTATTCAAGTCGTCGTGGTTGAGCAGTTTGGCAGTGTCTTTGATCAGGCGATCAAAAAGATCTATTTCATAGTTACTGTGAACATGCTGCAGAACGGCCGCTATTCGTTCAAGCCCCATACCGGTATCCACACAAGGCTTGGGCAGAGGGTTCATTGTGCCATCGGCAGAACGATCAAACTGCATGAAGACCAGATTCCAAATTTCAATATAACGATCGCCGTCTTCCTCAGGCGAGCCTGGAGGACCACCCCAGACATCTTCTCCGTGATCATAAAATATTTCGGAACAAGGGCCACACGGCCCGGTATCACCCATCATCCAGAAATTATCTTTAGCTCCAATACGAATGACGCGCTCAGCCGGCACGCCAATATCATTTAGCCAGATTGCTTCGGCCTCATCATCTTCCTCAAAAACGGTGACCCATAATCTGTCTGCCGGTAAACCCAGCTTCTCCGTTAGAAAGCTCCAGGCAAAGCCGATGGCTTCTCGCTTGAAATAATCCCCGAAACTGAAATTGCCCAACATCTCGAAAAAAGTATGGTGCCGGGCGGTATAACCGACATTATCCAGATCATTGTGTTTACCACCCGCCCGCACACAGCGTTGGGATGTGGTGGCTCTCTTGTAGTCGCGGACCTCATCACCAGTAAAAACATCCTTAAACTGCACCATACCCGCGTTTGTGAACAGCAATGTTTTGTCATTTCCGGGGACCAGCGAACCTGATGAGACGATCTTATGGTCCTGATTGGCAAAGAATTCCAGAAACAGGTCACGAATCTCGGACGTTGAAACAGGATTTTGAGCAGACATGACGGGCCGCGAACAATAAAAAGGAGCAGTAGTGTAGCCGGAGCGCGGCCTTACGGGTAGTAGTAGTGGCGCACAAGTGAGATAACGAGCAACTAGTCGCCTAATTCGCGACGTAGCTGCTGAAGAGCCCGGAGCGCATCGCCAGACGAAAAACCCCGTGCACTCAGGAAACGCGCAATTCGGGCGGTCATACGTTGTTCAGTGTCGCAAATGTCTGTGGCTGTAAAACGCTTACGTATGACCGACTCAGCGTGCTCTGACCAGCTAATCGATAGATTAGAAAGGGCTTGACGGATCAGATGATCATCGATTCCACGTTCTTTCAGCTTTGCCCTGACCGCCAGGGGACCATGACCGTGATTTATTTTTTGCTCGGCGTACAGCTCGGCATAGCGGCTGTCATTGACATAATTTGCCGCGACTAAGTCCTCTATCGCAGCGTCTATTGCTGCAGTATCGTAATCCCGTTTGCCTAGCTTTCGGCGCAGTTCTGCTATCGAGTGATCTCTGCTACCAAGCAAGCGCACAGCAGCGGCATACGCCTGTCGAGCAAGCTCGTCAGGCGTTGCCACGCGCTCGGTCATGCTTCTGCTTCTGCCTCTTCGGGTTCTTCTTCCGCATGCTCGGCCGGAGGCGTGAGCAGAAGAGCCCGCAGTTTAGAGTCGATTTCGTTAGCCATCTCAGGATGCTCGATCATATGCTTGCGAACATTTTCCTTACCCTGCCCAATTCGATCTCCGTTGTAGCTGTACCAGGCGCCTGCTTTGTCCACCAGGCCATTTTGTACACCCAGATCGATAAGCTCACCTTCGCGCGAGACTCCTTCGCCATAGAGGATCTCAAATTCCGTTTGACGAAATGGCGGGGCCATCTTGTTTTTGACCACTTTGACTCGTGTTTCATTGCCAACTATTTCATCACCGCGCTTGATGGCACCAATGCGCCTGATATCCATTCGCACGGAGCTATAGAATTTGAGTGCGTTGCCGCCTGTCGTGGTTTCCGGGCTACCAAACATGACGCCGATTTTCATACGGATCTGATTGATGAATATGACCAATGTGTTTGTTCTTTTTATATTGCCCGTTAGTTTTCTCAGTGCCTGAGACATTAGTCGGGCCTGCAGTCCAACATGCGAATCGCCCATATCTCCTTCGATTTCAGCCTTGGGCGTCAGTGCCGCAACTGAATCGACAACAATGATATCCACCGCGCTGGAACGAACCAGCATGTCGACAATCTCTAGTGCCTGATCACCTGTATCGGGCTGGGAAATCAGTAATTCGTCTACATCCACACCCAATTTGCGCGCATAGACAGGATCAAGAGCATGCTCCGCATCAACAAAAGCAGCGGTGCCACCTGCTTTTTGACACTCAGCGATGACTTGCAATGTCATGGTGGTTTTACCCGAGGACTCAGGGCCATATATTTCGCACACCCGCCCTTTGGGCAAACCGCCGATGCCAAGCGCTAAATCCAGTCCGAGCGAGCCGGTTGATATTACGTCGATATCCCGGTTAACCGAGTCATCGCCCATACGCATGATGGTGCCTTTGCCAAATTGCTTTTCAATTTGACCTAATGCAGCAGCAAGCGCTTTTTTCTTGTTGTCGTCCACTAGTCTGTTCCCCGTTCGATGAGATGCGTCGCTGCCAATCCATGGCTCACAACCGTGTCACCGATTATTTCACATCAGCCCCGCTTTCGGGGATAGAAACAGTAAAAAGACTGTAAATATTTTCAGCTATCTTTACCCGCTGTACAATCATCGTAGGTCCCGGGCTTGAGCGCTTCTTGTTCTGTACAAAGCATATCGAGCTCTTCCTCAACTAACTGGCGCCTGGCGTCCTGCTCTTCCAGGGCTTCACGCACATCCAGTGCCTTCTTCTCCGTTTCATTACGGTTGATTATGACTTCTTCCAAAGCGGCCTTTTGTTCTTGTATGTACTGCTCCAGCTCCTCTATGGTCATGGACTTTTGCTGCGCGCTAGCAAGTTCAGACACTATGGCTGCGCTCATGCACACAGAGATAATAAGGGGTTTCATACAAGCAGAATTAAATTTCATTTCGTCGTTAATTCCCGAATTTTTCGATGCGCGCGATAGTACCATGCAGCGCCGCGAGGACCGCCAGCTGACGCACTTTTTGACGATTACCCGCAAAGTGAAACAACTCAGCGTCACACAGTTTTTTGTCTGCCCAGGCCCAGCATAGCCACACAGTGCCAACAGGCTTACCCTCTGTCGCCCCACCCGGTCCCGCGATCCCGCTAACCGCAATGGCAATGTCTGCGCCACTCTTTCGCAGCGCTCCTTTAGCCATCGCATCGACGCAATTTTGGCTAACCGCCCCATGGGTATCAAAAATGTTCTGCCCCACACCCAGTAGTGAGTGCTTTGCTTCATTTGAGTAGGTTATGGCACCCTGCTCAAACCACTCAGAGCTGCCGGCAATATCGGTTATCGCAGCGGCGATAAGCCCGCCAGTGCAGGACTCAGCAGTAGTAATCGTCAGCTTTGCCGACCTGAGTAGTTGGCCAAGTTGCTCAGCCAGCTGGACACCGACTTCGCCCGTTTGCTGTGATTGCGCTGTATGAGTTAGGTGCTTTTGCATTGAACCATCCGTTTAGTCCGAACATTCTGTTGTCAGCAGCTTAGTAACATCGTTAGTACACTATGCACCATGAAGACCAGCTCCCATACACCCATGATGCAGCAATACCTGGGCATCAAAGCAAAATACCCGGATTCCCTGCTTTTCTACCGTATGGGTGATTTCTATGAGTTGTTCTTTGATGATGCCAAATTGGCTGCTGATCTGCTCGATATCACGCTAACCGCCAGAGGCAAAAGCGGCGGCGACCCCATCCCCATGGCTGGAATCCCCTACCACGCTGCGGACAACTATCTGGGTAGGTTGGTTCGGCAAGGTAAATCGGTTGCGATCTGCGAGCAAACGGGAGCCGTCACTAACAAGGGGCCGGTAACCCGTGAAGTGGTGCGTGTGGTGACACCAGGCACTCTGACAGAGGAATCTCTGCTCGCCGCACGAGATGTTGCGCTGCTGGTGTGTGTGAGTGAATCTGGCGACGGTTACGGAATTGCAGCTATCGATGTGGCTGCCGGGGATCTGTCTGTTATGCAAGTGGCCGATCTGACCGCCCTGCATGCCGAGATTGCCCGGTTAAATCCCGCAGAACTATTGCTCACCGAAAACAGCCAGCTCAATATCGAGTTCGGCGAACACATTCGACGCAGTCGTGCGCCATGGCTGTTTGATATCAGCGCCACGCGAACACTGTTGCAGGAGCATTTCATGGTCAAGAACCTGGAAGCATTCGGATGCGAGGACATGCCTCTGGCAATAAGCGCAGCGGCAGTCGCATTGGGTTACGCCCGGGAAACGCAGTTCAATTCTCTTCAACAAGTTACCCGGTTGCGTGTCGAGCAAACCAACGACACCATTATTCTGGATCCAGGTACCCGGCGGCATCTGGAACTGGTGGAGAGTTCCAACTTGCAGCAGGCCCACACTCTAGTCAGTGTCATCGACTGCACATCGAACCCGATGGGAGCACGAAAACTACGTGCCTGGTTGCAACAGCCCATTCGTGATCTGGTGACGATCACTCAACGCCAGGACCGAGTAGCTGAACTGATTAAAGATCAACTGTTCAGCGAGGTGGCGGCTGTGCTGTCCCGGATGCATGATCTAGAACGTATCCTCACTCGCGTTCTGCTTAAAAGCGTACAACCCAGGGAGCTTGAACGACTGCGACTTAGTCTAGAATTGGTGCCCGAGCTTGTGCAAACGCTCAGCTCTGTTGAACAAGACGCCGGCGCTTGCTCTGCACTGCAACAGATGCTGGACACACTGCAACTGCCACAGGATGCCGTTGACATCCTTCGAGCGTCCATCAGAGAGAATCCACCTGTTGTATTACGCGATGGAGGTGTGATTGCCGATGGTTACGATACACAGCTCGATGAGTTGCAGGCACTAAGCACTAATGCAGATGATTTTCTGCTTGAGCTTGAGCAAAGAGAAAAACAGAACACAGGCATTACATCGCTAAAAGTCGGATACAACCGGGTGCATGGTTTTTACATTGAAACCAACAGACAAACCACTCCGCCTGCCCACTACATTCGCCGTCAGACGCTAAAAACTACCGAGCGTTACATCACTCCTGAACTCAAAGAGCACGAAGATAAAGTTCTAGGCGCTCGCGAGAAAGCTCTGGCTAGAGAAAAAGAACTGTATGGCCAGCTGTTGGACACTCTACAACCTGAGCTTGCAACCCTGAGGCAAATTGCTCAGGTAGTTGCCGAGCTTGATGTGTTAAACAGCTTCGCAAGAGTTGCCAGCGAACGTGACTGGTGCAGACCAGAGTTATCCGATAAAGAAGGCCTGACAATAGAGGCTGGACGTCATCCTGTGGTAGAGGCATTGATTGACGAACCATTCGTGGCAAACCCGATTGCACTGGACGATCGCTGCAGGATGCTACTCATTACAGGTCCAAACATGGGCGGAAAGTCCACGTTTATGCGACAAACCGCGCTAATAGCGTTGTTAGCGCACACAGGTAGCCATGTGCCGGCCGAGTCTGCAACCATCGGTCCCATTGATAGAATCTTCACGCGCATAGGAGCATCGGATGACTTGGCCAGAGGTCAGTCGACTTTCATGGTAGAAATGACTGAAGCGGCCCATATTCTGCGCAATGCAAGCGAAAAAAGTCTCGTTTTGATGGACGAAATCGGACGTGGAACGAGTACTTATGATGGACTATCTCTTGCCTGGGCATGCGCTGAGCATCTGGCTGAAAACAACCGGGCACTGTGCCTTTTCGCGACACATTATTTCGAATTAACGGCAATGGCTGAGCAGCATCGCACCGTTGAGAACGTGCACCTGGATGCGGTTGAACATGATGGCAAAATAATTTTCATGCATCGCATAAAAACTGGCGCAACTGACCGGTCTTATGGACTGCAGGTTGCCGAATTGGCAGGATTACCCAGAGCTGCGTTAAGCTACGCCCGCGCTCGACTGAGCACTCTGGAATCGTCGACACAAACAAGCAAAACGCAGTCACAATTGCCACTGGAGCAAAAAAACGCTCAAACGTCTGCCTTAGCTGATTCGCCAACCCACACTCGAACTGGCAACCCTGCGGTTCCGCAACTCGATATGTTTAGCTCGCACGATGCCCTGCATAACTATCTCAAGGAGATCGACCTGGACGGGATCACGGCGCGTGATGCGCTGGACCATCTCTATCAGATGGCAGATTTACTTGAACAGAGCTAGTGTTTTCTAAAGATTTATTAATAATTGAGCCTGCCACACCATCTGGCTGGCACCGGCACCACCATTGTTCCCGGCAATGCCAGATAAGTGATGGATTACTTATTTTGGGCTTCAAATCTCTTGTTGCTCGATGGCATCAGCCTCACTTGCATGCTACTTTACGACCATGACAACTTTTTCACGGGCAGGCCTCATCGTAAAATTCAACGATGAGAGTGTCACCAATACCCTCAATGACGTTATCAAGTGCCTAGAGGCCCTTGGTATAGAAACGGTACTTGAAAACAGCACTCGTGGACTCGTCGAGTCCAGGCAGACTGTACCGATAAGCGAGATTGCTCAAACCTGCGATCTGGCAGTCGTTATTGGCGGTGACGGGACATTACTCAGCGCCGCCCGTGCATTGGTGGATCACCATGTGCCTATTGTCGGTATCAATCGTGGGCGATTGGGATTTCTGGTTGACGTCTCTCCCGATAGCGGCCTGGATCAGCTCACTCAGATCATTAAAGGGCAACATATCGAAGAGAATCGAGTCTTGTTGCAAACCCGCATACTCAGAGATGGGGAAAGCATTGCCGATTCATATGCCTTTAACGATACCGTTATCAGAGTTAGAGATCGTCTGCAGATTATGGATTTCGACATCATCATTGATGATGTGCTGGTTACTCATCAACGCGCCGACGGAATAATCATCGCTACCCCTTCTGGCAGTACTGCCTACTCTTTATCGAACGGGGGCCCGATAGTAGGCCCGACCATCGACGCTTTCGTTGTACAACCTATCTGTGCTCACACATTAACCAGCCGTCCTTTGATGGTGGATGCAGCATCAACCATAAGAGTGCATCTCTGGGACGATGATATCTCTAAAGCGCAAGTGGTGTGTGACGGCCAAATCTATATGGATGCAATGCTCGGCGATATGATCGAAGTAAAACGTAATACGAACCGTGTGCGCTTGCTGCATCCTGAAAACTACGACTACCATCGCATCCTCCGCGAGAAACTGAACTGGGGTTAAACAGGCCAAGGAGTGCGCTGAACTGCCGTGCTAACACATCTCACCATTCGTCACTTCGCCATTATCGATTCCTCGACACTCGAGTTCGAGCCGGGCATGACGGTACTCACCGGCGAAACAGGTGCGGGAAAGTCAATCCTGCTCGATGCATTGAGTCTGGCTCTGGGTGCAAGAGCTAGCAGTGCCAGTGTGCAAGAAGGTGCTGTTCGCGCCGACATAACTGCAAGCTTTAATCTCAATGCCTTGCCCGATGTGTCCAGGTGGCTCAATGAACGAGAACTCGACACGGATGATGAATGCCTGATTCGCCGTACTTTAAGCGCTAATGGCAAGTCTCGTTCAACCATCAATGATGTACCTGTCTCTTTGCAAACCTTGCGCGAGTTAGGCGAAAAACTGGTTAGCATTCATGGTCAACATGCCTACCAGACGATGAGTAAACCTGCCGAGCAGCGCCAGCTTCTGGATGACTTTGCCGGAGTCAAACAACTGGCCAGAGTCAGCGATGCGTTCGAGGCTTGGCAACAGGCTAATACAGCACTGGTGAGTCAAACGCAAAATGCAATTGAACGAGAACAAAAGATAGATCTACTTAGTTTTCAACTGCAGGAATTTGACGATCTGGATATCGGGCAGCTTTCAATAGAACAAATAGAATCAGAGCATCGCTGGCTGGCTAGCGCTGACAGGATCATAGCCCTGGGCGCTGAAGCGCTAGCAGCAACAGACGATACGGCATACCCTGCATTAAGCAGTGCCATTGGGCCTGTTACCCAATTAGTTACGATCGATGAACGACTGCGTGAATCACTCGATCTCATCGAGTCAGCTACCATCCAGGTTTCAGAGGCATCACAATTAATCCGAGCATCTATAAGTGGTCTCGAGCATGACGATGCACGCTTGAGCTGGTTAGATCAGAAGTTGGCAGTACTACACCGGCTGGCCAAAAAGCATCAGTGCCAGATCAATGACCTAAATGCCGTTGAGAGCAGACTGCGCGAAGAGTACGATGCGTTAAAGGATCCGGCGCAGTCAACCACAGAATTACAGCGTGAATGCGATGCATTGCTCGGCGTTTACGAAACCGAAGCAAAAAAACTAAGCCGCCATCGCCGCAAGTTCGCCAAAGCGCTAGCGAAGAACATCAGCACGGCCATGCAAGGACTGAATATGGCAGGCGGCGTGTTTGAAATCGACATCAATAGCAAAAACACCGAACCGCGCCCGCACGGCAACGATACGGTGTCGTTTCTCGTTAGCCCCAACGCGGGCGTCACTCCTGCTCCGCTGGCAAAAATTGCCTCTGGCGGAGAATTGTCTCGTATCAGCCTTTGTATGCAGCTAGCTACACTGGAGACTCATACGGTTCCCACCATCGTCTTCGATGAGGTAGATTCCGGCGTTGGCGGCGCTGTTGCAGAAACCGTTGGGAATTTGTTACGACAACTTGGCTCTCAGACACAGGTATTGTGTGTTACACACCTGCCTCAAGTGGCCGCGCAGGCACACCATCACATGCTAATAAGTAAAAGCGTTAACAAGGGAAAAACCAGCACAGCGGTCAGTGCACTTGATCGTAAACGAACCCGTGATGAGATTGCCAGAATGCTCGGCGGCGCTAAAATCACCGCCAAGAGCCGGCAACACGCTCAGGAAATGCTCGATTCAGCAGAGTCACCATCCTGATAAACACCATAGAGGATGATCTTGTGATCGGTGAGTGAATACCCCAACTCCTCGGCAATTTCTCTTAGGCGTTTTTCTATTAGCTCATCTTTGAATTCAGACACTTTGCCAGATTTCACGCAGACAATATGATCGTGGTTATCGCCCGTGTCCAGTTCAAATATGGCTTGTCCGCCATCGAAATGGTGACGGGTTACAAGCCCAGCGGCCTCAAATTGCGTTAACACCCGATAGACTGTGGCCAAACCCACGTCGCTGCCCTGACTGAGCAGCGCCTTGTACACATCTTCCGCGCTCAAATGATGCTGTTCGGCACGCTCTAGAATTTCCAGTATATTGAGCCTGGGCAGTGTGACCTTCAGACCAGCTTTGCGCAGATCACGTGAAATGGTCTGGTTGTTTGTCATGATGGTCGCACCGAATTGTTAACGCCATTGGAAATGGTGGGCAAAGTATACGACAATCTCCCTATCCTTCTCATGGACTTTTATTATGCGTTTTGCAGCCTGCCTTATTCTTGTTACCCAGCTTGTTGCCTGCGGGGGCAATCCAGCTTGGCTGCCTAGAGCGCACAAGATCACCATCCAGCAAGGGAACCTGCTCAACGAACAGCAGTTAGAGCGCATTGAAATCGGTATGGCGCGCGAAATAGTGCGTAATCTGATTGGAACGCCTGTTGTTGACAATCCGTTCCACCAGGATCGCTGGGACTATGTCTACACCCGTGGTCCAGCAGGTTCCGCCATCAAAGCACGCCGAATCTCAATTTTCTTTGAAGAAAATGTCGTATCGAGCATTGATGACAATCAGGAGCTGGAAAGCGGCGAGCTCCCTGAACGGCGCTATTGGTGGGAAAGAGGTAGTTAAGCTAAGCACGGATATACTGCAGAGACCCCGATTTATCGTCTAACTAGAGGATCTCAGCTTTGCCTGGCTCTTTTTCGACGCAGTTCTTTAGGGTCCTGTTGCAGTGGGCGGTAGATTTCAACGCGCTCGCCCTCATTCACTATATAGTCGTCATCAACGCGCAGTCCATAGACACCAATCGGTATAAGGCCGAGTTGTATATCCATACCTGCCGTATCCAGGCCATGCTCCACCGATTGCCAAACAGCCTCACGTGCTGACGTTCCTTTGGCTACAGAGAACTCAATTAGCTGCTGCTGATCCGGCATCGCCAGTACAACCTGAATGGTTACGCGCTCAACCATGTGAGAGTCTATTGCCGCTTGTGTATCTGGTCCGCTCGGCGAACGAATGCCTGCACCATTGAATCACATATCTTGGCAAAGGCCGGCCCGAGTACCACGCCCAGCACCTTACTGCTGAATTCGAAATCCATCTGCAACTCTACCTTGCAGGCATCTTCAGAGATTGCTTGAAACTTCCAGATACCGCTTAAACGCTTAAACGGACCATTAACCAGACTCAGATGGATGGCCTCATCAGCCTCGAGCGTGTTTCGTGTTGTGAATTGGATGCCGCGCAGCCGTCGATCAACAACAACTGTCGCCACCTGATAGGTATCGCTTTGCTCGGATACAGAGGCTGAATCGCACCAGGGTAGAAATTGTGGATAGGATTCTATATCGCACACCAGTGCATACATCTCGGCAGCAGAATGAGAAACAAGTGCCGAGCGCGCTATCGATGGCATGAAACAAAGACCTATTTGGTTTGCCAGCTACCCTTATAATGGCGTCATGGCGAAAAAGAATAAAAGTAAAAAGATTGTCGGAGACGCGCTCATTGCGCGAAACAAACGGGCGACATTCGACTATAAAGTTGATGAAAAATTCGAAGCCGGATTGGTCCTGCAGGGTTGGGAGGTTAAGAGTTTACGCGAAGGTCGCGTTCAACTGGTTGACGGATACGTGCAAATTGTACGTGGAGAAGCATGGCTGTACGGCGCTAATATTAACCCACTGAACTCAACCTCATCACACTATGTCGCGGAAAATACCCGAAGGCGTAAGTTATTACTTAACCGGCGAGAGCTTTCCCGATTGATCGGGGCTGTTGAGCGTAAGGGCTACACCATTGTAGCCATGTCGATGTACTGGAAAAACGGCAAGGTTAAAATCGAAATCGGTATCGGTAAGGGCAAGAAAGAGTTTGATAAGCGAGCAACCATTAAGGACCGTGACTGGCAAAGGGACAAAGCCCGAGTGGTAAGAACCCACTAATCCGGTCCCGGAGCGCAATCACTCCTGTCACAAAAAAGCGCTCAGGAGATTCGATCCCATGCGCAGCCATCCTCTGCAGCACGCAGCTTTTCAAGCCATTGCTCATGAGCTGCCAGTTCGTCAGCTTTGGCGCTTACCAGCCGGAGCTGGCTGACATCTATACTGGCTGCGATATCCACACTGAGCGCACCCGGCGCTGAATCCTGATCAAGCGTCAAAGCCGTTTGTCCGCCTGTCATGACCAGATAAACGTCAGCGAGAATCTCGGAATCCAGTAACGCACCGTGTAATGTGCGATGAGAATTGTTAACGCCGAGTCTTTTGCAAAGAGCGTCCAGATTGTTACGCTGGCCGGGGAACTGCCGGCGCGCCATAGCTAGCGTATCCGTTACCTTGCAAACGCTGGACAAGTTCAAAGGCTGATCACACAAACTAAACTCGTGCTCAAGGAACCCGACGTCAAAATCTGCGTTGTGGATGATGAGCTCAGCACCCAGCAAATATTCTTTGAGCTCACCCACCACATTTGCAAAACGTGGTTTGTCTATTAAAAATTCATTGGTAATACCGTGCACGGCGATTGCGCCGGGGTCGATGTCACGGTCTGGCTGCAAGTAGATATGCAGATTATTTCCGGTCAAACGGCGTTCCTGCAACTCGACACATCCGATTTCAATAATGCGATGGCCGCTCTTGGCATCCAATCCGGTGGTTTCAGTATCAAGAACTATCTGTCGGCTCATTTTTACGATTGTCCCGGTTTGGCTTCGTCTAGCTCGTCGATGCCCCGATTAGCAAGATCATCCACCCGTTCATTTTCAATGTGACCGCTATGACCTTTAACCCACCTCCAATCCACTTTGTGTACAGCCGCCAGTGAGTCTATTTCGCGCCACAAATCAGCGTTCTTGACAGGTTTTCTGGCAGCGGTTTGCCAATTTTTACGCTTCCATCCATCAATCCATTCTGTTATGCCTTTACGCACATATTGAGAATCGGTGGTCAAGATGACCTCGCTGGGTTTCTTCAAGGCCTTCAGAGATTGAATAACGGCCGTCATTTCCATTCGATTGTTGGTAGTGTGCGCCTCTCCTCCCCATAACTCCTTTTCATGGGATCCTGCACGCAAAAGCGCTCCCCAACCACCGGGGCCTGGATTGCCACGGCATGCGCCGTCGGTAAAAATCTCGATCATGACCTTTAAATTATGAGCTGGCGAATCTAGCGAGAGCGCGTATCTATCCGAGCAACCGTTGCACGTGGCCGCGCACTGGCATTTTCACCGGTTCGGGCGAAACTACCGGCAGCAATCGAGTGTCTTGAACGACGCCAGTGCCTGGCCATTGTCATGGGCAAAGTTTGCTTTCTGGCACGCATTACATACAAGCCACCTATGCCACTAATCCAGCGTTCTAATCCTTCCAATCTGCCCAAACGTCGCAACAGCCTGTCGCTATTAACGGGCGGCCGGATAAACATGGAGGAGCTATCGAGCACGCGATAATCCAGCACGGATAACCAGTCGCTGACACGATGTTTTGCATAGAAACTGCCATTCCAAGGCTCTTTGCGCCGCCAGCCGGTCAAGACATGTCGTAGCCCAAATGCACTGTAGGGATTAAAACCGACAATTATGAGCTGCCCATCGTCAGTGAGTACGCGGTCTGCCTCGCGCAATGCCTGATGCGGATTACCGCAAAAATCCAGGGTATGAAAAAACGCGACTGCTTTCATTGTCTCTGACGCTACAGGCAAGGCCAAAACATCCGCGTGGATGTCAGCCTCATTGCCAGGTGCGTCAAGGATGAGATTTCGTTGTAGCCCAGCACCTGACAGAAGATGCCTGCCAGGCAATAAATTGCCCACTTGCAGCCCCTGATAACCAAAAACATCCCCGAGCAGGCCCTCCAGCTCTGTTTCAAGTCGATCGGCGATAGACTGACCAAGGCTGGTTGAGTACCATTGGGCCAGCGGCGCTTGAGCGTCCAGCCAGACGGGGCCCTGCCGTACCGTTCGTATACCTTTCATCGCAAGCAACCTGCCCAGTCGTTAAATTCGATGTCGTTAGACGTTTACGGTAAGAACAAGCCAATTGCACGACCAGCCCGGGAACGGTTCCCACCAGCGCTTATTATAGCGCCGCTGGCATCGCTATCTGTGGCATTCATGTCATCTTTTGTGGATTTGGGCATGCTCGGACAGGCCAACGCAGCCTCCTCGACAGACACGGTGCAGGCAAACCCTATCCAGGAGCTACCCCGCCTGGGCAATACGCCCGAGGGCGACAGGCTCATGCTGCGCGAAATCAGTGATCAGCATGTATTCAGTTCAGATCAAATACTCGTCACTGACACAGCCCGCCCTATTGAGCGCCCACTCACGCGCCCCGGGCCGGCATCCCGGAAAACCATTCCGTCGCAAAATCCAATACCGAATCATGACAACTCCGCAGCGGCGAACGTCGATGTCATTCAAGAGGCAGCCCGTCAGCCTGAGTTCTCCGGTGTTTGGCAATTAGTCCGGAAATCGACGCGACTGGAAATTCCTGACAATGACCAGGTTACTGATTACCGAACACAATACTTGCAAGAAGCGCTATGGGTCAGCAAGATTCTCAATCGCGCCAACCCCTTTGTCGGTCACATAGTAGAAGAGCTGGATAAACGCTATTTACCGATCGAACTGGCTCTCTTACCTGCCATTGAAAGCGGTTATCGACCCGACGTGCATAGTGCAGAAAACGCCGCCGGAATCTGGCAGATTATCCCTGCAACTGCAAAGGAGATAGGTTTGCAGCGAACCCAATGGTTTGACGGACGCGCAGACCTGGTTGCATCGACCACCGCGGCGATCGACTACCTAAGTTACCTGAATGCTGAGTTTCACGGTGATTGGCTTCTAACTCTAGCGGCCTACAACGCGGGCCTGGGACGAGTTAAAAAAGCCATGAAAAGAAATGCCAAGCAAAACCTGCCAACAGACTTCTGGTCCTTAAAACTCCCAAAAGAAACCCAGAACTATGTGCCCAAGTTCTTGGCCCTAGTTGCCATGCTGCGATACGACGAAGATCCACAGTTTAAAATTCCTGATATCAAGCAGGGCAATGCGTTTGAAACGGTAGATGTAGGACAGCGAGTGAGCTTAGACAAGGCAGCCGAATTCAGCGGCATTAGAGAGACCAATCTTCGTCTGTTAAACGCTTCTCTGGTTCACTCCATTACGCCTCCTCAGGGGCCTCACAAGCTAAACGTTCCTCTGGGACAAGGCGATGCATTAATCGAAGGTTTGTCCAAGGCGGGCGTTAACAGGGCTTACTCTTTACCCGCTACGCATACGGTCATTGCCGGGGATACTCTGAGTGGTATTGCAAGACTCTATGGCATCTCGCAAACACGTTTGCTTGAAATGAACGCGCTCGATAGTTCGCTGATAAAGATTGGTCAGGAACTGGCTATTCGCTATAACTCGAACGGTACCGATACCATAGAGTACATCGTTACCATTGGTGATACATTGTCCGAAATTGCAGAACGATTTGCGGTGGGCATTGCGGCGATAAAAAATGAAAAGGGTGAAGAGCTTGCAAGCGATATCATTCATCCTGGTGTCCGATTGACCATCGTTTTAAATTCATTGGAAACAGGCTAGACAACCAGCGTTTCAGCGCACTTACTGTCAACGAAACGTCATACCGGCTATTTCAGTTGACTCGAGCAACTCAATTGCCAATAATTGGCTGCTTGTAAACGGTGTGTAACCTCGTTACACAGCAACTTAATGCACAGCGAGCCTACAAGGGATTGCAAATGACCACCATCATCGTCACTCATGAAGACAACGAAGTTGACGAATTCGAATTCGCATCGGATTTGCAATCTATCAGCATAGGTCGTCGATCCAGCAATGATGTTTGTGTTCCCAACCTGTCAGTCAGTGGTAAACATGCCAGCATTGTTCTCGATGCTGACACAGCCTGGCTCGAAGATCTGGGCAGCACTAACGGCACCTATGTAAACGGTATCCAGATTGACCGGCAGCAAATACACGAAAACGATGAGATTATTCTGGGCAAGGTCCGGTTGTCGTACCTCGGTTCTGCGTATGATTTAAAGCCTGCCGATGAGCCGATAGCCAACGAGACAACGCAAACTTCGCCAGAACACGCTGAAGTCAACACCAAGCCAGAAACGCATTCCAGTGGATCAACGGAGAATCAGGCTAATCCTGCTGAAAGCTCGGAACAAGACGAGAAGACTACTCTGGTCAGTCCACCGATTGCCGTCGCAGAGCGAGCAGTGGCAGATACTGCGGATTCCGCGGAAGAAAAAGCATCCTTTGCAAAAGATGCTTCCTTGTTCGATTCAGAAGCATCGACCGGAAATGGTGCAGCACAGAAAGCTGTCACTGCAGCGGATGCGCCTCACCCTCTCGATGGGGTCGAGCGTCAGGATAGTACGGTTGCACCGATGCACGAACTTGACTCACCTTCGGTGGCGTCAAAAGGTGCTGTTATCGAAATAAAGAACGGTGCAAAATCCGGACAGATTTTACCAATTGACAAGCCTGTCACCACACTAGGCCGCCCGGGCATCCAGATTGCAGCCATCATGCGTAAGCCTGATGGGTATTTTCTAATGCATATTGAAAGCGATGATAGCGTTGACCGCCCAACCTTAAATCAGGATACAATTGGCGATGAACCAGTCTTGTTGCACAGCGGAGACGAACTCAACGTCGCTGGCATTGACGTCGAATTCATGCTGTCATGATCCCTAGGGTTGTTATGCCCTAAGCATCACTCCAAGCAGTGTCCACTAGGCACACAGCGCGCTCAAAGCTTTCGCGCGGGAACAGAAAGCTGGCAAGCTGACTAGTGAGCTGGAAACAAGCCACTCGACAGATACCGATCACCTCGATCACATACGATGGTTACCACAACCGCATTGTTCAACGTTGGCAGCAATCGAGTTGCTGCCAGCAACGCCCCGCCAGACGAAACGCCTGAGAGAATACCCTCCTCTCTTGCCAATCGACGAGCCATAGACTCTGAATCAGCCTGATTAACATCAATTATGCGATCTACGCGTTCAGGTTCGAATATCTTAGGTAGGTAGGCTTCGGGCCAGCGCCTGATCCCGGGGATACTTGAGCCGTCCTCCGGCTGCACGCCAATAATCTGGATAGCAGGGTTTTGTTCTTTCAGGTATCGAGACACACCCATGATAGTGCCGGTAGTGCCCATCGAGCTAACGAAGTGTGTAATCTTCCCTTGAGTCTCTTCCCAAAGCTCCGGGCCAGTGCTGCGGTAGTGAGCATCCCAGTTATCCGGGTTCGCAAACTGATCGAGCACTGTTCCTTCACCGCGCTCTGCCATGGCTGCTGCTTGATCCCGCGCGTACTCCATGCCTTGTTCTTCAGTCACCAAAATCAATTTCGCACCGTAGGCGGTCATTAAGGATTTACGTTCATCGGTCATGTTGTCAGGCATCAATAGCTTGAGTTTGTAACCCATCGTTGCAGCAACCATAGCCAACGCGATACCCGTGTTACCGCTGGTAGCTTCGAGCAGGGTATCGCCTGGTTTAATTCTGCCTCGGTTCTGCGCTTGAATGATCATGTTTGCGGCTGGCCTGTCTTTCACAGAACCAGCAGGATTATCACCCTCGAGTTTTGCGTAGACCCTGTTGCCATTATCGTTCTTGACAATTCGTTGGATCGGCACCAATCGCGTTTTACCAATCTGATCCACCAGCGCAGGGATGCGAAAGCGATCCTCAGTTTTACTCATTCGGAACTGTCTCTTGGTTTTGTTTGATGGTTGTTTATCGTCGACCGTATTAGCTCCAACTGTTGTTGAAGCGATAAAGTATCGCAGCTAACAGTCGTCAAATCATTCGTGCCGCGAATCCAGGTTAACTGCCTTTTGGCTAACTGACGGGTGGCTGCTATTGCTTTGGCTATCCATTCAGCATCATCCGCAGAGCCGGTATCCATATGCTCCCAGGCTTGTCTATAGCCCACACTACGCATCGCTGGAAGTTCAGCATGAATTCGCTGATCCTGTCGCAAAGACTGCATTTCTTGCATAAAACCATTGTCCAACATGTTTGTAAAGCGCAGCGCTATACGTTCGTGCAACCAGGAACGACTTTCAGGCGCTAACGCAAATTTTATCGGCGGTAGTTGCAATGGCGATGTTGTGTTGGCCTGTAGTTCGCTCATGGCAACGCCGGTTATACGATAGACCTCCAGCGCGCGTTGCAATCGTTGTGGATCATTTGGATGAATGCGTTTGGCAGCTACCGGATCTATTACTTGCAACTCCTCATGCAATGCCGACCAACCATTTACCTGAGCTTGCTTCACAAGCGCTTTACGTACTGCGGCATCAGCATCGGGCAACTTGGCCAGCCCCTCTTCCAACGCCTTGAAATACAGCATCGTCCCACCCACAAGCAGGGCCCGCTTACCGCGCGAATGAATATCATCAATTGTCGCAAGAGCATCAGTACAAAATCGCGCTGCAGAATAGCTGTCCCAGGGATCACATACGTCGATCAAATAATGAGGAACTCTTGAGCGCTCATCGACTGAGGGCTTGGCAGTGCCAACATCCATACCCCGATACACAAGCGCAGAATCTACACTGATGATCTCAGCATTCAAACTCTCTGCCAACGAAAATGACAGCTCTGTTTTTCCGCAAGCGGTAGCGCCCATCAAAAAGATAACAGCACTCTTGTTAGCAGCTAGCGGATTAGCTGATGTTGTCACGTAGCTGCTGCTCTGTGGTCCACAATAAACATATTCATCGACCGCGTAAAAACAGTTTATCTAAATCCTGCATGCTCAGTGCCGTCCATGTTGGCCTGCCATGATTACACTGACCACTGTTTGGAGTTGATTCAATCTGTCTGAGTAGTGCGTTCATTTCGGACAAACTCAATGCCCTATTGGCGCGCACCGAACCATGGCAAGCCATTGAAGACAGAACGTCATCGACTGCGGAGCGCAGTCGTTCGCTGGAGTCATGACTCATTAAATCGGACAGAACATCGCGCAATAAACTACTAACATCAGACTGCCCGAGTATTGCCGGTACCTCTCTGATACACAGTTGCTCCGGAGCCATGCGATCGACACGCAAACCAAGAGTGCTAAGCCAGGGTGCTTCTGCTTCGCATCTATTTGCTTCGGCCTCGCTCACATCGACAGTAACAGGCACAAGCAACGCCTGAGTGTTTAGCGAACCATTGGAATAGGCCTTTTTAAGTCTTTCATAGGTTATTCGTTCGTGCGCTGCATGGGCATCAACGATAATCAGACCCTGATCGTTCTCGGCCAGTATATAAACTCCATGTAAATGCGCTCTTGCAAAACCCAATGGCGGGACAATCGATGCTTCGGCCTGATTAGAGGCCTGGGGTTCTGTAGCCGTTGTCGATTCTGCTATCGAATTCGAAAAACCATCGCGGGCATAGGGACTGATGGGTAACGGTGCCTTGTTATAACCTTGAGACTTACCCGTAGCAGGCGCACCTAACCTCTCCATGGCTGTCAGTTGTGCGCTCACTTGCAAGGGCATTGGCCTTTGTTGCGGAACTCGGCCAGGGTGAACTGAATTGACAGCGCTTGAGCCCGCCTGTTCAATACCTCCCATGGCGGCCCTATGATCACTATCAGCGCTCGCGGTCTCAAGCAATGAGTTTTCGGGAGTCAATGCTGCAAGAAAGTCTTTGATTGAACGCCTTATAAAACTATGGATCAACTGGCTATCACGGAATCTGACCTCCTGCTTTCCAGGGTGCACATTGACATCGACAGCAGCTGGATCCATTTGCAAAAAAAGCACAAACGCCGGAAATCTCTGATGATAGATAAGATCGCTATAAGCCTGCTTGACTGCGTGTGCAATGACCTTGTCACGAACGATTCTCTGATTGACATAAAAGTATTGCATATCAGCCTGGCTACGTGAGAATGCAGGATCAGCCAACCATCCATTTAATACAAGCCCAGCCCCTTCTACACTAACGACTCTGGCCGCTTCACCAAAACCCTTACCCAGTATTTGTGCAATTCTCATACTTTGGGCAGAGTCGGTCTCAGCAGACTTGCATTCAAAAACCGTTTTTCCATTATGAGACAGAACAAACGCGCAGCGTGGCTGCGCCATTGCCAGAGTTTTTACAACCGCTTCACATCTCGAGTATTCAGTGCGGGGTGTTCGCATGAACTTACGACGCGCGGGAACGTTATAAAAAAGACTGCTAACGTCCACCGATGTGCCCTGTGGATGGGAAGCTGGTTCCTGTTTTACCGAACCATCGGACTGATAACTGATTCGAGCGCCATGCTCAGCCTGAGCAGTGGCCGAGCTTAAGCTAAAACGTGATACGGATGCGATGCTAGGTAATGCTTCTCCACGAAATCCAAGCGTCGCAACATTCTGTAAATCTTCTATGCTGCGGATCTTACTGGTCGCATGCCGGCTTAAAGCGAGCGCCAGTGCCTCGTTATCTATGCCACATCCATTGTCTCTAACGCGTATTCGGTCGAGTCCGCCCTGCTCCAAATCCACCCATATTCGGGTTGCTCCGGCGTCAAGAGAATTTTCAATGAGCTCCTTTACGATGGAAGCTGGACGCTCCACCACTTCGCCAGCAGCTATCTGGTTGATCAAGTGGTCGGGTAACTGTTCGATGGTGGCCATGAAAACCTGAATTGCCTTACATAACGCTAGCGTTGACCCACACTATTATGCCCCTCTTGACTAGCTCTTGCAGCAGGCAGGGACCTACTGCAGTTCAAGAACCGCCGCCAGAACGCCTTGCAGCCAAAAAAGTACTATCCGGTGCACGTTTCTCCAAAAAGTGAGTCAGCCCCACATCCAACGCAGCTGCGAGTTTGTTCTGAAAGCTGCGACTGTTCAATTTCTTTTCTTCCTGCGGGTTTGACAGAAACGCAGTCTCAACCAGAACGGAAGGTATATCCGGTGATTTCAGAACAGCAAAGGCCGCCTGCTCAACGGTCGGTTTGTGTACCGCCCCAATCTTTTTGAGCTGGGCAAGCACGTCAGCGCCAGCCTCCATACTGAGTTCCATCGTGTTGTTCTGAGCAAGGTTTAGCAATATATGGCGCAAACTATCATCCATGCCATCAAGCGTTACCTCACCGAATAAAGCAGCTGACTCATTCTCACTTTTTGCCAACAGCGCTGCTGCCTCTGACGATGCCCCATCCATCGAGAGTGCATAGACAGAACTACCCCTAGCATCGCGACGTGTCACTGCATCTGCGTGAATGGATACAAACAGATCGGCCTGTAGCTCTCTTGCTCTGAGGATCCGCTGGCGCAGCTTGATGTAGACATCACTATCACGAATCAGTACCGCACTTATTCCCTCGCGCTTGTCGAGTAATGCTTTGAGTTTTATGGCAATCGCAAGTGTAATGTCTTTTTCCTGTGTTTTTCGCTGACCAATCGCACCCGGGTCCTTGCCGCCATGACCTGCATCAATCGCGACAATCACGTCGCGCAAATCACGCTTGGGAATAGCTCGGTGCTGAGCGATGCCATTATTCGGCGTCGCCTTAACACCAAGATCCACGACCAGTCGCTGTCCACCCTGGCGAGGAACTATCTGGTAGGTGGCAGACACGTCGTGTCTGAGATCCAGAACCACTCGCAGGTAGTCATCCCCATGCTGCGCGTAACGAATACTCTGAACGACCCCCTGCGGAAAGGTTTCGGATGGTAACTGTGTAGCGAGCGTTGCTCCGGGTAAGTCAATGACCAGTCTCTGGGGTTTTTCCAAAGAGAACATATCCACTGTGGCAGCGTTTGAATCCAGGTCAAAGTGCAACATGACGTTGTCCTGCTGCACCATTCGAAAGCCGTGTAACTTGACCGCAGCTTGAGCGCTTGCCAAATGGATCGCCAGTACAGCAAGCAGACCAATTGCCAACCATGTGGATTTACTGATCAGAACGTCAGCGGTACGGACAATCAGCTTTCCAATGTTCACTACAAGCCCCCAAAACTAACCGACATCGACACTCTCGCATTAGCGGCGCTTCCAGACAGCTCACAAAATGCTGCAAAGCTGCCGCCGAGTAAAGCATAGTAGAACGGTCACCGAATTCCAGTGCGGCAACATAAAAGGCTCGTAACAGGGGAAGGCTATGTTATTGCATGCACGATATCAGTGGCTGAGCGCGCAAACACCTCATCGGGAACAAAAAAGTCTGCCATGAGGCCCGTGGCGCCCTCGTACTGATAGATTGAAAAATCGTCGACGCCTTCTTCAATCAAAACCTCCTCATCAATGAAGAAGTTACCGGTACACAGGCCAGGATCGCGCTGCAAAATCGCCATCGCAGCGTCAGCAAGAATTTCAGGTTTGCGACACATCAGCGCCATTTTGTCATCACCGATAACGTTACGTACAGCGGCGGTATCTATTGCGGTCAATGGCCACAAAGCGTTAACTGCAATGCCATATGAGCGAAATTCCTCTGCCATTCCCAGCACGCAAAGAGACATACCATATTTCGCAATCGTATAAGCCACATGATTTTTGAACCATTTTGGGTTTAAATCAAGTGGTGGAGAAAGATTGAGAATATGCGCATGGCTGGACGCTTTCAGGTGCGGCAATGCCTTTTGCGAAACCAGATAGGTGCCTCGTGTGTTTACCTCCTGCATCAAATCAAATCGCTTCATCGACGTGGCAGAGGTATCAGTCAATGAAATCGCGCTGGCATTGTTTATACAAATATCAATCCCGCCGAAAGCGTCCACGGTTTGTGCTACCGCAGCCGTAACCTGCTCTTCGGAACGTATGTCGCAAATCAAACCCAGAGCCTTTCCAGAGCCCGCAGCGTTGATTTGCTCAGCCGCGGTAAATACGGTACCGGGCAAGGCGGGATGAGGTTCTGCGGTTTTGGCAGCGATGACAACATTTGCTCCGGCCTGCGCCGCACGGGTGGCTATCGCCAGGCCTATGCCTCTGCTTCCACCAGACATGAAGAGGGTTTTTCCTGCGAGGGACATAGTGGTTCTCATTGGATTGATTTCACGGCAGTATAGGCCATGCAGCAGAGCGTAAATAGTGGGTAAACTGGCATGCATTGACTGTAACCATTCGGTATGTATCAGAGAGACAAATGACCCACCCCCTACTAACTCAAGCGCACATTGATGATTTTAACGCCGACGGTGTCGTGTTGATCAAGGGCTTGTTCGCAGATTTTGTCGCCACCATTTGCGATGGCATAGAGCTAAACATGAGTTCGCCCAGCCGGTTCGCAGCGGAGAATTTACAAACCGGTGAGCAGGGTCGATTCTTCGATGACTATTGCAACTGGAATCGTATCGAACCCTACGAAAAAACGATCAGGCATTCAGAAGCAGCGGCGGTTGCAGCCGAGCTTATGCAATCAAAAAACGTACAGTTGTTCCACGACCATGTTCTGGTTAAAGAAGCCGGCACGAGCAAAGCAACTCCATGGCACCAGGATAGCCCTTACTACTTTGTAGAAGGTCATCAAACACTATCGTTCTGGTCACCGATGGATCCTGTAACAGATGCCACTCTGCGCTGTGTCGTTGCTTCCCACCGGTGGGAGAAGCCAGTCTTACCCACTCGATGGCTGGCGGAAGACAATTTTTATGCAGATAGCGAACACTATTTACCGGTGCCCGATCCAGACAAAGAGGGCCTTGAGACAAAAGAGTGGCCGATGGAGCCCGGTGACGCAGTAGCCTTTCACTTTCGCACACTCCATGGCGCGCGTGGAAACTTTGCAGCCACAAGGCGCCGTGCTTTCTCATTACGTCTTCTTGGAGACGATGCGCGATTTGTGCAACGACCCGGACCCACCTCACCACCATTTCCGGGGCACAACATGGTCCCAGGCCAAAGACTGCGTGAAGACTGGTTTCCCATACTGCTCTAGCTTGATGATCAAGCCATCGCCTAAGCTAGCTTGTAGCTAAGTCTCTGCAACCGATCGCCGACAGCTTGCAACCCTTGCGTTTTATCCTTCAAAGTTTGCATCACAACCGTTCAAATCTTGAAGCACTCTTTAACTGCAATCGTTCTATAAGCCCATAGTTCTCCATGCGTACTTATACGCTGCAGTGAACAAAGCTTGACTGCCAGCTCGCGTTAAAACTCGCTATTTGTAACCTCACTAAATGCCTGTTATTGTTGGTGCCATCTAGCAGGAGTAGTACTCAATATGGCGTCTCATGTTTTCCAAAGCCCGCTTCGCGATGTTGATATTCCCCTGATACCCATCACCGAATTTGTTCTGCAAAAAAACGCAGACATTCCTGATCATCCAGCGATCATCGATGGTCATCATGGCATAAGCTACAGTTTTTCAGAACTGGCAGCCCGAATAAGAAAATTTGCGGGTGGTTTGCAAGACAATGGATTTAAGGCCGGTGATGTTCTTGCGCTAATAGCTGCTAATTCCCCGGACTATGCAGTGGTCTTTCACGGTACCGCTCTGTGTGGGGGAACCGTTACCACGGTGAACCCCAGCTATGGCGCTGCTGAAATCAGGCAGCAATTAATTGACTCGAATACTGTGCTGATAGTCTCCGCAAACGCCTGTATACCGGTGGTGATCGATGCCATGAATGGTAGCAGCGCGCGGGAGCTGATCACTATGGAAACACAGGAAGGTTACCGATCAATTGAGCAGTTGTTTGGCGAAGAAATCGAGCAGGTCGATGTAGACCTGCACACACATCCTGTGGTTATACCCTACTCATCAGGAACAACTGGATTACCAAAAGGGGTCATGCTTAGCCATCATAATCTGGTTGCAAACCTGGTTCAGACCAACAGTGCGGTAAATTACCAACCGGGAGAATCTGCATTGGCAGTGCTGCCCTTCTTTCATATCTACGGCATGCAAGTAGTGATGGGAAGCCTTCTTGCTGCAGGTGTCACTGTTGTCACTGTGCCACGTTTTGATATGGAGCAAGTGCTTAGCCTCATTCAAAAATACAGAATCACTCAGTTCTTTGCCGTACCACCGATTGTATTGGGATTGGCCAAGACTCCTTTGCTCGACCAGTACGATGTCAGTAGCCTGCTTAAAATTTTCTCAGGTGCTGCACCACTGGGTGCTGAGCTTGCCGCTCAAGCTCAGCAACGGGTAGGCTGCCCGATAGTACAGGGATATGGCATGACAGAAATCAGCCCGGTAAGCCATATAACGCCAGAGTTGAACTCCAAGCCGGGCTCCAGCGGAGTAACCATTGCCAATACAGAATCTCGCATAATAGATGAGAATGGAAACGACCTCGGCATAAACGAAGAAGGCGAATTGCTGGTGAGGGGACCACAAGTCATGATTGGCTACCTCAACAACATCACTGCCACCCAAGAGACCATTGATAAAGATGGATGGTTACACACGGGTGATTTGGCCCGCATCGATGAAGATGGTTATATGACGATTGTTGATCGCGTTAAGGAGCTAATCAAATATAAGGGGTTTCAGGTCGCACCCGCTGAGCTTGAGGCTCTCCTGATCACTCATCCAGCCATTGCCGATGTCGCGGTTGTCGGCATGCCGGATGAAGAAGCCGGGGAACTGCCTAAGGCATTTGTAACTCTGAAGCCTGGGATTGAAGTTGCAGATAGTGGCCCGGATACCATCAGCGCCCAGGCAATAAAGGCTTTTGTTGCGGAACATGTCGCGAGCTACAAGAAAATTCACACGGTAGAATTTATCGAGAGCATTCCGAAATCTGCCAGCGGAAAAATATTAAGACGATTCCTGCGGGATAAGTAAAGGGTATTCAGAATAAATGTTAACCAGCCTTGCTTCACTTTCTGCATAGGCTATATCGATCCTGATCTGTTCGGCCGGTAGGCGATCCTGTGCTTTCTCCGGCCATTCTATGAGCACAAGCTCATGATCGTATAAGACATCATCAAAACCCAGGTATTCCAATTCGTCCGGGTCGGCAAGGCGGTAAAGATCAAGGTGCGCAATTCGGCTAATGCCGCGCCTGCTCTCATCCAGTGTGTAACTTTCAATCAGCGTATAGGTGGGACTCTTGACTCTCCCGGGGTATCCCAGTGCATGTATAATGGATCTTACCAATACACTTTTACCTGCACCCAAATCACCGTTAAGTGCAATAAGTGCTTTACCCCTTATCCCATGCGCTATCTGCCCCCCCAGTTTAATCATGGCCTGCTCATTTAAGCACTGAACGATTACCCGATTTGTACAGTTATGTTGTCCTATCACGTGCAGATTGTGCTGTGTTTCAGTTACTCAAGATATCAGTAGCCCATGTTGCCCTTTCTAACTGGCGCTGGCCTGGGCGCAAGTCTTATTATTGCCATTGGTGCGCAAAACGCCTTTCTTCTGGGTCAAGCTATCCGCGGCAACTATGCCTTTAGTGTAGCGTTGACTTGCAGCCTAGTCGATGCCGCACTTATCGCCCTGGGCGTTTGGGGATTAGGTACTTTTATTGAAAATAGCCCCCGACTACTTCTAATCATCACCCTGGGCGGCGCAGTATTCCTGTTCATTTACGGTTTGATGGCCTTTAGGCGCGCTCTCAATCCTGAAGCCCTGCAATCAAGCCAACGGCCATTGTTTTCAAGCTTAGGATCGGTTCTCACCACGACACTGTCTCTGAGTTTGCTCAACCCCCATGTGTATCTTGACACAGTGCTCCTGGTGGGGAGTGTTGGTGCAAGGCTACCTGGAGATGAGCCGCTCTTCTTTACCGCTGGCGCAATATCAGCCTCATTTGCCTGGTTCTTTACATTAGCATGTAGCGGTAGGGTACTCGCCCCGATATTCAGCAAACCCACTCACTGGAGAAGACTGGACCTGCTGATAGGTATCGTTATGTGGCTAATTGCGATTAGCCTGCTGCGCACTCTGTAGTCAAAAAGCTATATCGTCAGAGAAAGGACAAAGCACGTTTCCATGCATCACCCGTCTCGGCCTCGATCTTGTAACTCTCACCGGCCCATTGAAATTCAAGTGACAAGGAATGCAAAAACAGACGGTTCAATCCGAGATTTTTAAACTCTTTATTGCGCTTGTTATCTCCATAGCGAAGGTCACCGACTACTGCGTGTCCAGCGTGTCGGGCATGAACTCTAATCTGGTGCGTTCGGCCGGTTTCCAGATCAACATCAACCAATGTCGCACGCTCGTATCGGTGGCGAACCGAAAAATGTGTGATGGCTGATTGACCGGATGAGTGAACCACAACGCGTCGCTGCCCGGCTGACTCCACGTTCTTGAGCAAGGGAGCGTCGATGGTAACGAGCTCTTCCGGCCAGACCCCGTCAACCAGCGCAACGTAACGCTTGGTAATTGTTCTGCCGCGAAACAGGTTCTGCAATTCCCGAGTCGCTTTTAAAGAACGACCAACCAGTAGGCAGCCGCTTGTGGCTCGATCAAGTCGATGGGCTAGCTCAAGCTTTGGCTCGTGCCGATGCTGACGCAATCCGTCAATCAGACCAAACGCCAAACCGCTGCCGCCATGCACCGCAATTCCAGGAGGCTTGTTCAACACCAGAAAGTCCTCGTGTTCAAAAAGTACAGCCCCGCCGATGACCTGTGCAAGATTGTCGGGCACTACGGCCTGACCGGATGCCTTAACCTCCAAAGCGGGTATCCGCACCTGCTCTCCCGTGCAGAGTTTCCGAGTCTGTTTGATTTTCTTGCCATCTACCCGAACCTCGCCTTTTCGTATCAGCCGATAAATATGACTGCGAGGCACGCCTGAACAACGTCGTAACAGAAAATTATCGATTCGCTGACCGTCCTCATCAACGCTTACACGCTCGTGTCGGGATTTTGACTGAATGGTGTGCTCAGTTTTGTCCAGCGCCGTTCTACCTTTGTTGAGTCGCGCAGGACGGGGCAGTATTGACTTTTTTTCAGATACTCCTGAACCTCTAGCCTGCTTGGGGCGTCTGGGCTGCTTACTATTATCTGACATGGGTTTGCATGAATTTTGCAATCGTATTTATAGCGGCTATGTGTTAGGTCAATTGAAACTAAACGAGCTGAGAGATTGCCCAAAAGCGCTGCCACTGCTATATTAAAGAGTCGGTGAAGATACGGAGTTAACTTACCGACAATCCTGACATTATCGTCCATACCGCCGATTCTTGCTGAGCCTTCTGTGGCTGCCGAAAGAATTGGGTGGAACACCGCCTTAGAACAGCGAGTGTTCAGGGCAACCAGGTCGGGGGCTAGAAAGAACAATTTAATAAACGTCTTACTCGCAAGATCATTGGGGCGGGATGCCATCGATGATCAACGATTTTCGAAGCAAGCAATCAATAGTTGCTGCTTTTTTTACCTACAATAATACGGATTCCGCCTACTCGGCCAACCTGATGCTGAGCGCTTACTTTCACATTAGCCTGTTTGCAGTTCTCTGGACAACGTCCAGAAGCGAAACGGCGTGCGCGCATCAAACACTTATACCGGCGATGGCAGGGTCCGCAATGGACCAAAATTATAATGAAAAGAATGCTGATCAACGCAACCCACCAAGAGGAGTTGCGAGTTGCCATCGTTGATGGTCAACGACTGGTCGATCTCGACATAGAACATAAATCACGCGAACAACGAAAATCAAATATATACAAAGCCAAGATAACCAGAGTCGAACCAAGCCTGGAAGCGGTCTTTGTAGACTATGGTGCTGATCGTCACGGATTCCTGCCTTTCAAGGAAATTGCCAAGGAGTACCTGAAAAACTCTGATAAGAAATCGGAGGGTGGCCGGCCCAATATCCGTGATTGCATTAAAGAAGGCCAGGAAATTGTTGTTCAGATCGAGAAAGAAGAACGCAGTAACAAAGGCGCGGCGCTAACCACGCTTATTTCGTTGGCAGGCAGATTTCTTGTGCTCATGCCCAATAATGCCCGCGCCGGTGGTGTATCCAGACGTATCGAAGGTGATGACCGCACCGAACTCAAAGCTGCGATGGCTGATGTCGAAGTCCCGGATGGCATGGGCACCATCGTTCGAACAGCCGGTATTGGCCGAACCACCGAAGAGCTGCAGTGGGATCTGGATTATCAAGCCGCCATATGGACCGCTATCCAGGAAGCTGCCGGTCAGAAAAAAGCACCCTTTCTGATCTATCAGGAAAGCAACATTATAGTTCGGGGTTTGCGCGACTACTTTCGCGGCGACATCGGGGAAATCATAGCCGATGAACAGGCAACCTATGATCAGGCGGCAGAATTTATCCGCCTGTACATGCCTCAGAACCAACGCAAGCTAAAGCTTTACCAGGATGACGTACCCCTATTCAATCGCTATCAGATCGAGTCGCAAATCGAATCGGCTTTTCGTCGTGAAGTTCGTTTGCCGTCAGGCGGTGCGCTGGTTATTGACCACACTGAGGCGCTGATATCAATAGATATCAACTCAGCACGTGCAACCAAAGGACACGATATCGAAGAGACGGCCACCAATACCAATCTCGAGGCGGCTGATGAAGTTGCTCGTCAGCTCAGATTGCGAGATTTAGGCGGGTTGGTTGTTATAGATTTCATCGATATGATGGCATCAAAGCATCAGAGATCTGTAGAAAATCGCTTGCGTGAGGCCTTGAAGCAGGACCGGGCACGAGTACAGATTGGCCGGATTTCCAAATTTGGCCTGCTAGAAATGTCCCGGCAGAGGCTACGACCCTCGTTGGGAGAATCATCAGAAAACGTGTGTCCTCGTTGTTCCGGGCACGGCACCATTCGTGGTATCGAATCAACGGCGCTGTCTATTCTCCGACTAGTCGAGGAAGAGGCAATGAAGGACAATACCGGTCGGGTGCTGGCCGATGTGCCCGTCGAGGTTGCCACCTATCTGCTCAATGAAAAACGGCAAAGTATTAACGAAATCGAAGCTCGAAATACAGTCACTCTGCTGATCGTAGCCAATCCGACCATAGAGACGCCAAACTACTCCATTGAGCGTGTCCGAATGAGCGAAGCGGACCACGAAATGCTCAGCAAGAAGAGCTATGAACTTGCAAGCGACAATGCTGAAACCTACTCTCCGCAAGATGCTCGCGATGAAAAGAAACCTGAAGAAGCCGCTGTCAGCACCGTAACGCCACAAGCGCCAGCGCCAACGCCAGCCAATCGGCTACAGCAAGCTAGTGCACAGCAGATTATTGATCCCTCTACACAGGGAACTGGCGGCTTTCGCCGTATTATCGGGGCGGTAACTTCCCTCTTTGGAGGTGGCACTGCAGCCGAGGAACAATCCGGAAACACTGATGCTCTGGCATTGCAGGAGCCCAAGGACAAAACCCGTCCGGATCGCAAAGCACAGTCAGATGCAGGTAAAGGCAAGAAGCGCGGCAAACGCTCTGGAAACCGGGGTGGACGCGGTCGTAATCGACAAGACGGGGACAAGGCAGAGTCCAACACAGATTCGAAAAACGGCAATCGCAACGCATCCAAACGCGGTAAAGCTGCTGAGAATGCTGACAAAGATAAAAACAATCCGCGCAGCCAAAAGGATCAAGCTGCAAAAGACGAGCAGCGTCAGGAAGAGCAAGGCGCTAACAGCAAATCCACTCGATCAAGGGGACGTGGCCGCGGTCGCAAGCAAGATCGAGTGGACAATTCTGCCGAAACTGCTGATTCGAATCTGACAGCGGAGACAGCCACTGAAAGTGATTTGAGTGGTGATGAGGCAAGCAACAGTTCCAGTGCTACAGCCGACGATACGGGCCGAACGCGTGGCCGTCGAGGCGGTCGTCGGCGCGGTGGGCGAGGCAGAAATCGCAACGGGGCACGCAACGCTGATGAGCAAAAACAAGATTCAAATTCCGATTCTCCTCAAGCTGACTCCGTAAGCGAAGAATCCGTTACGCCAACAGCCTCCCCTGACGATAAACGTTCAAGTGCACCTAAAGATGCGAAGGCCGCAGTCGGCGCGGTAGGTGCAGTGGGTGTATCTGGCTCTGCTGCTCAGACTGTCGATGCAGAGCCAGCAAAGACAACAGAAGACAAGTCGAACCATAGCAACCTGGCAAAAACTGACGAATCCAGTGATGCTAAGGTGAGTTCAGCCAATGTAAGTACTCAAGCTGCAGCGCACACTGAACAGGCTACATCACCAGAATCAGCAAAGGCATCATCGAGCAATTCCGATAGCCCTTCACAGCCAAAGAGCGATGCGCCAGAGTCGCAAAGCGCAATGGCCGGAAAAACGGATGCTGCCGCTTCTAACGATGCTGAAGTAAAAACACAAGGCACAGAAAAACCCGCCCCGGTCTCGCAGAAATCGACGCAAACTGATTCTATGCAACCAGCCGCTGAAATTAAGCAGGTAACAGAATCAGGCACTGCCAATGCGAGTAACGAGCCTCAGGTTGAAACCGGGGATGCAACTGACAGCAAGGCGACAGAGAAAAAAACGCGCGCACCCCGAAAAGCTCGTGTCGCTAAAAAGGTAGCCGCCAGTGACACTAACGACATTGAAAACGAATCCAATGCAGATGCAGGCGAAAAGGCAGCAGATGCAGAAGAGTCTGAAAAACCAAAAAGACGAGGTGGTGGTAGACGTAGAGAACGGGTAAACAGCAAACGTGCTGCTGCCAAGCAGGCTGGTGATGAGTCTCCTGAGTCGCCTATCGCTGAGCAAGCAAAACCCGATCAAGCAAAGAAAGACGCTCAGGCAGAACCTAAGGTGTCGGCCGTTAGCAAAGATGCCAACAGTTCCGCTGACTCTGACTCAGCCAAGGGAAGTTCTCCGGCGGTTAAAACAGTCAAAGCTGCTGCGCAATCTGATGGTAGCCCTACGCATGAGGACTCCAAGATTTCAGGTCGACAGCCCAGTGAGCTTAAGAGTAGCGTGCGCTCCCTGGCTAACAAGGATGAGACTGCCGGCAATCGATCCTCTTTTGCCTCGCGCAAAGTAACTGACATTAGCAGCGCACCCGCGTCTAATAAGGCCACCAAAAATGAAACTGTCGCTGAGCCTGGCAATGGGAAAACAGAACCCGTCAGCGATTAGAATTGAAGGGCAGCGCTCCCGAACGAGCGCTGCCTGAGCTTACGAACAAATTAAAGGTTCTTCGGCTTGCTAGCTAGTCGCGTGGATTGCCGGAAGGGTTAGTAAACTGGTCATTTAATGATTCTACGAATTCCGATGCCTGCTCTATCACTTCATCAACGGCTTTTCTTGCGCTGCCATTCCACCCCACCGGGCTTTTACGAAACAGGGAGCGAAAAAAGCGGGTGTTGTAACGAAATGCATTACTGAAAGGCTCATCTTCTGTGCCAGGCAGACGCGAGGCCATATAGTTGGCCACAGTCTTACGAGCTAGAAAATGCACGATCAGAAGCAACACAGCAACTGCGAGGATGATAGCGAGCATCGCGACAGGATCTGCAAACAAGCTCAAAACCAAACTCAAAAGTGCCCCTAAAGAACCTGTTAAAGCAGCAACGCCTGCAATAGCAGCCAGCAGCAAGGCAATGATACCGGCATCCAATTTGAGTACGCGCGATGCCCAAAGAGCTTTCAGCCTGGTTATAGCTGGTATTGCATTGTCTCTAATCGTGTAGGCTTGCTTCTCCATGGCTCCCACAATCCGATAGGCTCGCTCAACCTCAACTTGACGTATTCGATCTTCGATCTCAGCCATGTCTGCATCGCGCTTGGATTCAAAGCGCTCGCGTCGGCTGTCATCGTCAATGGGTAGCGCAACATCTTTGTTGTAGATGGTGTAAAACCTGCCGGCCGTCAGGCCTTTCTGCGATAGGGCGCGTTGCCAGGCACCCACAATCTCTTCTGTATTGTCCTCTCTTGCGGCGCTGTCTATCTGATTAAGGATGAACAGAAACTTGTTGCTGTCACTGCGTGAAATAGTCTCTTCAACCAGGTGAGTCAGCGTATCCTGCATAGCACCAGGTTCAGGATGCCTGGCATCGAAAAAAACAAGCACCAAATCAGAAATATCCATGATGTGGTTAGTCAATTTCAAAGTCGAAGTCCGCTGGGCATCCGCATCGAATCCGGGAGAATCAATCAGAATCTTGCCGCGCACAACCTCTGAGTCGGTTACCTTGAGTTGCAGGTAAGCATCTATTCGCCTCCCCTCACCCTCTGTCACTTTTTCAATTTCTTCACTGATTCTGTAAAAGGGAAATCGCATGTCAGCATCCAGTGCCAGACCAGGCAGTACTCGTCCGGCATTTTCCTGCCCGTAACAGATCACCGTAAATTTATCATCAACGGCCTGATTGCCAGTCTTTTGCAGGGTCCGTCCCAGATAACTATTGATAAAGGACGACTTACCTGCTGAAAACACACCCAGTATCGATACCAGTGGCCACCATGAAATTTTCATGGCGTAAGAGTCATCGGTTTCCAACAGACCAGTCTTGTAGCCAATACCGTCGAGCTTTCGGAACCCCCCTATTGCGTCGATCAGGACTGGATTTTCACGTTCTAAATGGCTCTTTAGACTATCGAATCGTTTGACAATTGTTTTGTCGGGTCGGACCATCGGGGATTAGCACTCCAAAAGCTGAGAATAAAAGGTATAAAGGGACATGAAAACACCAAGCAGATGCTGGCTCAAACGAGAAAAAAAGTCACACACTCACCACAGACAAGTTTATCAGCCAGAGTTCTCCAGACCTAAATACTTGTAGTGTTCTCATAAACATAGAGTAAAACCGACTAAGAGGAGTTAAACAACTATGTGGTTAGTAACAATTATTGTGCTGGCGCTTGCCGCCTTTTTCCTGATGAAGGTCTTGAAATCCCAAGATTTGCGCAAAGCCGCAGAAAAAGAGAGGGAAATGGAAAGCTCAGGACTCGAAGGCAGTCTGAGTTCAAATGATTCCACGGCAGCTTCAGTAGACCAATCCAGCGCAGCAATTTCGGCCAGCGCACCGACTAGCGAAACAAGCTCTCCAGGCGGCCAGAGTGCCAAAAGCCCGGCCGATGCAGGCAATGCTGGCGTGGCTGGCAATGCTGGCGTGGCTGGCGTGGCTGGCGTGGCTGGCGTGGCTGGCGTGGCTGGCGTGGCTGGCGCAGCATTGTCCAGTTCTGCCCTGCTCAATACGGGGAATGCGATGAATGACATTCGAGAAATGATAAAGATCTTGAATCTGGCCGAACCAGATGCCTCGCGATTGGCCATAAGCCGCGAAGAGTTTAGTGCGTTACGACACGGCGGCAGTGATCAGATGCCGGGCGAAGATTCTTTGAATTCAGTGGCTGAACGACTCAGGGGTATGCTTGCCTGATGCCACTATCAGGCCTGATAGATTCTCGCAACGTCCACACCATCAAAAGAGACATGGCGGGCGTTGTATTGCTGATTGCAGCAATCTGGATCGTCTTTGCGCTTGATACATTCTTGCCGTTAGAAAATTTTGGCCTGGTGCCTCGCACTTTCCGAGGCTTGCTTGGCATTGTCGCTATGCCTTTTTTGCATGGTGATTTCAAACACCTGTTGGGCAACACTATTCCTCTGGCTGTGACCATGATACTACTGGCCGGTTCACGCGCCAACAGTGGAGTCATAGTTGCATTAATAACCATTCTTTGCGGATTGGGTTTGTGGCTTTTTGGTCGCACCGCATTGCATATCGGTGCCAGCGGTTTAGTCTTTGGACTTATTACCTTCCATGTATTCGCCGGTATATTTGAAAAGCGGCTGCAATCTGTTGTGATTGCTGTTGTAGTGGGGCTGCTTTACGCCTCCACACTATTACACGGTGTTGTTCCTTTTCAGAAAGGCGTCTCCTGGGAGGGTCACCTGATCGGGGCGATCGCAGGTGCTTTAGTCGCTCTACTTGTGTCACGACTACTAAAACAACCCGACTCTTCAGGACACTCGCGGGCATGAAAAACGACAAGGCACCCAGTTGTTTCACTGGTAACTTTACGCAACAGGAGCCCATTCCCGAAGAGGCTATTAATGCTGCGGTCTCGGTCATGAAGGGCGGACGTTTGCATCGCTACAATGTGGCCAACGATGAAGAGTTATCCGAAACCGCTCTGTTGGAAATAGAGTTTGCGAACTATCAGCAGCAGCAGTATTGTCTGGCTTGCGCGTCTGGCGGCTATGCCCTGCAGCTAGCCATGCGTGCATGGGGAATCAACGCCGGAGAATCAGTCTTAACAAATGGCTTTACCCTGTCACCCGTTCCGGGCGCTATTCAAGCAGTAGGCGGTAAAGTCGTGCTAGTTGAGACCACGTCGGATCTTGTTATCGATTTAACACACCTGGAATCCCAAATCAAAAGCTCAGGCGCTCGTTTATTGCTGCTATCCCATATGCGCGGACACCTGGTAGATATGGATGCACTTTGCTTACTACTTTCCAGATATGACGTTGCATTAATTGAAGATTGTGCGCACACGATGGGAGCTAGCTTTGCAGAAAGAAAAAGCGGATCACATGGTGTGATTTCCTGTTTCAGCACCCAGACCTACAAACATATAAATTCCGGTGAAGGGGGCTTACTGACATCTAACAACGATATGATGATGGCTCGAGCCATCATTTTGTCTGGCTCGTATATGTTGTATGAACGACATAAGGCAGCGCCCGGCGCAGAAGTTTTCGATTCCATTAAACTGGAAACGCCAAATTGCAGCGGGAGAATGGACAATTTAAGAGCAGCGATTCTCAGGCCTCAATTGCAACAGCTGGATGCTAACGGGAGACGCTGGAACGATCGTTACGATGCCTTTGCAGCAGCGTTGGGGCAATCAAATAATTCTATACATGTTCCCACTCGGCATGCTCTAGCTTATGAGGTTCCCAGCTCCATTCAATTTCAGATACCCCGCTTTGGAGACCAGCAAAATCTGGCCTTTCTTGATCAATGTGCTAAACGCGGAGTAGATTTAAAGTGGTTTGGCGCTGATGAACCAAAAGCCTACACAAGCCGCTACGATAGCTGGCGCTATATCGAAACAACACCCCTGCCCAATACTGACGGCATACTCAAACGCTTGTATGACTGCCGCCTGCCACTGACCTTTTCGGTACAGGACTGCGCCCAAATCGGCAGTATCGTTTCAGAGGTTGAACAATCAATAAACGCCGCTTGATACTACTCATTAGCTTTGGGTTTTGTAAGGCAGATGCACACTGTTAGACGCTGTGTTTGTGCCTTGCCACAATTTGACCGTCAGAGGTTCTCCAACCAATGACTCAGTTTGACCCGGATCCAATCCTGCCTGTTTCATTGCAAGTTCAATCTCACGATCTGAAAAGCCCAGCCGTTGATGCTTGTGATCAGTGCGCAAATGCTCCTCGCTATGGGGTGCAAAATCTACAACTACAAGCCTGCCACCAGGCTTTAGAGTTCGCGCCGCTTCCATAATAACGGTGCCTGGTTCCAGGCTATAGTGCAGCACAAGATGCAGGGTTGCGAGATCCATAGACATATCGTCCACGGGCATGTTGTACATATCCCCTTTTCTGACTTGAATATGTCGATAACCTTGCTGTTCGAGTTGCGTCCTTGCGATGGCGAGCATTTCGCTGCTCATATCGATGCCTATACCCCGTTCTATTTGCGCAGCCATCAACTCAAGCATCCGCCCTGTACCGGTTCCAATGTCCAGATAATGACCAACCCGCTCACTTCCGACCAATTCGAGCAACCTCGACTCGACCTCTGCCTCAGGAACATGTAACGCTCTTATCTTGTTCCAGTCGCTGGCATTATCCTGGAAGTACTTTTCCGCAACTTGCGCACGCTTTTGACGGGTCTTGTCCAGTCGTGCCAGGTCCCGGTTGAGTTCTGTGTCATCCCCCGGAAGCATATCAACCAATGTCCGAGCCAGATGCGCAGCTTCATTGCCCTCAGAGATGCGGTAGAAAACCAGCGACCCTTCTCTAAAGCGCACGAGCAGGCCAGCTTCAACCAGTAGTTTTAGATGTCTCGATACGCGTGGCTGACTCTGACCCAGAATCTGAGTGAGTTCTGTGACACTGAGTTCGCCGTGGGCGCAAAGTGCAAGCAAGCGAAGCCTGGTTGGCTCACCTGCTGCACGCAATCCAGATAGCAACGCTTCCATCAAATATAAACATATATTTATATGACCGAGGAGTATGCACTACTCAGCACGGCTGTGCGACCACTCGACTGGATCAGGTGATCTAGCGTCGCAGATACCGAAGCGCGCCTGGTAAGGCAAATAGCAAGGCAGCACCGAAAGCCAGCACACTCTGTGACAGAGATAACAAAGGTGCTCCTTTAACGGTTTTGAAATAGCTGTCTACCAGAATCAGTAACAGCAGCACGACGCCCGGGAAATACATCCCAGCACCGGGACCTGGCTCCGTTTCGGCATCCATGTCCACAGCATCGACTATCTCAGGTTGTTTTGTGACAGCCGCAACACGCGAATCTGCAAGCTTTCGCGCTACTCTCAAGGTCTCCAGATCAGGGAACGTCTTGCTGGTTAATTGCTGCAAAGTATTGTTGGGCCAAACACGATAAAACTGTACTTGCTCTTCCTCAGTTCTGCCTCTCACATCAACACGGATCAAAAACCCCTGAATAGCTTTGTTTCCCAATTTCTCAGCATAGGCACCTGTCTCTGTGGCGACCTGGCGCAGCGTATCCCCGTCAACAGCGTCAACGACTTCAATAACAGCCAGTGTTTGGGCAGAGTCCGGGTCGACGATGATGAAGGAAGGGACCCTGGTCCCGGAACCAGCTCGTATTGCCGGTCCAATTAAATCACTGTCTAGAATGACAGACGCTCTCGGATAATCCGATTGCAAAAGAAAACTGTAAATAAGCTCGTCCAAGAGAATGCTACCAATTTGTTGTGATTACGGTGCCGAACAGGCAAATATGCTCCGCATATGCCAAAACGACAATAAACTGTCAGCCGACTCCCAGCTGAGCACATTATTTTGACACCACAGGTATCATACCAACTAGCGCGCTCCGAGCTGTAAGATTTTTTTGCTCTTGCGAGGCATTCTTACCTTTGCATCTGTGATCTGCTTGGCAAAAAATTCCAATTACCTACGCGTTAAAACATGAAGTTAGTAAGCATCTTATTTTTCTGTATTGGTCAGATACGCGTTCAACCAGTTGTAACAATCAAACAATCAATAGAGTCTTTCCTTGTGAGAACATCTGTATGAGGAAGAGAACAGATTAGAATGAACTCAGGCTTAGTCCCAGCACAAAGCCGATACTTACGACACAGGCAGCCGCCTATTGGCTAGAATGCCAACCAGTGCGGTTGCACCCACGCATAACTTCAAACGATGCGCGGTTAGCAGTATTGATCTACGGACGAGCCAACTAAAATGTCTAACTCAAACAAACAAGATTCAACTGACTCAACACAGCATGACTCAGCAACCGATGTAAAAAACTCAGCGGCGGAGCGCGCCGCAGCAGTATCTAACACCTCCCAGGCAGTCGGAAATTTTGGCGGCTCGGGTGGTAATTCAGGTAATAACGGAGGTCCTACCCCGATGTGGAAAAAAATACTCCCGATAGCAGCCGTACTGATATTAGGCTGGATCGGTCTCAACTTGTTCAGTGGCAAAGAGGCTGATGAATCGGTCGCTGAGGTCACAGAAGCCGTCGATGAAGCTGTTAGCGACTCGTCTGGTGCCGCTGATCAAGCAGTCACGGCAGTTGGGCAAAGTGTTGCCGACGCCGGCGACGCAGCCGCTGACGCTACCGATGCCGTCGCTGATACTGCAGCTGATGCGACTGAGGCGGCAAGCGACGCTGTGAGTGATGCTGCAGACGCCGTGACCGATGCGGCTGCTGATGCG
>JBGCEO010000024.1:0-15926 GCA_045106475.1 Granulosicoccus sp.
CAACACATTCCTTTGCGCTTGCCCGCTGTCTGATCCAGCTCTTCTCGTCCATCGGCCTCTTCATCAGGAGTGGTTTCTTTTACCTTGACACTACGCGTCGGTGTTATGCGCTCACGGTACCGGCTATTCGGTGCCAGCACTCCATGGAATCGTGTCAGGTTAGTTCGTGGCCTTGGCACCAATGCTGCCAGCCAAATCGAATCATGTGCATGCTGAAAGTGGCCCAATCTCTTCAATGGCGGCTATGGGCACTTGCTGCCGATCAAGTATGTAACCGGCAGATCTATTTCGGACGTTAAATTTATCATCCTCGCCCCAGAACCACGTTTGTGTTCGATTTTTTAACCAGCGGTGCAGGCACTTCAAGATATGAGACGGTGCTTTGTATTCAGGCTATCTCCCGAGGATGATCCTTCGCTGCATGCGCTTAAAAACAGTGCTGAGGCGGTTGAGCCCAGTCTATACGCAAGATGTCACTTGCATTAGGCCAATGAGAAATGGTTAAGGACGGAAAATATGGTACGAGGCCGATATAGCTATTGTCAACAGATCATAGACAATGCTCCGCAAAAAACAGTGAAAATATCAGCGGTTTATTGCGGAACCTTTGCCCTTACTTAACGAACGAATACTTAATCGCCATCATCATCTATAAATCCCTTTCTCACGACCAGGGCAATTCGATAGGAACCACGCTTCTTTCCAACCACAAACACCGCTGTTGGCAACTTTCCAGCGTCATTAATCGGTTCTTCGTCGAATATCACACGAACCCGATTAGTCACAGGCATATTTACTTCAAGCTTGCCTGTGGCCTCAGCGGCAGCTAAGCCATTTTCTGGAAAATCCTCGAAAGTCACTGATTTCAAAGGTCGACCTAGGCTACGATTTAGCTGAAAACGAACAACTCGTTTCTTTATTTTCCCTGCATCTTTCCAAAAAACCAGTTCCTTGAGCTTATCGTAGTCACTTTCCTCAATAGCTTGACGAATGGTCGAAACCAGTGCGTCCGGATTTTTTGGCAAATGCGATTCGTCCTTGCTCTCGGTCGCCGCATAGGATGAAACTGCAATGCCTGCCACGGCCAGCATAAGACACCCTCGGAGTAACTTTTTTCTCAGATTAATCATTAAATAATCAACCTTTGTCTTTCAAAGCAAACACCCAGATAACGCCACCTTGTGGCACGCTAGGAACACGCCCTTCTGGAAGCATATCCTGTAGCAAACCCTGCATCCGTTCCGCGTCAACACCCCAGCCAGATTGCACAGCAATATACTGAACACCATCAACCTCGAAGGATGACGGTGCCGCTGTTACGCCAGAGTTTGTTGGGTATTCCCACAACATATCTCCGTTAGCGGCATCAAATGCGCGAAATTTTCGATCATTGGTACCACCTGTAAACAACAGGTTTCCAGCCGTAGACAATATAGGGCCCCAGTAAGGCGTGTCGTGAAAATCATGAGCCCACACCATTTCACCCTTGTTCATATCCCAAGCTTGTAACTTACCAATAGGTACTGGTTTGGATGGGTCAACGTCTTCGTGAAATCTCAAGGAGGACAGAATCACGTCGATGGGTATGCCGATATACAGTTCACCTGATTCTCTCTCTGCAATCGGCACACCACCTAGTTCTGAACATAGGTTTTCATGACTTGGTATATACAGCAAACCTGTAGCAGGGTTGTAAGCTTCTGGTGGCCAGTCTTTACCACCCCATAGACTTGGACAAAAGGTGACAGTTTTATTGGTCCCAGGAGTTTTGGATTCGTTATAGGTAGGGCGACCCGTTTCTGGATCTATAGATGAAAACGCATCCTGGATAACAAACTTGTCGGCTGCAACAAAATTTATATCGCCAGTTTCATCGTGTTCCATAGTCCAGATATAGCCATTTCGACCAGCATGAACCAATGCATTAATCTTCTGACCATCACGTTCTACTGGCATCAATAGAGGTGCTGAGACCTCATCCCAGTCCCAGGCATCATTCCAGTGATACTGGTGATGCCCGGTTATTTCGCCATTATCGATGTTTATACCTATAACCGAGGTGGTGTACAGATTGTCACCCGGTCGTGTGTCAGGCATCCATGGACCACCGTTACCAGTGCCAAGATAGATGATGCCGTTATCAGAGTCATAGTTTGGCTGCATCCAGACTGAGCCACCACCCGTCTTCCAGCTGTCTCCTTTCCAGGTCTCATGACCAGGTTCGCCTGGGCCGGGAATGGTATATGTCCGCCAGGTTTCTTCGCCTGTTTCAGCATCAAGTGCTGATGCATAGCCACGTATACCAAACTCACCACCTGAAACACCTGTGATAATTTGTCCCTTAGCCGCTAATAGCGACAACGTGGAGTAGTATCCGTCAGTGTAGTCTCCGATGAATACATCCCATACAACTTCGCCCGTTTTGGCATCTAATGCCACGACCCCTGCATCAGCGGTGGCCATGTAGACCTTATCGCCGTACAAGGCAACGCCTCGATTTGTGGGGTGCAACTGAAACAGATCTTCTGGTAACTCTCTGACATAGCGCCAGATCTCAGCGCCGGTAGTGGCATCCAATGCCAGTATCTGATTTTGAGGTGTTGATACGAACATCATCCCGTCGTTCACCATGGGTGGAGCTTGGTGTCCTTCTGTGACGCCAGTGGAATAGCTCCACACTGGAACCAAATCCTTTACATTGTCCGAAGTTATCTGATTAAGTTCGCTATGCCCCCAGCCTTCATAGTTTCCGCGCCACGTCAACCAGTTTTCCGGCTCCGGATTGATCAATCGTTCATCGGTAACCGGCCTATAATCAGCTGCGAGTGCTGATTGACAGATACCACAGATTAGAACAGTAGTAATTGATGGTAGTACACACTTCATCTCTTCCTCCTGGTTTTAGGCTGTCGGAATGACAGCAAACTGGTTACAACTACAGTTTTGCGCCACCTGGTTTTCGAGTAAATCCATCCGTTGCAACGATATAGCCTTCGCCATCAACTGTGACGGGCACCATCGGTAGTTGTTTTCTAGCAGGTCCACCTTTTACACTGCCTTCTGACAGGGCAGCGAATTCTGACAAATGACAATGACACCTCATATGTCTTTCCTCTTCCATCCATGATTTAATTGTGCAACTGCGATGAGTGCAAAGCGCAGAATAAACCACGACACCTTCGGCACTTTTTTCTCGTGTGGCATCATCCATTTCGTCTGGATCAAGACGAAGAACAAGCAAACGATTCAAGCGATTTTTTCGTCTTAATACGTTAGCGTTCGGATCGTAAGGAAATCCCTCAACACCCATAGCGTTTAAAACCAAAGTATCAACTTTGACAAATTGGTCTTTCAACTCGCCGTTAGCAACTTGAATTCGGTCCCCTGGCTGAGGATATAATTTCGTTGCCGGATCTATTTCATTAGCGGTGCTTGCTGCTTGCGATTGTGTGCTGGATATGCCAATTGCCGTGCTGGATGCTACGGCTGCTCCCACTTTGATAAGTTCACGGCGCTTATGCCAAACCACTTTGTTTGATTCTGAAGAAACTTCAGTAACATGTTTTTGCGTATCGCAATTCTTTTTAGACATAAATCCATATAAACAGAATTGGTTAGTTGCATAGCATCGCGCAATGTTTACTAAAGGTCAAGATGGTAACGACAAAAATTACTGGCATACAATTGACACCTGCGATAAACGAAGGCGACGGTCGCTCAAAGCACGATTCATATCATTGTTTAATCGCACATTAATTTATTGCACACTAATGATACAGTGTCTTGCGATTTCCAATAACCAAGTCCGAAAGTTGACTATATTTACGCCTTAAAACTACAAGCCTGTGTTTGCGCATGACTTGAAGTGCTAGTTTTAGCAATTCAGCTCGATTTGCAAATTGTTCAGGTTTTTTCATTGAAAATATTGTGCGCTGAAAGTCGCTGTTGAGAGCCTGCCATTTTGTGTTGGACTGACAATCCTCCAAAGAAGACCAATCAAACCAAGCTCGATAGGCAATCTGATCGGTGTCAGCACGAAGGAATTGGCGCTTGAATTGACGATCACGGAAAAAAGACAATACGTGAAACAAACCATGAATAAAAATCACAAGTGGTGGAGTTAACAACAGCATCAATGAACCAACAATAAACTTGTATGCCGTCTGCCGGTCAGTTTCCCAGGCGCTCATAACTCGTTGTGCGATGGCCTCACTATCAGCAGCTAAAGGTTCAATGCGATGGCCGGGTGCAGCCTTTTTTATTCTTCGCTGTTCAATCGTGTCCCAATAAGCCACTCCAACAGGACTTATGTAAACAATATCCGGCCTCTCAACCTTTAGCGACCAGGATTTATTCATGATTGCGACCAAACCTTGGCTGGATTTTATTGTCTGGTAGTTTGTATCCAGCTCTCTAACAGTGATCCCTTGTGTACGGCCATGCGATAACGTAGGCAACCTTTTTTCGTCAACACCGGTAGCTCTCAGCGTCACGGTTCTGGTAACGATCTCCCCTTCACGAATTTCATCCAACGGCACAGACCAGGACTCTTGTATTTCAATGTTAGAGGAAATCATCCACCAATCATCCTCGTAGCTGATCGGCTTTGGTTTAATCTTTATTGCAAACCCGGAATGTTCATCACTAAATTCAGTCTGTGTCTTCCCCTCCGTTGCTAACAATCCACTAACGCTTACATCAGGTAGTTTCAGCTCACCAGAACTGTTTGAAAATAGCGCAAATCGTCGTTCGTGTACATAGCCCTCGCCTGCATAACTTGTAATCTTTCTAGTTCTAGGCAGTGCCAATGAAATCTGTTCAGCATCATCAATTGCCGGAAATTCAACGTTTAGTGCATCAAACGGGTACTTAGATGCCACACTCAAGGTTAGTAGTATCTGCTCCTGCTCAAAAGCACCATGAGTCTTTACATGATCTGGTTGTAATGTAATTATAATTCTAGGCTGCGAAGATATTCGAATAGGTTCGGCATTAACCAATGTGCTATCGGTGTTCTCGTCAGCTAGTAAGTTGACGGATAGCAAACTATTTAACAACACCAGCACATAAGCATCGCGAGCAAAGAAACTCACGGTCGCTTGTCTCCATGCAACTCATTCATGGCCTGCGTACGCGACTTATGGACCGCAACTAGACGGGCTCTGAGCACCCGCTCAGGGTTATCGGTAATTGCGCTCAATAGAATTTCCAAATTCCGGTGACTTTCTCGCAGCAACGAACTGGAACTGCTGCCAGTTAAATCTCCATCGCTCTGAGTTGATTCCTGTGCGCCTGGAGCAATACCTGCCTGTGCTTGCTCGATATTAGCTTCCTCACCCAATCGTCCTTCTGTCTGACTTTCCGCAGTCGCTTGAGCACTTTCAGCGGCTGGGCGAAACACGCCGCCCTCTGGAGTGCCTTGCTTGATGTTATCGCTATTCTCATCCTGCGGAGTAGGTAATTCTTGATCACCATCTTGCTGGCTTCCTAACTTACGTGTATCGCGAGATTCTTCCAGCAACGCTTTTTCCAGCTCTTCGGCTTGCCGTACAAGCTCCAGATTGAACTGCGCATCTTCATGACCAGGGTCCAATCTCAATGCTCTTTCATACGCGGTTTTAGCTGCTGCCCACTCGTGAACCTGGGCGTAAGCATTTCCCAAATTGTAAAAATTGACTAAATCCTGTTGTTGGAAAAACTCAGAAATTGCACGACGATAGCGTTTATTCCGGTATTGCGCTACACCTCGCCATTGGGATCGCTGAAAAAGATGCACGGCCTGATCTGGATGACCCTCTGCTAGTAAGTGCATCGCTACGTCAAATCTATTAGGTTTAGCGGCCAGTTTTGGAATCGACCAGGCAAGCCCTGTTGCCAACACAAAACCTATCAGAACCATAGGGAATAGCGATTTCATGCGCTTGCTCGGCGTCGTAGAAACCACAGCCAGATAAGCAGCGTCAAACTCAGAAACAAAGGCCTTAAATCAAGACTAGCGTTTTGTACAGCAAGGTAGAGTGTTTCGGTAGCTTTACTATCCAAACGAGACAGTAGCTTGTGTGACTGTTCTGATGAATATATCTGAGCTCCATACTTTCTAGCAAATAACTGCCAACCTTCTACTGTGTTATCAACGATTACCAGATCTCTTAATCGTCCTTGTTCAGGTATATTTGGAAGCTCGCTCACTGTTTCTTGCGACGTAACAACAATCACCTGTCCAACAGAAATACCGGCATCAGAGAGCATTTTTTCAGCAACTGCAATGCCTTCGTGTAGATCATGCCCGCTCTCAGGCATAATCTCTGGCGCAGCTACATTCAAATAACGTTGTAAGTGTGCCACGTCGTTAGTAATGGGTACAACCGAATAGGCGCCATCGCTGACTAACACCAATCCAGTGGCTATTGAATCTGGTGCTCCCGATGATGAACTGCCTTGTATTAAGGTATCAACATAAAAACGCTGCGCAAGTACGTTTGACCCCACAGACATATCTAAGGCTATTACGCGTGCTTTGAAATTTTCGGGAGGCGCCGTGTCAGCGGTGAATCTTGGGTGAGCGAGCGCCATAATAATCAATGCCGCACAAATTACATCCAGCAGATTCGATTGCCTATTTTGATTGCCCAATCTTTGTAAAAGAAATTCATTGAGCGCTGGAGACGTTACCTTATGCCAGCTCCCGGGCAAGCGCCCACCGCTTTGATTTAGCGGTTGTTGTAGCCATAGAAAAGCCAATGCGAGAGGCAACATCAAAAACAGAGCTACAGGGTAAAGTAAAGTCATTGGTCTGTACGCCGTAACAACACATACGACATTAACGCCACTAATGAAAGTACCAAGGGAATCCAGGTGAGATCATCCAGCAGTCTTTCAGGATTATCCAACTGATTCACTACTTCCGGCATTGATTGATCTTGCAGTTTCAGGTAGACCTCCCGTAGTTGTTGCGGTTCCAGCGCTTCTGCATAAGAGCCACCGGTCAGCTCTGCGATCTCCTGCATGTATTGACTGTTTTCAGGCTTAATGGCGGAGGAAAAACCGATTATATGTAGCGTTATTCCCAATTGCCCGGCGACCTCAGCAGCATCTGTCGCGGCCAAAACGCCAGTATTGGTCTCCCCGTCGGTTACGAGTAGCATTGTGGTATTGCTGTTGCTAGTATGTCGAATCATATTGATGGCTAGTCCGATAGGTTGCCCCAAGTCTGTTCGCCTGCCTGGCATTCCGATTGTCAACTCTGAAAGCACATTCATTACAGCACCACTATCGTACGTAAACGGTGAGATCAAATAAGCGTCATCACCAAATGCGATTAACGCAATACGATCCCCCTGCCGCGATTGGATGAACTCTTCGAGAACCGAGCGGACTACTTGAAAACGGGACTCGCCGCCTGAAACCTGCTCGCCCATGCTGGCGGACAAGTCAACCGCGATAACCAAGGTATTGTCAGAAAATTGCGGTAATACCTGTAATTCTCTCACCGGCTGGGCCAAAGAAATTAATATCGTCACCCAACCAAAAAAAGCGGCAAGACTTGACAGGGAAAAACTTGCCTTACCTAATGGACTAGTTGTCGCCACTTGGCTTAAGGCCTCCCATACCCCAGCTGGTACGGTCAAGGCGCGATTAACAGGCTGCGCAGGCAAAATATATCTAGCGATAAAAGGCAGTGGTAGAAAAAATAAAACCCAAAACCGACCAAATTCGATCATTGCGCTACGACTCCAACCAGATGTGCATGCAACTGTTTGAGTTGTAACACCCCTATCTGATGCATGGGTAGGTAGGCGCAGTTGGGCAACGGCATAACATTACGATGGGCAGCGATATTGCTTGCCAAAGACAGTAATGCTTGAGCATTCTGCCGGTTGCTTGCATTGTTGTCTAGTTGCAACGATTTATCTATTTCTACAAGCTCGCGACGGGCCTCTCCGAGCCAGATTCGGGCACGAATATATCGTAGTATCAACACTACTGAAACCATGATGCCGAGCACGCCATAAGGCAATAATGATATACCAGTGCCGTCCTCGACCTTATAAACCTCAGGCAAATGGATATCTCGCAATTGCTGTATTAGCTCGTCTGGAGTCATTGGGATGGATTTTTCGTAGACTGCGCGAGTAATTCATCAGCGAAAAAAACGTCCCAGCCAAGTTGGCTCAAGTTGTCGATTTGCTGAATTTGGTGTTTTACTAAATCGGCTCTAGCCTTTTTTATACCACGCGGCGATATGCTTAACGCTGCCGGTCGTTCATCTGCTGTATGGCGTGCTGGGTAACGACCTGCAGTAATATCTTGCTTGGTAATGTTGTCGCGCACTAAGTAGGAGCTTAGGAAATTTCGGGCAACGGCATGTTTAGACCAATTCGCAAATTCTGCATCACGCGTAACCAACTCATCAACAAGACAAATATCGTCACCTTGATTAAGCATCCCTTGTGCGTCCTGTAGAGCTACCAGAATTTTTGAACTATCAAAACTATCTTTGTCTTGCTTTAAATTCGATTCCTTTGCACATTGATCAAATTGTTGTTGTATGCGATTAAGTAACAACCACAATTGTCGACGGCCTCGTTTTGGAGGAACTGATTCTTGACCACAAAAAACCATACCAACCGGCTCGTCTATCATTTGCGCATCAAATATAAGACGTGCAGCCACCAGGGCTGCCGTTTTGGCCATTATTCGGTGTTTAGTACCAAAAAACAGGCTACTGTTCAGATTGAGAATGATGATACGTGATCGATGTGACTGTGCTGCGAATCGCTTGATTTGTAGTTCACCGCTACGAGCAGTGGCTCGCCAATCCACCCAACGTGGATCGTCACCAAACTGATACGGGCTGACACCATCAAACGATAAGCTCTGAGCTCGCCCTCGACCATGACGCTCTCCATCGGGCCCGCGTGTGCCTGGCGCTAATGCAGTAGGCAAGCGATGGGGTTTCTGAGCGATTAATTCTTCATACTTAAGCTGTGTAGCTAGAGATTCCTTGGAGTCTTGGCCAATAACAGGCTTGTTCTTCGATGCTGCAGCTTGTCGAAACCTAGATAACATCAACATGGTCGATCAGCCGAGCTATCACATCATCCGAATTGACTCCATCTGCTTCGGCGCGATAAGTGAGGCCTACACGATGCGATAATGTGCAGACAGCAAGTTCTTTGACATCTTCCGGCACTACATATTCACGACCATCTAGCCAAGCCATTGCTTTTGTAGCTGCCGCTAACATGATAGAACCACGTGACGAAGCCGGATGCGACAAATGCACATTAACGTCAGCAATCGGAACCGGATCAGCCCTCAAGGAGCTAATTAGTCGAACTATATACGCTCGAACTGGTTCGGAAATATGCACTGTCGATACTGATTTCTGAGCTGCAAGAAGCTCTTGTCTGGAAATGGTCGCAGTAGCGGATAACTCCGAGCCATCAATTTGTTGTGCTTCGTCGAGCAATAGATCCAGGATATCCTTCTCGCTTTTAGCATTAGGATAATCAATGTTTATCTGTAGCATGAAGCGATCAAGTTGTGCTTGAGGTAAATCCCAGGTTCCGTCGTGTTCTATGGGATTTTGTGTCGCAACGACGAAGTATGGAGGCTCCAGCTGAAAGCTTTCTTCGGCGCTACTAATTTGACGTTCCTCCATCGCCTCTAACAGAGCAGACTGAACTTTTGCAGGTGCTCGATTGATCTCATCTGCCAAAATATAATTGGCAAACAACGGACCCTTTCTAAATTCAAAAGACTGATTCTGGCTGTTATACACCGCACCACCTATTAAATCGCTTGGCAATAGGTCAGGCGTAAATTGAATTCTATTGAAGACCCCTTCCAGTGATGAAAACAACAAACGCGCCATACGCGTTTTTGCAACCCCCGGAGGCCCTTGCAATATGACATGCCCCTTAGCAAGCATTGCCAAGACAACTCGCCGGGCCATGAGTGTCTGACCGACAACTTTCTGATCTGCGAATTGAACCAGATTCGCAAACTTCGTCTGTAGATCAGCCGTGGCTGAATCAAAACACGGTAGAGCTTGATCATCCATACTGTAAGAATTTAACGGGGAATACGAAATGAATCAACTACTAATACAATAATTTGATTGCGCATCTCCACGCAACTGCTCGTTACGACGGTATTAAGCACCCGACTGTCACTTATTTTAGAACGCTTGTCCAAACCAATACCAAGGGAGCACTTCACCTTGCCGGCTCTGTTTGAGCACGATCACGGCTCCTGAGCCGGTCAGACCAGCGCGTGCAGCACCGATGATGTACTCATCGGTGCCGTCGTTGTTCAAATCAGCTTTTACTACAGAACTATCAGCATCCCATTCAGGGAAATCAAATGGGTTATCACCCAGAATTTTTTGCATCGGAGCATTTGCCTGGCTGCGCTCGGGTTCAACCTCAGCCGTTGGACTGTCAATAATTTTTATTCGATTTCGACCTATCACAGTGAACTGTAACGCAACATCATCGTTACTATAAATCGAAACAACAGATGGTCCGCTTCCACGCTGTCGGCGAATTTTCGCTCCCAGAAAATTCTGCTTGTCTGTGTCTTGCCCCTCTGAAGTAACAAGTGTGTCCTGCCATGAAAATTTATGCCACGGTCGAAATCCGGCGATCTTATCGCCCTTATATAAATACACGGCGCCTCTATCATCGTCTTCACCAGGTGCACCAACCACAAGATCCTGAACACCATCGCCATTCAGATCATCTACTAGCAAGGATTCACCAAATCTATCACCAGCTTCATCCTTATCGAGTATGTTTTCCGCGTTAGAACCATATAGGCTCACAAGGCCGAATATATCCAGCGCACTAAGCTTTGGCAGCCCGGAGGAGAATTCAACAGTGGCCTCGGAAACACAGGCGACCATGATGCTGTCTTCATCGAATGGTGTTAGCGATTCATCGTGTTCTTGATATATCTGACCTAGCGATAGTCGAACTCCGCAGCGCTCAACATCTGGATTATCCTTCCGAGCGTGCTCATGCCCGAATCCTAAGACATGACCAAATTCGTGTACGGGCGCTTTTGCGTTTATGGACAAAGCAGCTACAGACCAAAGCGAGGGCAAAATAACACCGCTTGGCGTGCCGTCAATATTTTTTCCTCTAGCCTTTGTTCGCGGGTAGCCGCTTTGAATTCTAACCCGCACACCTCTTGAATCGGCGAAGCATTTCCGCCAGCCATGGAAGCGGACTGCACTTTGCTTTTCCCAAGTGAACTTTACCGCTTGACGTATGAGTTTGCGATCCTGGCGATACTCAGGCCGAAAATCTTCCCAACATACGGGTATATTCGTCGTTGACCATTGACTACCCGGCGTAATTGTTAACGCCCAGCCACTACCCATTACAAACACACTGAAGCCACTCAGCATCAGCAGAGATTTGAACATCGACATGTTGAACTAGCCTTGTGAACCGTCAATAGCTTCCTTTTGTCGAAACAGAAGCCTTTGCTGCTTGCTTGTAATGGATTTAATGATTTGTTTATAAAATAGTATCTTGGCTTAAGCAAATTATCTTTGACACTTTTAATTGTACAGTGGCAAGGCACAACCAACGGAATCGCTGGATTGCCGCATAGAATGAGCTGTCTTTACACCTTTGTATTCCCAGCAATGGCCAGTCGACCTGTGATTGGTTGACTGGCCATTAGAGAGAGGATTTAGACTTCCAGTTGGTTGGCAATTGGAAGGTTACGAATCCTCTTTCCTGTTGCATTAAATATGGCATTGGTCAGAGCCGGTAGAACCGGAGGCACTCCAGGCTCCCCTACGCCTGTCGCATGGACAGAAAAAGGATGCGGCGTGATGTGAACATGCACATTCTGCGGGTAGTCCGTGCTTCTCATCACTTTGTTGTCGTGAAAATTACTTTCCACAACAGCGCCATTTTCAAAAGTTATTCCGCCATGTACCGCCGACGTCATACCAAATACACATGCACCCTCCATTTGCGAACGTACACGCTCAGGATTAGCCACATAGCCGCAATCAATAGCCGTATGAACCTCTGGAACACTAAGATTACCCTTCTCATCAACCTTTGCGTGTACCACAGCTGCAATGTTTGAAACAAAGCTTCTATGAAAAGCCAGGCCCAATGCTTCTCCTTCGGGCAATTCTTTGCCCCAACCCGCCTTTTCAGTGACGAGTTCAATCACTTTTCGCATACGAGAAGTGTCAATAGGGAACTCATCCAGCGGTTCACCATGATTCCAATAAGCTTGTGCTAAGCCTGATTTTTGCCAGTCCAGGTTACGAGGGGTTCCAATCATTTCAAGCAGAAACTCTTTTTGATCCCGACCCAACTCATGGGCAAGCTCAGCCGTCATTGATTGAATTGCAAATGCCCGCTGCACGTGCGATACGGATCGGAACCAACCTATTCGCGTATGTGCGAATGCCTTGCCATACTCAGCCTGCATATTGGGTATCTCATAGGGACAGTCTTCTAACCCCATACCGATTTCTATCGGATGCTGCGCACCTTCGTCAGGTACGAATGTGGATAGAAATGAAGGCTGCGCACTGCGATGACGCCATGCAATGACCTTGGCATTTCCATCAAGACCCACTTCGATCCTCTCTACCGAGGAGGCATGATGATAACTGTGCCGGATATCATCTTCTCGTGTCCATTGAACTTGAATCGGCTTACCCAGTTGCTGGGATAACCAAGCTGCTTCAATAACGAAATCACACTTTGACTTTCTACCAAACCCGCCACCCAAAAGTGTCACATTTACAGTGACATCCTCTTCATTTAACTTGAGAAACTCTGCCAGATCAAGTCGTGTACCGTACGGGCTTTGCACCGGCGCCCAGATGTCTAATTTCCCTTCACTGAAACTGGCGAGTGCCACAGGGGGTTCCATTGGACTGTGTACATTAAACTTCTGGTAGTACTCCTGAGCTACAACCCGCGTGGCGCCCTCTAAAGCTTCATTCGTATTGCCTTGCTCTCGAACCGATGTACCTGGTGCATTCACAGCATCGCGTAATTCCTGCTCAAATTGCACCGTCGAAAAACTGCCGTGCTCTCCAGCATCCCACTCTATCTTTAATGCCTTGCGTGCCTTTATGGCTGTCCAGGTGTTAGTGGCGATGACCGCGATGCCGCCTAAAGGGCGAAATTTGGAACCCAGGCCGCTACCGGGAACCTCTTCGATACCAATAACGCCCGGAATAGCTTCTGCCGCAGATGAGTCGTAAGATTTGATGGTTCCGCCGACCACGGGCGGACGTGCAATAACAGCAAACAGCTTGCCTTCGAGTTCGACATCTGCGCCGTACTGAGCGTGGCCCGTCGTAATGTCAAGCAAATCGACTGCAGATACCTCGCCTTTACCAAGATAACGAAAATCTGTTTCGTCTTTGAATTTCAGGGCGCTGCGTTCTGGTGTTGGCAAGTCCATAGCAGCAGTTGCAAGTTCGCCATAACCAAGTTTGCGAGAACCAGTCTTTTCTACCACTTCATGATTGATAGCTTGTACGTCACCAACCGAAACGCCCCATTGTTTAGCCGCAGCTTGTTCGAGCATCAATCGGACTGCTGCACCAATTTCCCGAGCTGGTTGTACATGATGACGCAAGCTACGTGAGCCGTCCGTATCCTGGTTGCCATACTTCTTTTCGTCTCCTTCGGCCTGCGTAATTTTGACGCGTGACCAATCCGCGTCCATTTCTTCTGCAATCACCAGTGGGATGCTGGTTCTGACGCCTGTACCCATTTCAGACCGGTGCGATACCAACGTGACGGTTCCGTCAGGTTCAATGCTGACAAAAACATTAGGATCGTTGTTGACCCCATTGGGCATGCCTTGCCCACCATGCGCGTACTCCTCAAAAGCAAATGCTTCACCCATTGGCACAAATTGCAGCGCTACCACCAATCCGGTGGTGTTTTTCAGGAATGATCGACGGCTGACATTCTGCAGAACTGTTTTGGTTTCAACGCCTGCGACCGGCAAGATCGTAGTTGCGTCGTGAGATCGTATGTATTTGTCAAGCATGACTCACGCCTCCTGTGCTGCTTTGTCAACCGCAGCGACAATGCGCTGATAACAACCGCAGCGGCATATATTTCCCTCCATCCCGGCAGCAATCTGATCCTCACTGGGCGCGGGATTTTCAGAAATTAAAGCAGATGCCTGCATAATTTGGCCCGCCTGGCAAAAACCGCACTGGGGAACGTTCAGATCACGCCATGCGACCTGTACCGGGTGACTCCCGTCCTCGGATAGACCTTCTATTGTGGTAATTTCCTTTCCCGCTGCAACCGACAAACTAATTGTACAGCTACGAACAGCAGCGCCATCAAGGTGTACAGTACACGCACCACATTGGCCTACCCCGCACCCGAACTTGGTGCCAATTAATCCCAATTCATCTCGTAGGAACCATAACAGCGGCATTTCAGGATCACCGTCATAGTCCTTGGAAACTCCATTGATTGAAAGAGTTATCATCCACTATCCTCCGATATGCTTGTTTTCAGGTGCTAGATGCAGTCAGCGTGTTGCAGATTCTTGCGTTGTGTTGATCAGGAAGTACCTTTAGAACAATCCCACTCAGACGGAGTATTGTCAAGTGCGGAGCTTGCTTTTAGGCAAAGTTGAAGGTGTTCATCTTCATAATAAGGTTTATTTCGGAGCCATACTAAAGGATTAACGGCATGTACTAAGTAAAGCGAACGCCGCTATGCTAGATTGGAAAATTGCGTTTGTACGGCAATTGCGTTGGCAAAGAATCAATGGTCTACCAATCGATCATCAGTACGTATCGAATTGAATGCTATGTCTATTCAAGCCGCCATGGGTAACGTCTCGTCTCATATAAGTTGTCGCGGCTTTGTCACGTTAACAAAAAATAGTTACTGGCAATTTTGGCCCAAACCGCCGAAAAGGTGCAGTAGTGATGAGGGAGCTTAAGCGCTGATTTACCCAGTTATGATGTGGTCTCGGAGGGAGAATTGGCCATGTCAGAGCATTGGGATTGGAGCGGTGAAGAGGTGCTACCGCAAAGCGATCGGCTACGAATTTTATCGCCGGAAGAATATGATTTGCTTAGGGGTTTGCCTCGATTTGGCCTCGCTGAGCGTGAGTTATTCTTCACTCTAAACCAACGCGAGAAAACCCTCTTAGATCGACTGAGAACACCACGCACGAAGGCACATTTCCTTTTGCAGCTCGGGTATTTTAGGTCGCGACAGCGATTCTTTACGTTGGATTTTGACACGGTTTCCGATGATCTCCAGTACATCTGCCAGCAGTATCTAAGTGGCGTTGTTTTGTCAGACTTATCCGTTTCAAAGCACACTAGGCAGCAGCACGTGCTCTGGATTCTGGAACTCTTCGGATTCCGGGTCATCGATACGGACACACGGTCTGATGTTGAGACTCGTGCACTTTACGCCGCTCGGATTTCCAGCCGACCACTGTATGTGCTGCGGGATCTGATTGACTATCTGCGTCGCGAACGGATTGTGTTGCCGGGGTATTCGTATTTGCAGGACGTGGTTCGCCGAGCCTTATCATTTGAACGGAATCGACTGTCGGAAGCACTCGATGATGCCATGACGGCTAATGATGTGACATTGTTAGACTCCCTGTTGTCCGATGATCAGGGGCTGCACACCATTACAACGCTGAAGCACTATCCCCGCGATTTTAGTCATCAGCAACTGCTAGCCGAGATTGATCGAGGTGAGCAAATTCGGCCACTATTCACAGTTGCCTTAAGGAGAGTATAGGAAGAATAAACCGCCTATTACCAACTAAAGCGCCAAACCAAAATACCTACCATCACGATACTTTAACACTGAGACGACTACCCACTACCACCCACTCACTGTTTGACGCACCGGCTGCGACCCATCAGCCCA